>NZ_LN609302.1:1268728-1569561 GCF_001499675.1 Acetobacter ghanensis
TCCCTTTGAAATTAATGGTGCTTCGGCGGCAGCCATTGGTTTTTCTTCCGGTAATAGCGTGGGCAAGGTTTATAACCTCCAGCGGCTGGAAGATTTTGCTGGCACGTACTGGTCTCTTTCGGGCGAGACAACGGTTGGCAAGGGCGTTGCTGGCCACCTGATGGAAAATGACTCGGGCGTACGCATTCGGCTGGATGAAACGCGCACGGGTGGTCGCCTTGCCGCATCACCATCTCGTCTGACCATCCGCTTTTCGCCAGAAACGCAAAAAGCTCTAACGGACGTCCCAGCCAAAAAAGACTGAGCCGGATACGGTATTAGTCAGTTGGCTGGGTTTGAGACGCGGTCAACAGACGGACTGTTCTGGCCAGAACGTCGCGTTCTTCAAACAGTGACAAGGCGCGTGCCCGTCCGGCCTGTCCCATCCTGCGGCGTAGGGTGGGCTGGCTGACCAGTTGCCGCAAGGCGCGCGCGAGTGGCTTCCTCTGTGCCACAGGGACCAGAAGGCCAGTCTGCCCATCCACAATCTGCTCACGCGGACCACGAATATTCGTGGCAACTACGGGCAGGCCGCTCAACATGGCTTCAATAATAGACATGGGGAGCCCTTCAAAGTGGCTGGGCAGTGTAAAAATATCCGCAGCAGCCAGGAGAGCAGGAATATCTGCCCGGTAGCCCAAACACTTCAAGCGTGGTCCTAGTATCTGCTGCGCCTGTGTTAGCGCGTTGTCCAGCCGGGCGCCGTGGTCGCTTGCAAGCCGCTCCCCTACAACCCAGAGTTCGGCATCTGGCACGTTCTGCATGGCGGCCAGCAGTTCGGGGTAGCCTTTGTGGCGCACAAGGCGGGAGACAACAATAATTACCACGGTTTGGGATGCTGTGCCCAGTTCCGTACGAACACGGTGCCGTGCGGCCGCATCGGGGTGGAAAACAGAACTGTCACGCCCATTCCCTATGGCAATGGGGTGTGGGTGAATATGCAGGCGTGCCGCATCATCCGCTTCTTCTTTTGAAACTGTCAGATAGATGTCTGTAATGTGGCCACATCCCCTTTCCAACAGTTTGGCCAGTTGGCGTTTTGCGGCTGAACCGGGTTGGTTGAACAAGAAGCCGTGGCATGTGTAGGCAATGCAGGGCACGCCGCAGAACTTGGCCGCCACGCGGGCCAGAATGCCGCTAATGGGCATATGTGCGTGCACCATATCGGGTTTTTCACGCCGGATCAGGCGTATGAGCGCCCATAAGGCACGTACCTGTGCAATGGGAGAAAAGGAACGGGCTAGGGGCGGTGTCTCAATACGAAACCCCTCTTCCCGTGGTGTTTTTAAGAGTGGCCCGTCCGCACAGACGCCAACAACTTCGTGCCCGTTGGCGCGCAGAACCCGCATGAGAGGAAGCAGGAAATGGGTGAGTGAAAAATCGACGTTTGTAACTTCGAGTATCTTCACAACACGGTTTATTCGCTGATCAGGGTCATGGCCCAATGGATTGGCTTGGGTGGAGGCTGCGCCATGGCGTGGCTTAACGCGGCATGGGGGAGCGTAGGTGCATGGGCCTGCTCATGCGGTATTCCGTCCGGCATGGGCGCGGCTGCCTCTTCCACAAGGTCGGGAGCGGTCAGCACAATGCTCTCATCGGGGAGGAGGTCTGGTGTCTGTTCAGCGGCTTCCGTTAGGGCGGGGAGGGGAGTGGCTGCTTCTTCCTGCGGTGTTGTAGTTTGCAGCAAGGGGGCCCCGCCATCTTCTTCCACATCGTCTTCAGGAGGGAGTGGGGTGGGAGATGTGTCTTGTGGTGGTGCGGCGGCGGGGGTCAACACAAGCTGGAGTGTAGCCATGCGGCGGCTCCCGCCAAGGTAAACACTTTCCTCCACACTGATCTGCCCATCGGACTGGAACAGCCAGCTTTCCTCCTCGCTGTGCAAAAGATAGCCGTTTTCGGTCGGTTCCACCATGATGTCCGGGTGGAGGTGAAAGCGTACACACGGGGAGCGGGCGAGTGTTGCCCCCTCCAGTCTTTCTTCCCCACGCAGTGTCCGGCCATCTTTGCCCAGATAAAGCTGGCGATGATAAACGCCCCCTCCCTGACTTTCGTACCCGTTATGGGTCATGTCCAGCCAGTGTGCGCCATCCTGTGTTGCATGGGTGCGCGTTACCTGCGGCGGTCTGCTGGTAGTGCCGTTGGCTTCGAACGTTATGGGGGACATGCCGCCAAGTTCCAGCACGGAATGGGCCGCAGGGTAACGCAGTGCTTCGGCCCAGCCTTTTTGTTTGCTGGCGCCACAATTTACGATCAACCGCTGTTTGCCGGATGAAAATTCAAACGACAGCATTCCAGCGTGCGCCGTGTGGTCAAACCCATTGGGGGCCGGGGCGGCGGCATCGGCAATAAGCAGGGCACGGCCGCTGCTTAGCCGTGCAAAACCGCTTTCTGGCAAGCCTGCCGCGACAACCCGTGAACGGGACGCACGGTTTAGAACAAGTTCCACCAGTTGCGGGTCACGCTCACGGCTACCGTTGAACAAGGCCAGCCCACCATCCGCATGGCGCATGGCCCGCAGGGCAGGGACAGTACGGTTGGCGGCATCCACCAGTGTTGTGGGCAGAGGCAGGCGCGCGACCTGAAGAATGTAAAGCATTTCGGCCAGTTCCTTCACAGTCAGGAACAGGTCTTCAGGGCTGCGGGTGATGTGGCCGCCATCGGGCAGAATCTGGCTTGTGATGACTTCGTCAATCAATCGCAGATACCGGGTCAGAAATTCCGGGTAGTCCGGGATGGAGACAGCAACGGCCAGAAGGCCCTTAAGCGCGCACAGGGCCTGCCAGCCGTAAACGGCTTCTGGCATAAGCGCCATAATGGACCGTGCTTCCATCATAAGTGACGCCATCAGATGCTGGCGAAAAGTGTCATCCGCCGAGGCGGCAAAAAATTCGTAACAGCCTAGCCATGCACATAGCCGCGCCCCGGTTATGGAGGGGTCAATAACGGCCCGCTCCGCCGCAGGCTGGCGGATCCAGTGGGAAACAAGGGTCCGGGCTTTGATCCGGGCGGATTCGGCTCCCAGTTCCCGCAGGTCCTGTAGCCAGCAAAAACTCTGTAACCACCGGCGGTAAGCCGCAGGCCATGTGGGGTCATCCCATACGTTCGACTGGAGCGAGCGGGATACGCCCTCAAATTCGGTCCGGTTGCGGACCAGTTTTTCGCCTACCGTGGCGTTACCCGGCCATAAATCGCGCAGCACAACGGCTGGAGCAGCAGGAACACGCGCAAACCCACCAAGCGGGTTGCGCATGGCATAAGCAAGGCGGGGTCCACGGGTCCAGCGGCGAAGGGGCATCAGATTAAAGGTAACTCCATGCTGGGGCTTTAGGGCTGGTGATTTCTAATAGAACTTTATGACATCATTTGGATCAATTTGACTTCTCTCTCCGCGCGGTAGGTCATGCAGGGCGGAGGGAGGCAATGGCGGCAGCGTAATCCGCCTTGCCGTACACGGCACTCCCGGCAATCAGCACATCTGCTCCTGCCTGCGTTGCCAGTGGGGCTGTCTGCGCGTCTATGCCACCATCGACCGCCAGCCGGATATCGCGGCCGCTCTGTGCGATCATGTCCCGGATACGGGTAATTTTGGGCAACTGGCTTGTCAGGAACTTCTGCCCACCAAAGCCGGGGTTCACCGTCATGACCAGTATGACGTCTACAAGGTCCATGACCTCGGCAATGGCCTCTGCCGGGGTGGCTGGGCACAGTACAATACCGGGTTTGGCCCCAAGCTGGCGAATAAGCTGAAGTGAGCGGTGCGTATGCGGGCCCGCTTCTATGTGAATGAGAATCTGGTCAGCCCCGGCTTTGGCAAAAGCCTCTAGATAAGGGTCAACAGGTGCAATCATCAGATGCACGTCAAAGGGCAGGGAGGTGCGCCCACGGAGTGCCTTGACCACGGCTGGGCCGAAGGAAATGTTCGGCACAAAATGGCCATCCATTACGTCCAGATGGATCCAATCTGCCCCGGCCTGGGCAACGGCTTCTACTTCTTCTCCCAGCCGCGCAAAATCCGCAGCCAGAATACTCGGGGCGATCAGGGGGAATGGTGCAGAACTCATTCTCCGTTTATCCGCAATAGCAGCCGCCTGCGCAACTGGAGAAAACGGTTTGTGCGCTTTTAAGTGGCAACTGCCTGCATATGGGGCAGTGGTTTATGCCGTGCGGGTAAAGCGTGCTGCAAAAAAACCATCCATGCCGCCTTGTTCCGGCCATAGTCCGGGGTGCGTGCGGAGCCAGCCTTCAGGGGTTAGTGCTTCGGGCAAAAAGGCAAGTTCTTCGGGGGTAAACGGCATGGGCACAAGCCCCATGGCCTGCGCTGCGCGTGCGCGGTCCGGCCCTTCTTCCTGCTGCAAAGAGCACACGGCGTAAACAAGCCTGCCGCCGGGTTTGAGCATGTCTTTGGCGGCGGCCAGTAGTTTGTCCTGCATGGCGGTCAGGTTGGTCAGGTCCCGTGGGCGTTTGACCCACAGCACATCCGGGTGGCGTCGGGCTGTGCCGGTGGCGGAGCAGGGGGCATCCAGCAAAATGGCGTCCAGCGGGGCATCCGGGCGCCATGTGGCCGCATCCGCCTGAAAAGCGCGCACGTTGTCCAGCCCAAGCCGGGCCATGTTTTCTTTTAACCGGAGCAGACGCGCGGGGTTGTTTTCAACCGCCGTTACTGTGGCGCCTGTTATGGCAAGCTGCGCTGTTTTGCCGCCGGGGGCTGCACACAGGTCAGCAACCTGCTCGTTGGCCTGTACGTTCAGAAGGCGTGCGGGCAGGGTTGCTGCGGCATCCTGAACCCAGAAAGCGCCTTCTTCATATCCGGGGAGTTCTGTTACCCGGGTGCCAGCAGGCAGGCGGATAGAACCGTTGGGGAGTAGTACGCCCCCTTCTGGAATCTGCGCACCCGGACGCAGGGTAATATCCAGCGGGGCTTCGTGGCTTATGCCCAATGCAATAGCGCGCGGGACGCCTTTGCCCAGCCCCGACCAGGAACTCCACAGCCATGCCGGAACATCCAGCCGCGGCTGGTCCAGTCCTTCCAGCAGTTCCGTGCCACTGGTGGCAACCCGGCGCAGTACAGCGTTGGCCAGCCCCGCAAAAGGTGCCAGCTTGCGCCTGCGTAGAAGGGAAACCGTGGTGCCAACGGCTGCATGGGGTGGTGTTTCCAGAAACAGCAGTTGTGCGCAGCCCATCATCAACGCGACCCGCACAGGTTCGGGCGGTTCTTTTTTCAAAAAAGGTTCCAGCACCGTGCGCAGTGTGCCCATGTGGCGTAGCGTTGCCGCCGCCAGCCGATGGGCTGCCGCCCGGTCCCGCGCTTCGGCCTGATGGGCCGCCGCCGAGCGGGAAAGGCTGTTCTCCAGCATACGACGGTGCTCCACAACGCCGCACAGGATATCAAACGCCACATCCCGTGTTGGATCGGGTTGGGGCGGAGCGGGGCGGAACTTGCCACGCTGTTTGGAGGAGGACGGGCGCGCTGGTGTGGTCATGGGGGCAGAAAAACCGTTCGGAAAGCAGGGTATAAGGTAGCTTATGCCACCAGAAGCGCGGCGCCATTGGCCGCTGTTGCCGGGTTTTGCGTCAAAAAGTGCTGCAAGGCCAGAGGATAAAGCCGGTGCTCCTGCTGCAGAACGCGGGCGGCGAGTTCATCCGCCGTGTCATTGGGCAGAACAGGGACGGCAGCCTGCCCCAGAATAGGCCCCTCATCCATGCCTTCGGTCACCAGATGCACCGTGCAACCGTGTAGCCGGACACCGGCTTCCAGCGCGCGTTCATGCGTATGCAGGCCGGGGAATGAGGGAAGGAGGCTGGGGTGAATGTTGAGCATCCGCCCCGCCCATGCGTTGGTCAGGTAGGGGGTTAGCAGGCGCATGTACCCGGCAAGGCAGACGGCCTGCGCTCCGGCTTCCACTAACGCTGCGTGGATGGCGCGTTCGTGGGCTTCGCGGTCCTTGCCGAATGTACGGTGGTCGATAGCCAGTGTTGGCAGGCCCGCTTTGCGGGCCATGTCCAGCCCCGGCGCATCCGGTTTGTTACTGAGAACAAGGCAGATACGGGCGGGAAAAGCAGAGTCCTGCGCCGCTTCAATCAGAGCCGTGGCATTGCTGCCACGACCACTGAGTAGGATGGCAACAGGTGTTTTTTCTGTGCTCATGCTGCGCGAAAATCCGGAGTTGCCTGCATTTTAAGGTCAGGCTTGGCGTCAGAGCTTTCGGCCTTGGCAATGGAGCCGATGCGGAAGGCCTGTTCTCCCTGCTCGGCCAGCATGGCCAGAACTTTTTCCGGCTCGGGAGTAATCAGGATCATGCCAATACCGCAGTTGAACACGCGCAGCATTTCCGCACTATCCACATTGCCCGTGCGTGCCAGCCACTTGAACACAGGTGGCATGGGCCATGCCTGATCAATAACAGCATCCAGCCCATCGGGGAGCACGCGGGGCAGGTTGCCCGGCAGGCCGCCACCGGTAATGTGGGCTGCACCATGCAGCAGGCCAGCTTTATGCAGGGCCAGCACAGGGCGCACATACAGGCGCGTGGGTTCAAGGAACGCCTCGCCCAGTGTCTGGCCCGGCGCAAAGGCTGCGGGGTCGGTCCATGTCAGATGGGCATCGGCCACAATGCGGCGCACGAGCGAAAAGCCGTTGGAGTGCACACCGGAGGAAGGCAGGGCGATCAGTGTATCACCCGCGGCAATGCCAGAAGGCAGCAGGGCCGTGCGTTCTGCCGCACCAACGGAAAAACCAGCAAGGTCATAATGACCATCGGCATACATGCCGGGCATTTCCGCCGTTTCGCCGCCAACAAGGGCGCAACCGGACTGTTCGCACCCTTGGGCGATGCCCCGCACGACCTTGGCGGCCGAGGCAACGGACAGGCGGCCGGTGGCAAAGTAGTCGAGGAAGAACAGCGGCTCGGCGCCCTGAACAATCAGGTCGTTCACGCACATGGCCACAAGGTCGATCCCCACGGTTTCGTGCAGGTCGTTATCAATGGCTACGGTCAGCTTGGTGCCAACGCCATCGGTGCAGGAGACCAGCACGGGGTCGGTAAAGCCTGCGGCCTTCAGGTCGAACAGAGCGCCAAAGCCGCCAAGGCCTCCCATGGTGCCGGGCCGGTCCGTGGCTTTGGCAGCAGGGCGAATGGCGTCAACAAGGGCTTCGCCTGCTTCAATGTCCACGCCGGAATCACGGTAGGTGAGGCCGGAAGAAGGGGTATTAGAAGAAGACGTCATGGGTGCGCTCTTGGTCCGAATGAGAGTAAGGTCGATGCCGGGAACAGGGTGAGTTAGGATTCCCGCGAACAGTCTTTACGGCAGGAGACGCGGCGCGCAAAGCGGCATGACACGGATTGATGAAACAAAAGCGTCTTCCCATGACCCAAATGTGGGCAGGAAGCGGCGCATAAACGAAGGTGACGGGGTGGCGCAGATAGCTTTGCCATTTGTGTACCGCCCCCGATTCGGGCGGTCAGATTTTGTTGCAGCGCCGTCTAATGCCGCCGCACGCGCCTGGGTGCTGGATGCGGAAGCCCCTTACCGGTGGCCCGAAGGCCGTATGGCGTTGTGGGGGGAAGGTGGTACGGGAAAAACGCACCTGCTCTCCATATGGGCGGGCCGCTATGGCGCACCTGTTATAGCGGGGGAGAGGCTGAACGAGCGGGAAGTGGGCGCTCTGTTTGACGAGGGCGGGTTTAAGGCCGTGGCGCTGGACAATGCGGACCATGTGCCCAGCGAACATGACCTTCTGCACCTTATCAACCTTGTGCGCGAGCGGCGCGTGCTGTTCCTTATGGCCGGGCGGCTGCCGCCTGCGCGCTGGCCGGCCGCGCTGCCAGATCTGGCTAGCCGGTTGCGGGCGACGTCCTCCGTACCATTGGGGCATGCAGAGGAAGACCTGCTGCACCGCCTGCTGTTGCGTTTGCTGGCGGAACGGCAGATTGTTGTGGCGCCGCAGGTTACGCGCTGGCTGTTGCGCCGCCTGCCACGCCGCGCCAGCGCTGTAAGGGACTGCGTGGCTGCGCTGGATCAGGCTGCCATGGCCGCGGGGGGCAAGGTCACGCGGGTGCTGGCTGCCAGTGTGCTGGAAGGACTTGTGGCGCAGGATGGTGAGGCGTGAAAAGTATATTTCAGTTTTATGACATGATGGCGATTTGGGGCGTCTGAACATTCCGGGGCTATCGTGTTTGGGATATAACGGCGGCGTATCTGGCTTTTGGCGGTCTTTGGTGGCCCAATTGCCGGGTGAGTGATGCAGGAGAGGGAGCACAAGCAAGTGGCGGCACAGGATAAAAAGAACACAACCCCCGTCAGTCGCGCCCGTGCGCCAGCCAAACGCACCCCCTCCCGTGCCAGAACCACAGCTAGCAGCCGCGCTAAAAAAGTGGTTGAACCAGAAGTTACGCTGCAAACGCCCTCCCGCTTCATTAATCGGGAACTGTCTTGGCTCGATTTTAACCAGCGTGTGGTGGAGGAAGCGGATAACGCCCGGAACCCGCTGCTGGAACGCCTGCGCTTTTTGTCCATCAGCGCCAGTAATCTGGATGAGTTCTATTCCGTCCGTGTGGCAGGGCTTGTTGGACAGATTCGTGAAGGGCTGACCACAATCTCGCCCGATGGACGGACCCCGGCCCAGCAGCTTGATGCCGTGCGTGAACGCTGCGCCCGCCTGCTCCGTGAGCAGCAGCGCATATGGGTGGAACTGCGTGGCCTTCTGGCCAAGTCGCATGTGACCCTGTGCGAAACGCAGGACCTGAATGACGCGGACCGCGAGTGGCTGCAAAAATGCTTCATGGACCGTATTTTCCCCGTGCTGACGCCACTGGCGGTTGATCCGGCGCATCCGCTGCCTTTTATCCCCAACATGGGCCTCGCTCTGGGGCTGCGGCTTTTGTACGAGGGCACGGGGCTGTTCGCCATGAACGCCCTTATTCTGCTGCCTGCGCAGGTTGAGCGTTTTATTCGTCTGCCTGCTTCCGCGCCACAGGCGGCGGGGGAACCTGCCCGCGTACGCTTTATCCGGCTGGAAGACCTGATCTCCCTGTTTATTGATCGGCTGTTTTCCGGTCTGGTCGTGGGCGAGAGCGGGGTGCTGCGTGTGGTGCGCGACACAGACGTAGAGTTTGAGGACGAGGCGGAAGACCTTGTTCGGTCTTACGAGAGCGCGCTCAAGCGCCGCCGCCGTGGTGTGGTTATCCATCTTGATATGGAAACGCGCGTGCCCGCCGAACTGGCAGAGGCCATTGCCTCCGACCTGGACCTGCCATCGGACGAAATTGCCGTGCATTCAGGCATGATCGGGGTGGCTGACCTCAAGCAGATGATTGTGGATGACCGGCCCGACCTGCTCTTCCCGCCCTACACGCCGCGCTTCCCCGAGCGGATACTGGACTTTAACGGGGACTGCTTTGCCGCCATCCGGGCGAAGGACCTGCTGGTTCACCATCCGTTTGAAAGTTTTGATGTGGTGGTGCAGTTCCTGCGTCAGGCAGCGCTGGACCCCAATGTTATCGCCATCAAGCAGACCCTGTATCGCACATCGCGCGATTCCCCCATCGTCAAGGCGCTGATCGAGGCGGCGGAAGCTGGTAAGTCGGTTACGGCTATGGTGGAACTACGCGCACGGTTTGACGAGGAAGCCAATATCCGCCTTGCCCGTGCGCTCGAAGCCGCCGGGGTGCAGGTGGTGTTTGGCTTTGCGGACCTGAAAACTCACGCCAAACTCAGCCTTGTGGTGCGCCGCGAGGGGGCGCAGGTGCGCTCTTACGCTCATTTTGGCACGGGTAACTACCATCCCATTACCGCGCGAATTTATACCGACCTGTCCTTCTTTACCTGCAACCCGGCACTGGCGCGGGATTCCGCGCGCCTATTCAACTATGTGACAGGCTACGCCATGCCGGCGCAGATGGAGGAAATAGCGTTTTCCCCCATGACCATCCGCAGCACCCTCAAGGAGCTGATTGAGGAGGAAATGGCGCACGTCAAAGCCGGGCGTCCGGGTACCATCTGGCTCAAGATGAATGCGCTGGTTGACCCGGATCTGATTGACTGCCTCTACCGTGCGTCCTGCGCGGGGGTTAAGATTGTTGGTGTCATTCGCGGGATCTGCTGCCTGCGGCCGGGTGTTGCCGGGCTTTCGGAAAATATTCGCATTAAATCCATTGTTGGGCGCTTTTTGGAGCACTCCCGTATTTTTGCCTTTGGCAACGGGCACCGCGTGCCCTCGCGTCATGCCAAGGTCTTCATTTCCTCTGCTGACTGGATGACCCGCAACATGGACTGGCGGGTGGAAAGCATGGTGCCCATTACCAACCCCACGGTTCATGCTCAGGTTCTGGACCAGATCATGGTCTCCAACATGCGGGACACCCTTCAGTCATGGATGCTGGAGCAAACGGGCGTGTGGCGCAGGCTGCCTGCCGGGGCCAAGCCGTTTTCCGCTCATGAGTGGTTTATGACCCATCCATCACTCTCCGGGCGGGGGTCTGCTGCGCATGAGACCCTGTCCAGAGCACCTGCATCCTTGTCCCAGACCAAAGACCTGATGCTGGATGACTGAAAACGGGGTTTCTTTTTCCGGTATGTCGCGTATGTCTGTCTGCTTTCATGCTGCCGGGCAGTGTAATGGTCTGTTCGGGAACGGCTGGTAATGGAGACGGGCATGCAGCGTCGTTCAGCGGTGGTTGATCTTGGGTCCAATTCGGTCCGTCTGGTTGTGTTCGAAGGGGTTTCGCGCAATCCGCTACCCATTTTTAACGAAAAGGCCGTGCTACGGCTTGGTCGTGGGTTAACCGCTACAGGCCGCCTGAATGATGAGGGCGTGGGGATGGCCATGGAGGTGCTCAGTCGCTTCCATGCTATTGCGCGGGCCATGCAGGCAGACCCGTTCGAGGTGCTGGCCACGGCGGCTGTGCGGGATGCCTCCAATGGCCCAGCCTTTGTGGAAATGCTGCGCCAGAGCATGCCGGGCGTGCCCGTTCGCATTCTGTCTGGCAAGGAGGAGGCCGATCATTCCGCCATTGGCGTTATGTGTGGCATCCCCGGTGCAGATGGGCTGGTGGCAGATGTGGGCGGCGGCTCGCTGGAGCTTATTCACCTGACAGAAAGTGGGCGGCATGACGCCACGACCCTGCCCTTGGGAATGATCCGGCTTGCTGACCGCTCCGGTGGCGATCTGGATGTCGCCAAGCAGTTGACCGATCAGGATATTGATGGCGTGGAGTGGCTGTCCGGCGTTAAGGGGCGGCCGTTGTATCTGGTTGGCGGGGCCTTCCGCGCTCTTGCACGGTTGCAGATCGCCCGGACCCAGTACCCGCTCAATATTGTGCATTACTATACGCTGGATGTGCAGGAAGCCCGCGAGATGACGGGCTGGCTCCAGAACAGTTCCCGCCGGAGTCTGGAACGGTTGCCCGGCGCACCACGCAAGCGGCTGGATGATATACCGTTTGCGGCAGTTGTCCTGCGCCGGTTGATGAAGAAGCTTCAGCCCAGCAAGATCGTGTTCTGCGTGGATGGCCTGCGTGAAGGCTGGTACATGATGAACGTCGCCCCAAGCTGCCTGTCGCAGGACCCGATGGAAAGTGTGGCGCGGGATATGTGCGCCCGCTTTGGCCGCAGCAACACCCTGCCGGAAATTCTGTGGACGTGGACACGCTGCATCAAACCGGAGGAAACGGCGGAAGAGCAGCATTTGCGTCGCATCGCCTGCTGGCTGTCCGATATTGGGAGTCATGACCATCCGGAATACCGGGCCGAGCAGACTTACCTGCGCATTCTGCGCGTGCAGGGAGCGGGGTTTGACCATCGCGCTCGTGTCTGGCTGTCTCTGGCGCTTGCCGTACGGTACTCGGTGGATATGAGCGCACCGGCCCTTATGCCGTCCTTTACGCTACTGACCGAGGAGGAACGGCGAGACGCCGTGGCCTGTGGTCTGGCGCTCCGTCTGGCTTATTCGCTCTCTGGCGGAGCAGGCGGGCTGCTTGAAGGTACATCTTTGGAATGGGAAGGGCAGGAACTGGTGCTGACCTTAACCTCTGCCCGTGTCACCGTGAAAGGTGAGAGCGTACGCCGGGGGCTTGAACGTCTGGGTCAGGCGTTGGGAGTGCGGACACGGTTTGAGGTGGAACTGGCTGTCTGATCAGCCTTCCCCCTTTAGGGGTGGACAACTCCATTGGTGACAGGCACGTTACAGTTTATACATCTCTGTTGTATGGAAAGTTCACCTTTGCCATTGCGCTAGCAGATCTGAGCAGGGCTATGGTGGCAGGGGCGTGAATGTTCGTGACCAACAGGCAGTGGAATTTGGTGCGTGTCTTCTGAAGAGATCATAGACCCGACAGTCCAGCACGATGCATCCGTTCGTCGGGTGCTGCTGCACATGGTCCTCCCCTTTGTGCTGATCATTATGACAGTCGGAGCCATTGCGTGGGTAGGTATTACCTCATACCGCACCACGACCGAGGGCGTGTCTGTGCTTACGCGCGAGCTGCTGGAGGCAACGCAGCAGTATATCGGGCAGGAAGTGGGGGATTATATTGCGCCTTCCGCTGCGGGGAACCTGATTGCTGGCGGCATGATCGAACATGCTCCCCCGCTTGTGTCGGACAAAGTGTTCTATTCCTACGGCAGCACCATGCTGCAAAAAATTCCGCAGTTGCAGTCTTTTTATCTGGCGGACGATCAGGGGAATTTCACGCTCATTACCCGTTCGTCCGACAAGGACGTGCAGGATCATGTGCGCCTTGTTACTGGAGCCGATGGCAAAAAGGTTTTCCAGCACACCCTTTACAATGCAGCCGGGCAGCAGGTCGGACAGCATGATGTGCCTGCTAACGATTATGACCCACGGACCCGGCCATGGTACAAAAACACGGAAAAAAAGGACGGCATCCAGTGGACAAAGCCTTATCTTTTTCCGTCTGACAAACAGTTTGTCATGACCAGTTCCCTTCGTTTTCGGAGGGATGATGGTCATGAAATGGTTTTTGCTACCAATATTTCGCTTAATGAACTGAGCGCATTTCTGGATAAAATCAAAATTGGCAAAACCGGCAGCGCCATGATCGTGGATGCCAGTGGTAAGGTCATAGCCGGTCGTAACCTGATGCAGCACGCAGAGGCGGCAGGGTGGGACCCGGATAAAATGGTGCTGGACCCCAAGGTGTATCCTGTATTTGCCTTGGGTTATGACCATTATCGCGTGCGGGGCTTTGGTCCCAAACATGTGGAATGGGATGGCAAAACCTATATTGCCATGGCATCCGCCTTGCCGCGGTATTCGCAAGGCTGGATTTTGCTGATTATCGCCCCGGAAAACGACTTTGGCAGCTTTGCGCATCAGAGCAGCCGCCAGAGCCTGCAATTTGCAGGTATTGTAACGGTCTTTTCGCTCCTTCTGGGGGCGCTGTATATTCGCCAGATGCGCAAGACGGAGGCCAGCAACCGCCGGTTGGCCGTGCAACAGGCGCAGGTGGCGCAGGAAAGTGGCGCCTTGCAGCAGGTTGCGGTGGCCCCCCATCTGTTCGACCCCACGGCGGAACCGCTGGTTATTACGGAACAGCTTGCGCAGGTAACGGGTGCGCGCCGTGCCAGCCTGTGGCGCTTCCTGCATGACGGCGCGGCCATGGTTTGTGATGATACCTACGACCGTACCCAGAACACCCATTCCGGTGGGTTTGAAATGGGGCGGGAGGAACTGGGCAAGTTCTTCGCAGCTGTAGAAGAAGGCACGCCCTTTTTTGTCAGCAATGCCGCAACGGATGAGCGGACAACCCGGTTTGAACGACTTGTCATGCGTGAGGCCGGTACCCACGCTCTGGCGGTTTATCCTGTGCATGGGCCACATGGCGCTTTGGGTATGCTTGCGCTGGAAGAGCCGGTCATGCTGCCGCACCTGCTTTATTTTGTGGAGCTGATGGCCAGCATTGCGGGAACGCGCTTTGCCGCGCAGAGTGCCATTGAGGCCCAGCAGCCTCCTGCGCTGGAAGGCAAGGTGGCGAATGCTGTTGTGCCAGCAGAGGCTCCCAAGTCCGATAATCTGCTTATGCGCGCAGAGGAGATGGCTGCCGTTACGGGCGCCAGCATTTACCCCAGTGTTGCCGTGTTGGTTGTTAGCTTCTCCGACCCGGTTGTGGAAGGGGATAAGGAGACCACAACGCTCATTGACCTGATCAACCAGTTGGCTACTCAGGTGCAATCCGTGGCGCAGGAAGAACATCTGTTTGCGGTGGAAGTCGCCGGGCATCGTATGATCTGCATGGCAGGCTGCACGACTGAACCAGACCCGACAGCCCTGTTCCGCTTGGCGAATGCTGCGCTCAAAATGCGCGAAACATTTATGGGCGCGCTGGCGGCGGCTGACCTTGAACCCGTGTTTACCATGGGTATGGACTACGGTCCCGCGTTTGGTGGAGCTGTTGGGCAGTTGCCCAAGGTGTTTAACCTGTGGGGGCAGACTGTGTCTCTGGCAGAACTGATGGCGGAAAGCGCGGTAGATCCCGGCACTATTCAGGTGACGGAGCGTGTTTATGCCAACCTGCGTGACCGGTACCTGTTCCGTAGCCGTGGTTCGTTCTTTGTGCCGCATCTGGGTCTTGGGCGCGCCTATACGCTGGCAGCACGCAGATGAGTGAGAGCGATTCCCAGTCCCCTCAATCCACGGCACAGCCGACGGATACGACGCGGGACCCCGTTCTGGCCGGGCAGACCGAAGAAAAACGCCGTTTTTCGCCTGTGCAATGGGCGCTGGGGAAGCTGGCGTGGATCGGGCGGTTAACGCGCAGGCAGGCGCGGTTTCTGCTGATTATGCTGGGTGCGTCATGGGGGGTCATTTTTGAGAGTTTCCGCTCTCACTCATGGCGCAGGACAGTCCGGTACGAATTTATTACCACCATGAACAACATCATCCGTGGGGGGCTGGTCGCCACCATGTTTGCAGGGGTGTTGACCGGGGTTGCCGCTGTTTCTCAGGTTATTTACTGGCTGGGTCTGACCGGGCTTGCCACCATGACCGGCTCAATCCTGATTAACGTTGTTGTGCGTGAGATAGCGCCCATTCTTGTTGGGGTGCTGCTGCTGGGGCGCAACGGCATGCTGTCGACTACGGAATTGGGGCTTTTGAGCATTGGGGGGGAAATCCGCTCCATGCAGGCCGTGGGCATAGACCCATTTCTGCTTCTAGTGTTGCCCCGTACGCTGGCCTTTACCGTGGCTGGGTTTACGTTGGGTATTCTGTTTTCGTTTGCGTCCCTCGTCACCGGGTATGTGATGAGCCGTATGTCCGGGGTCATTAACAACCCTGTTTGGGTATTTCTGGATGACGTGGCAACGGCCATGTCCGGCACGGATTACATTATCATTCCACTCAAATTTATTACCGTCGGGTTTGTGGTGGGCCTCGGCGGTTGCCTGACAGGGCTGACCGCCACCAACGAGGATTCACTACGCACGCTGCTCCCCCGAGGCTTTTCCCGCGGGATGCTGATTGTGATGGTGGTGAGCGTTCTGTTCAGTCTGGATATGTAAGATGGATGCGTACACTTCCGGCCCGCTGCTTGAACTGAACAAGGCTATTCCATCGTTTGATGAGAGTGGTTTGCCCCCTGTGCCCTTCAGCATGAAAGTCATGCCCGGTGACTGCATGGTGGTGGAAGCGCGCGATGTTGGCCACGCCACCATGTTTGCCGACCTGTGCAGTGGTCTTGTTCCACTAGATGATGGCGCCGTGCGGTTTATGGGGCTGGACTGGACAGAGCTGGGTGACCGCGAGTTGAACGCCCTGCGTGGCCGTATTGGCCGCGTAACGCACAGGGCAAGCTGGCCAGAGTTTGTGCCAATACACCTTGCGATTGTGCTGCAACAACTGCACCATACAACACGTCCGATTGATGCGCTGGTGCAGGATGCGGCCAATCTGGCGGAAGAGTTTGGCTTGCCCGGCCTGCCAACGCAAAATCCCAGTTTTCTGTCCGAGGACGACCTGCTGCGCGTAAGCTGTGTGCGGGCGTTTTTGGGGCAGCCCCATTTGTTGCTGCTGGAAGACCCGCTTGAGGGTGGTCCGGCAGAATTGAGCAGTTCTTTTCTGGCTGCAATAACCGAGGCGCGCGACAGAGGTGCCGGGGTTATCTGGCTGGTAAGGAATAACGCGGTCTGGCAGGAATATCGGCAGGGTGTTACGGCAACCTGGCGGCTGGCGGATGATGGTCTTGTAGCAGTACGGATGGGATAATGTTCCAACTCCGCTTACGACAGAAAGTAAAACCACTGATTTCTCTGCGTTATGCAGATGAATGGGTGGGTTTTCTCGTGCTTCTGAGCATACTCATTTTTGGGGGCGCGGTTATCGAAGCTGGCGTGCTGCGTGACTGGCTGACACCTCCGGCCAAGCTGCGCGTTGTGCTGCCTGCATCGGGCGTTGGCGGGCTGACCGTTGGGGGGATGTGCAGCTTATGGGTGCCCATGCGGGCACCATTCGCAGTATCAAGCTCAATCCATCGGGCAACATGTACGCCATGGTTGACCTGGACCCGCAGGCAAAGCCTTTTATCCGGCGGGATAGCACAGCCATTATTCGCAAACAGCTTATTGTGACCGGTGCATCCTATCTGGACCTTAGCCGTGGGCATGGTGACCCAATGGACTGGAGCTACGCTGTTGTCTCTGCAACGCCCGCGCCCAATCCTGCGGACCAGATTACGGCGACACTGAACAGTATTCAGGCCGAAATCATGCCTGCTCTGGCCAGCGCACGGCATATGATGGCGCAGTTGGATGGTACCATTACGGACATGCACGCCGGTAAGGGCACCATTGGGCAGCTCATGACCAATGACCAGCTTATCCGCCAGTCCGAAGCGACCATTGCATCCCTTGATGCTGTGATCGAACGGCTCAAGCCGATTGAAAAACAGGTTTCGGGGATCATGAACAAAACAGATGCCACAATGGGTAATCTCAAATCCGCTACCAAGGATATGAAGAACGCAACACCGCATCTGCCAGCTATTGCCAGCAATGTGGAAGCCAGCACGGCGGACCTGCCAGCATTGCTTGCACAGGCCCAGACCACGCTTTACGGGTTGCAGCAGCTAACAGACCAGTTGCGTGGCATGTGGTTGCTGGGTGGCAAAAAGGTAACGCATCATAAACGCCTTGCACCGCAGCAGGTGCGGCCATGAGACGCCTGAAACATCTGCTGGTTCTGGCAACACCGCTCGTGCTGGTCGGGTGTGGCGCCAGCCAGACCAAACCCACCGCGCAGGATGATGCCGCGTGGGATCAGGCCATGCTGGCAGGGCGGGATTCGTTTGAACTGGGGCGTTATACGGTTGCTGTCTCCCAGTACCGCAAAGCGGCTAATCTGGCGCTTGTGCGGGATGATGGGGATGCCGTGGCGGAGGCAGGGTATGACCTTGCCGTTTCGCAGCTTGCTGCCAATACACCGGCGGAGGCACTGCAAACTACGCAGGCCACCCGGCAGGCTGTGGCGTTGCGTGGAGGGCATGACCAGTTCTCGCTCGATTTGGTTGAGGCGGCCAGCCATTACCGGCTTGGCCACTATGCGCAGGCTCTGCCTTTGGCAAGCCATGCTATGCAGTCTTCAGACACAACTTTGGCGGCGCGGGCCGCACTGGTGCTGGGGCTGGCGGCAGACGCGCAGGGTGAGCAGAGCGCTTTGCAGGAGGCTGCCTCTTATCTGAATGGCCTTAAACAGCCTCTTTCGTTAACGCAGCAGGCAGACAAGGCCGAAATTCAGGCCCGTATGCTCCGCCGGTCCAGCCCGGCACAGGCCGAGCAACTGGCAGAGGAAGCCGCAGGCTTGCGCCAGAGTGAAGGGGCATACCACGATATGACGCGTGCCCTTGCCCTTGCCGCACAAATCGCCAGCAGTCAGGGCGATCAGGCCAAGGCGCAGGCACTTTGGGCGCGGGCGGCGCAGAGTGCGGCAGCGCAGTCTGGCAAACTCAACCGGATGGATGCACAAACGCTCGTCAACGGTAAGCTGACCAAAGGCGACGCAGCCCCTCCGGCAGATGATGCGCAGGTCTGGGCACGGAATGCAGGCAGCATTGTTCTGCGCCCCTTTGCTGAGCCTGACAGCAGCAACTAACCTGCAATGCGCGGTCTCCCTTTGCTGCGCGTCTTTCTACAGATGTGTGGAAAGGGGAGATCAAGTTGCAGTGTGCTTTTTGTGCGGTTTTTTGGTAACGGCCGCCTGAAAAGTAGGCTTTTTTAAAAGTAACCGAAGTCAAGCAGGTCTTCCATGCAGAATTCGGGGAGGCGTGGACGTCTATCGCTGTGTAACACCGCACCAAGGCGCTGGCTCGTAAGCATGGCTGTGCGCACGGAGCGGTTATAATGAAAAGACTTTTCCAGCATTACAGAAAGCGCAATAGCAGGGAAGAGGCGGAGCGCCATACCAAGCTGGAGGATGTGGCGTTAGAGGGCAGCACCAAAGAGGGGGGGCGCTTCCACCTTAGCACCAAGGAAGCGGTCAGGCGTTTTCGTGCTCATGCGTTGGTTGAAGAAAAAAGCCATCGTGATGTTGTGCGTGTGGGCCTGAAGGACAGCGTATGGAGTGACCTTTACCATCATGCGCTGACGGCAAGCTGGCCTGCTTTTGCGGCCATTGCGGTTGTTTCCTATATTCTGATCAACCTGATTTTTGCCTTGCTGTACATGGTGGCACCCGACCAGATTACAGGGTTGTCGCATGGTATGCTGCTGTCTCTGTTCTTCTTTAGTGTGCAAACACTCTCTACAGTCGGCTATGGCACCATGAGTCCCATTGGGGCTTATGCCAATGCTATTGTTTCCATCGAGGCATTTGTGGGCATGGTGCTGACTGCCCTTGCAACAGGTGTGGTTTTTGCCCGGTTTGCCCGCCCGCGCGCACGGGTAATGTTCAGCAACATGGCGGTTATTAGCAACGAGGGGGGGATTCCTGCCTTATGTATCCGCATCGCCAATTTGCGGATGAGCATTATTTTATCGGTCGATATTGAAGTCGCACTGTCCCGTTTGGTGATGAGTGATAATGGGCATTTGGTAAGGAAGTTCGACCAGCTTCTGCTTATGCAATCTCATGTGCCGGTATTACGGTTTGCGTTTGTTTTGGCTCATGTCATTACCCCCGAAAGCCCTTTGCATGGGCGAACGGTTGCAGAGCTGGAGGCTGAGGAAGCCGAGATTATTGTGACCGTAACCGGCACGGACGAGGCGCTAGGTCAGACTGTGTTCGCCAGAACAGCCTATCGGTTTGACCGGGTGCAGCATAACCATCGCTTTGTGGATATTGTGCTGTCCCGCCCGGATGGCCGTATTACGGTGGATTACACGCGCTTCCATGATGTTGAGGCCCATTAAAAAACAGTGTTTAGACCGGTTTGAAGCGCCGTGTTGTATCCATAAAAATAGCGTTGGTTTCAAATTCAGCCTGCATGACTTCCAGCGCACCAATGGCGCGGCCAAGGTCGATTTGGGCGGACAGGTTGGTCATCTGTGACGTTGCCTGGAGCAGAATGGCCAGAGCCTGTTGGGCGGCCTGTGCTGGGGCCAGCGTGTACCCCTGCATATTGCCGATGGTTTGCAGCAGGTTTTTTAACGCATTTTTTTGCGGGGCGGGGAGCAGGTTGTGGAACAGCACATTGTGTAACCGCAGGATGAGGAGGCCTGTCATCATGCTACCAATGGCTCCGGTCAGGTAAGCCTCTGTCAGCCTGTCAGGCGTTGTTTCCATATGTCGGATAATCTGGGCCAGCCGCTCGCCCGAGCGCGCAATCCATTGGGCGGAACTGGGGATCAGGCTGCCGGTCGCAAGGCGTTGCAGGTCACTGACCATTTTGCGGCGGAGCCTCCAGCGCTCGTTTGCGGGATTAAAGGGCAGAACGAGCTGGAAAACCAGAACCCCCAGCCCAATTCCCAGCACAACGGCAGGTGTGGTGTTCAGCCAGTTTATTTCGTCCAGTCTGTGGTGGTTGGCGGGACCAACCATAAAAGGCAGAAAATTGTTGTAAGCTGCCGCTGTGGCGGCCACTGCGCCGGGCGCACGCAATGCTAGGCCGCCAACCAGCATGGGCAGGAACAGCGATTCCAGAAGTGTTTCAATATTCGCCTGATCAGGGAGTATCCAGAACACCAGAAAGAAGGAGACAACGGCAGCCCATACGGCACCGCGCAAAAAACCACTGGCCGCCATGACCGGATTTTCAAATGAAGAAAAACGGGTGCTGGTTACGGCCACAAACATGGCCAGCGTGGACCCTTCGGGCCATGCGGTCACTTCCCACAAAAGACCGCCAAAGCATAAGGCCGCAGCCGCACGCAAACCATTGTTGAAGGCAAGCGTCACATCTTTTTCCGGGTGGCGGTCAAAGCGGAAGTGGTCTTTGGGGGTATCTGTCTCAGCCGCAACAATATGCGCCAGCACCCGGTCCAGTTCGACCAGAAGCTTGACCATGGCAGCTTGCAGAATGCGGCTTTCCAACAGGGCATGGCTGGCGGGTGTGGGGCCGGGATGTTTTTTTGTAAAATCT
This sequence comes from Acetobacter ghanensis, assembly GCF_001499675.1. Classification (NCBI taxonomy): domain Bacteria; kingdom Pseudomonadati; phylum Pseudomonadota; class Alphaproteobacteria; order Acetobacterales; family Acetobacteraceae; genus Acetobacter; species Acetobacter ghanensis. The sequence goes on from NZ_LN609302.1 coordinate 1,289,293, forward strand.
GGAACTGGCCCAGTATGTCCATGCCATGTTGTTTGCTGAGGGTAATGTGGGTGCGCAGCACATCACGCGCCTGCAAAGCCGTCTCGATGGAAGGCGCTTTTGCAAGCTTGTCAGCCAGATTGGCAAGCAGGGTGAGTATGCCATCCAATTGGGGCTGAAACCCCGCAGGCAAAGGGGATGTGGCCTGCATATGAACATTCAGGGCGATACCGCGGGCCAGAAAAGCGGAAATGGCAGCCAGCCCCGCGCGCGCATGGTCGCCCGCATGGGAGTAGGGGCCCATTTCTATTTCGCTGAACTCGGTCTGGTCCGCCATGCTGGGAATACTGCTTAACAGCGCACGGGAGCGGAGCAGACCATCGGCCTGCCCACGGAGCAGATCGCTCACCCCTATGCAGGCACCATGCAGCGCGTCCAGCAGGTGGGAGCGGATGTGCTCGTGGGCGACTGTTTCCAAGCGCGGGGCAAACAGGGCGGCCAGAAAGCTCTCGCAGACAATACCAAGCGTAATATACGTGGCGCGTGAAAGCGCGATCATAAAAATATTGTCGGGTTGGTTGGCGCCGCTAAGCACAATAATGGTGGTTGTAAACGCGACCAACACCAACGCGTAGGAGCGGAAGTTCCGCAAAAACGTTGCAAAAGCGCAGCAGCCACCGCTCCATAAGGCCAGAATGGGAAAAAGCACCCATGGCTCCTGCGGCAGGGCGCACAGCAGAGCAACACCGGCACATGCGCCAATACACGTGCCAATTAACCGCCATTTGGCTTTGGAAAGACTTTGCCCCCGAGAGTTCTGCGCCACAATCCATGTGGTCATGGCAGCCCATTGTGGACTGTCCATTTCCATCCACAAAGCCAGTGTAAGGGCCAGAAACGCAGCGCAGGTTGTGCGCAATGCAAAGCCCAGATCCGAAGCTTTGGGGGCAAAAAGCCAGCGAAGCGGTCCATCAAGCGGCCGGTATGGGCCTAAAAATCCGGCAGATGTGCGGAAGATGGAGGATTTAAGGGATGAAAATGCAAGGGAAAGAGACACCGTACCCACAAGCCCTCCTCAGGTGAGCTTGTTATAACACCGGACGCCCCATTGGTAAAAAAGAAAGTACGGTGGGGACCTTAAAGGTTTTTTCAGACAGCCCGGTAAGGGCGGGAGGCGTCCAGGAATACGGCGTTGGCGTCTAGCTCGTGGGAGACAACAATCAGGTAGGCAATGGCGCGGGTGAGTTCGATACGGGTGGAAATATTGGGTTCGGCCGCTTCCATCCGGCGCAATGCACTTGTGGCCACGCGGGCGGCATGGGCCGTGTGGCCGTACTTGCCGGTAAAGTGGCTCATCCGTTTCATCACAATTTCAATGGCCCGGCGTGCTGGAGGCGGAATCTGGTTGCGCTGGAGGAGGGCGCGCAGGCGGATGATGTTCAGCCCGATGGTCATGGCCGCCAATGTGCCCTGTAGGCAGCCCTCGATTGTAGGGGAGGGCGTGGGGCCAGCATGGCGGATTAGGCGGGCAAAACGGTCAATGTTGCGGCCAATCCAGTCGCGCGTCATAGGCATGGGGTCGGCCGAGGCCAGTGTGCGCAGGTCGCGCAGCAGGGTCCGGCGCATACGCCAGCGCTCACCCGCACTATTGAACGGCAACACGGCGCGGAAAATCAGCACCGCAAAAAACACCCCAAGCAGAATGGCCCATGTGGAGTTAAACCAAGTGACTTCGTCCACGCGGCCCTGATTGAGCGGATGCACAAAATTGGGCAGCAGCAGGGTATAGGCTGCGGAATGGAGTGCAGTGCTGGCATTACGTGCAGCAAGGCCGCCAGCAAACATGGGAATGGCCAGTGTGGCCACCAGCATTTCGTAATTGGCCTGTGTTGGCAGCACAAAAAAGACCAGAAAAAATGCGACCAGTGCAGCCCATACGCCGCCAATCATAAACTGTGTTGTAGCAACAACCGGATTTTCACGCGTGGCGAACAGACCGCATACAATGGCGACAAACGTAATAAACCCAAGCCCGGTCGGCCACGCCGTGCATTCCCATACCAGCCCGGCGGCGCTCAGTGCGACTGCGGCGCGCACGCCATTATAGGCGGCCTCGCGCTTGTCCACATGGGACTGGAGCCGGAAGTGAAAGTGGTCGCCCCGAATAAAGTGCTGGCTGGCATCGTATTCACGAATGGCCTGTTCCAGCTCGCCCAGCAGTTCATCCATGGCGTTGTGCAGGATTCGGCCATCCAACAGGGCAGAAATCTGGGCGTGTTCATCTTCCAGTGTAAAGGCGGACCCGATTTCGTGCGTTAGGGCGTCCACAATCTGCTGGTGGCATTCCGCACGGAGCAGTTGCAGGTCCCGCAGAATGGTACGTACGCCACTTTCCGTATTCAATCGGGCGGGAAGGCCGCTTAGAAATGCGCTAACCTTGGCAGCCGTCTCGCGGAAGATGGGCTGGTCGGTCTGCACATATTGCAGGCGCACGGTCATGCCCAACCCGCGTGAAAGCAGGACGGAAACCGCCGCCAGTGCAGCACGCGCATGGTCCCCCTCATGCCCGTGGGGGCCCATTTCGGCCTCGGAAAACTCAATCTGGTCGTTAATAGACAGGATCGGGCCAAACATGGCGCGTGAGCGGATCAGCGCCTCGTCATCCCCCGCCAGCAGGCTGGATACGGCTTCGGACACGTTGCTTAGGGCGGTACGGAGTTTGTCACGGATGTTGCGGCGGGCCGTTTCCGCCAGATTATGGGCGAACAGGCCCGCAACGGTGCTCTCGCACACAATGCCCAGCACAATATATGTTGCGCGGGACATAGCGGTCATGAACACGTTTTCGGGGTGGGGGATGGCGCCAATGGCAATAATGGCCGTTGTGTAGCCCGCCAGCACCAACGCATAGGAGCGGAAGTTACGGACAAGAGTAGCCAGACTACAGCACAGCCCCAGCCAGATGGAGAGTGCGGGGAAGAACAGCCACGCAGTCTGGTTAAAGGCAGAAATAAGGGTGATGGACATGATCACCCCAATGGCTGTGCCGACCAGACGCCAGCGCGCCTTGGACATGCTCTCCCCGCGAGAACCCTGCGCCACAATCCATACGGTCATGGCGGCCCATTGCGGGTCGTCCAGCTCCATCCACAAGGCAATGACCAGAGCAATCAGGGCGGCAGCCGTTGTGCGCAATGCAAACCCGATGGCCGAAGGCGTGGGCGCAAGCAGCCAGCTCATGGGCAGTTTACGCTGTACTCCGGGTGGGCCTAGCGGGCGGAAGGTGCGCAGGCGACCGATCCTGTCAAGCAGGGGAAAAGAAAGACTGGGCACAATGGCTACTTTGTTGCAACAGAGGAATATCGGGATTCTGTATGTAACCGTAGCCCCTTTTTCCCTTTTTTCCTTGTGGGTTCAGACGCATATCAGCTATCGCTTCTCAAACGGGAAATGGGCAGTCTGGCACCGGTTTTCGCTTATAACTATCGCATAGAACAGTTATCCGGTCTATGGTGGAATAAGCCGCGCCACAATGCTGGTCGCTCTGACGCCGTATATGGGAAGATGATGGATATGTCTGACTTTTTTCAGAATATTGTGGGTAAGGTGGAGAGTGTTCTGGGGGGAGAAGTCCAGACGCTTGTCAAACAGCAGCTCCAGTCTCTGACGCAGCCGCAGACAATTCAAACCCTACTGGATCGGGCCGATCAGGTCGGGTTGGGTGACAAGGTGCGTTCGTGGATCAGCCAGAGCGGCAATGTGCCCGCCACCCCGGATGAAATTCGCGCCATTCTGGGGAGCTCCACCGTGCATGATCTGGTGGAAAAAACAGGCCTGCCCGCAGATGCCGTGGTGACGGCGCTGGTGCATTTTCTGCCCGATGCTGTGGACAAACACACGCCAGAAGGCGTGCTGCCTGCAGCCGATACCACCAAGAGCGCCTGAACGGGCAAGAGGCTGCACGTGTGTGATGCATGGCAAGTTCGTGCATCACCACGCACAATCCGTTATAGATACTGCCATGACATTGGGTGAACGTATAACGCGGATGGATAGCTGGCTACTGGATGAGGTATGCCAGCCTATTGCAGACAGGCTGCCTGAGCGCTTTTCTGCTTTTGATGCGGGGATGAGCTGCCAGCTTGGCTCCCTGCTTCTTTCGGCGGTTTCCATCATTGCCGTGTTTGTGCTGACGGGCATGAACGACTTTGGCAATATGATTTTCAATGTGCTGATATGGTGCCTGTGCGTCAGCTTTTTTATAGGGCTTGGCCGCCTGCGTGTGCTGGTTAAGCCGGGTAAGCCCAACCCGTTACGGCATATGCTTATCAGCGTGCGTATTGTTTCCATCCCTTTTGCGTTGTACGTCGTGTATCAGGCGTTCACGTCTCCCACGTCGTTTGGAACGGCTGTGTGGTTCAACGCTTTTTCAAATATTGTTTTTGTGGTGGGGCTGTATCTTATTTCATGCCAGCCGCGTCCCCCGCGTGTGCGCACGAGGGAAGACGTCTGGGGGCATAATTTTGCCCCACGGCCGGGTGGTGGCTTCTAATTTAAAACGCCAGTTGGATCAGGGATTTTCCTGATCATGCTCGCCTTGTGCAATGCGGCCCTGTACCGCAGGCCGCCAGTCCGCATCCTTGGGGGCTGCATCCAGCGCCTTGCGGAAGAGGGCAAGAGCTTGAGCTGTTACGTGGTGGTTCGCCCGCGTCATGGCCTCTGCCGTGCGCGCGGCTAGTTCGGGGTCAAACCCCAAAGCCAACGCCTGATTCCATGCCTCTGCTGCCTGCGCATAATGGTCGCTCGATGCCTGTAGCTGGCCAAGCAGCAGGTAGCCTTGCCGCCGGTTCGGGTCATCGGCAGGTAAAGTTGCCATTGCCTGCTGAAGCTGCGCAATAAGCGCATCCGTCTTACGGTTTTGCATATGTTGAGCAGCCAGCCGAGGCCCCAGAGGTTGGGCAGGCAGGCCGGGTGCACCGTTGGTCAGGTAAAGTCCAATGGCAAGGGCAGGTGTTGCCGCCAGACCAAACCACCCCAGCATGGCTGAACTGTTTGCCCGTGCCGTAGAGGGTGCTGCATCTGCCGAGAGAATACGGCGCTGGATTTCCAGTATGGCCACATCATGTTCGGCGGGTGCTATGAGCCCGATGGCAAGGTCACGGTCCACTTCGGCTAACTGGGCTTCGTGCAGGGCAAGTGCGGTACTGCGTTCATCCCGAATGGCGCGGGTACGTTTCCAGAGTGTAAAAATGGCAGGTGCCAGTGCAAGCAGGCTGAGCAGCCCTATGGAAAACCAGATCATGCTCTCAGTCCTTTGTCAGTCTGGCCAGACGGGCCTTTTCTTCTTCGTTCAGAGGCGGGGGCGGTGGTGCGGTAGCCCTGCGACGGTAAAACATGAAGGCCGTGCCACACCCCAGTAGCAAGGCCAGCACCGGCATGGACCAAAGCAACAGCGTCCCAGCAGAAAAAGCAGGTTTGAGGCGGATAAAATTACCATAACGGGTAACCATCCAGTCCATGATCTGCTTGTTGTCCTCCCCCTTCGCGACATGCTCACGCACAACGCGGCGTAGGTCCCGCGCCAGTCCTGCGCTGCTGTCCTCAATGGATTCATTCTGGCAGACTAGGCAGCGTAGCTGGGCGCCAATGGCCTGCGCACGGGCTTCCTGCTGTGGGTTTGCCAACATTTCGGATGGGTCGTCCACCGCCAGCACCAGTGCCGGTGTTGCCATAAGGCATAGGCCGAGCAGGCAGGCGGCCAGTTTGCGGAGGGGCGTCATGGTGTTTGCAGCCTGTGCACCAAAGGAAGAAGAACCTTGTTAATGGTCTCGTCCGTTAACGGGGCAGCGGTATGCCAGCGGATAACGCCGCCGGGGCCAATTAGAAAAGTTTCAGGCACACCGGAAATGCCCCATTCAATGCCAGCCCGCCCATCATGGTCATCACCCAGACGGGTAAAGGGGTTGCCTGAGTGCCGCAGGAAGCTGGCAGCATTCTCTGGCTTGTCCTTGTAGGCTATGCCCCACATGGTCAGCTTGTCCTTGAGCGTCATGAGAGTTGGCATTTCTGCCAGACAGGGAATGCACCATGACGCAAAAAAGTTGACCAGCACGGGTTTGGTAATCTGTTGCAGGTCCTGTGCGGTAAAACCATCAGCCGGAGGGAGAGGGGCAAGCGTAAAGTCTGGCACGGGGCGGTCCAGCACCGGGGCATTGATGTCGTGCGGGTTAAAGGACCCGTGCTCCATGCCGTCCAGCATTTTCCAGAACGCAACACCCGCAATGCCAGCTCCAGCCAGCGGCAGGGCCATAAGCAGGCGGCGGCGGGTCAGATTGTCCGAAGGTGTGGTCATGATACGCTCGCGGTTGCAGAGGAAGACTTGGCCCGTTGGGGAGCGCCAACCCGCACGCGCCGGTCAGAAAGGGACAGAGCGCCCCCAAATGCCATAATCAGCGCGCCCAGCCACATCCACGGGGCCAGTGGGTTGTAATGCAGGCGCAGCACGTAGGTCGGGTTGTTGTCCGGGCCATGCTTGTCACCCAGAACCCCATACAGGTCGGCCAGCATGTTGGTATGAATGGCAACGTCCGTTGTGGTTTGGTTCTGGCTGTTAAAGCTGCGTTTTGAGGGGTGCATGACCGTAACAACCTGACCATTGCGCCGGACTTCCAGCGTTGCAACCATGGCTGTGTAGTTGGGTCCTGGTTCCTGTTCTACGCCTTTGAGGGTCCATTCGTACCCCGCCAGTTGCTCCGTAGTGCCAATGGGGACTTCCACAATTTTGTGCTGGGCCTGAGACATGGCGGCAAGGCCCAGTACCGTAATGCCGACACCCGCATGGGCTATGGCCGTGCCAATAATGGCGCGCGGCAACATGCGGGCGCGCTGGATGCTGGTGCTTAAAGGCGCGCGGAACAGCCGTGTGCGTTCGGCCAGATCGGTAACGCTGGCGGCAATAACCCAGATGGCCGCCGCCGCACACAGAATGGCCAGTGCGCCAGAAAGTTTGAAAAGAGCCACGGCACAGGCCAGAGCAGCCACAATGGCCGCAACCCACAGTTTTTGAAGCACCGGCCACAACTGCGCACGCTTCCACGGTAGCATGGGGCCGAACCCCATGAAGATGAACAATGGGAGAGCGAGCGGAATGGTTGTTGCATCAAAGAACGGTTTGCCAACCGAAATTGTGCGGTCGAACAGGAGGGACATAAAGGGCGGGTACATGGTGCCGGTCAGCACAACAGCACATAGCGAGCAGAGCAGAATGTTGTTCAGCACCAGCGCTCCCTCGCGGGAGATGGGGGCAAACAGACCGCCAGCAGTAAGGGACGGTGCCCTGTAGGCGAACAGGGCGAGGGAGCCGCCAATAACAACGCCCAGCAAGCCCAGAATGAACACGCCACGTGCCGGGTCATTTGCAAACGCGTGAACCGAGTTCAGAATCCCTGAACGTACAAGGAATGTTCCGGATAGGGAGAATGAGAACGTGGCAATGGCTAGAAGCACGGTCCAGATTTTAAGGGCTTCGCGCTTTTCTACCACAATAGCAGAGTGGATGAGTGCTGTGCCGGTCAGCCATGGGATAAGCGAGGCATTTTCCACCGGGTCCCAGAACCAGTAGCCGCCCCAGCCCAGCACGTAATAGGACCACCAGGACCCCATGGCGATGCCGCAGGTCAAAAAGCACCACGCAGCCACGGCCCAAGGGCGCACCCAGCGCCCCCATGCCGCATCCACCCGGCCTTCAATCAGCGCAGCAATGGCAAAGGCAAAGGGGACGGCAAACCCCACATAGCCCGTGTAAAGAATGGGCGGATGAAAGGCGAGGCCGGGGTCCTGCAACAGGGGGTTCATGCCCTGCCCATCCATGGGGGCAGGCCAGATGCGGGCAAACGGGTCTGATGTCGTCAGGCAGAATAGTTCGAACCCTGTGGCCACAAGGCCCAGCACCGCAATAACGCGTGCGCGCAAAGCAGAGGGCAGGTTACGCCCAAAGGCCGCAACAGCCGCACCACACAGGCCCAGAATAAGCGCCCAGAGGAGAATGGACCCCTCATGGTTCCCCCATACGCCGGTTATTTTGTACAGGAGTGGTTTGGAAACAGCGCTGTTTTCCGCAATGTTCTGGACCGAAAAATCGTCTGTGACAGCGGCGTAGATGAGACTCAGAAAGGAAACGCACAGGGCGATCATCTGCCCCAGAGCCAGACCGGGAGCCAGCGCCATAAGTCGCGCATCGCGGCGGGATGCGCCAATAAGGGGAATGATGCCTTGCACGGCAGCCAGCACACAGGCCAGCGCAAGGGCGTAATGTCCTAGTTCGGGGCTTAACATATCTGGGGGGAGGCTCCCGTCTTTTTCAGGCTGTTCAGTTTGCCGCAGCGGGGGCGGAAAGGTTCTTGCGCGCGTCTTGCACGGTCATGCTGTTCCAGCTTGCCGCACTTGGGGGCGGGCCAAAGCGTGGGTCCCATTTGCCGGACTTTTTAAGGGCTTCGGCCACTTCCTTGGGCATGTAGGTTTCATCATGCTTGGCCAGAACTTCTGTCGCCATGAACTCATGCGGCGGCTGAACCGTGCCAATAGCGACAACGCTTTGTCCCTCGCGGAACAGGTCGGGCAGAATGCCTTCGTAATGGACGGTTACGGCGGCCTGACCATCGGTTACGGCAAAAGTGGCAACAGGTGTTTCGCCATGTTTTTCACGCGTGACGGACCCGGCTACAACCATACCACCCAGTTTGACCGTGCGGTCCTTGGGTGGAGGGGAGGCTTCTACCTGAGACGGCGTTACAAAGAAAACAATGTCAGATGAGAAAGCCCGCAGGATCAGGGCTGCCGCAGTGCCAAGGCAGGCAACGCAGGCAATGACAAGCCAGAGGCGACGGGTCTTGCGGGTCATGGCGTAAAGGGTGTTCCTGCGTTGCGGTTATGGGTCTGTTCCAGAGCGGCCAGTCTGGTCCGGTCACGCCGGAGCCGCAGCGCCGCACCAATGGAGAGAACAAGCGCCATAAGGGCAGCCAGCCCGTAGCTGGCTGCAATGTAGGGAAGGTGGGTCATGCAGCACCTCCACCCCGGCGGGGGAGGACAGCAGGGCCCGAATACGGCTTTCCATCACAGCGGCCCGTGTGCGCGCCACAACAATGGCTGCAAATCCGAGGGAAAATCCGATGGTAGATAGTGCCAGCGGCCACAGCATGGAGGCGGACATGGTGGGCGCTCCGGTCAGGGTAATGCTGTCTGGCTGGTGCAGGGTGTTCCACCATTGCACACTAAACTTGATGATTGGCAAATCCACAGCGCCAGCTAAAGCCAGAATGGCAGCGGCCCGATAACCGCGCTGGGGGTCATCAAACGCGCGGATCAGTGCAATATGGCCAAGGTAGAGAAAAAACAGGACCAGCACAGAGGTCAGGCGTGCGTCCCACACCCACCATGTGCCCCACATAGGCTTGCCCCACAGGGAGCCTGTGGCAAGGCATAGCGCGGTAATGCAGGCACCGACCGGCCCTATTTCCACAGCCGCGAGGTCCGCCAGTGGGTGACGCCAGACCAGTGAGAGCAGGCCACACACGGCAAGCCCGGCATAACCGCCAGATGCCAGCATGGCTGCGGGCACATGCACGTACATAATGCGCACGGAATCTCCCTGCTGCCAGTCAGCCGGGGAATAGAAGAGCCCCCACCCCAGACCGGCCAGAGTAAAGGCGATGGCCGGCCAGGTTAGCCACGGCTGGAGGCGTGCGCCCAGCTTGAGAAACCGGCCGGGGTTTGCATACCGGTGGAAAAAACTGCCAGTACGCGCGACAAAGGTCGGGGAGGCGCTCAAAAGTTGGTCCGCTCCGTTAATCTGGTCTAAGGCAAAGGGGGCTTACCCCCTGCCCATAATGGGCGTGATGTCTCAAAAGTGGGACTGCTCCTGTCTCCTTTATAGCATTATAAGCGTTCTGACACGATGCAGTTCTTCATGGGCGACCATGCCCGTAAGACACAACAGAAGGAAAAATGAGGCATGTTGTTCGCCATTATCTGTACGGATCGCCCCGGTTCTCTGGACCTGCGCATGGCTACCCGCGCGCAGCATCTGGCCTTCTTGGAAGCAAACAAAACGGCCATTCAGTTTGGTGGCCCGCAGCTTGATATGAACGGCAAACCCTGCGGCAGTCTGATCCTGCTGGAAGCAGAAGATCGCGCCAGTGCGGAAGGGTTTGCCGCAGCCGACCCCTACGCCAAGGTGGACCTGTTTGAGAGCGTGGTTGTGCGCCCGCTGCGCACGGTTTTCCGCGATGGGCAACTGGCTGAATAACATGGCATTCTGGCTGATAAAGAGCGAGCCTGACGCGTTCAGTTGGGACGAGCAGGTTGCCAATGTTGTAGAGCCGTGGACGGGAGTTCGGAATCACCAGGCCAAAAAGAACCTTGCCGCCATGCAGGTGGGGGACAGGGCATTTTTTTACCATTCCAACGTACAGCGCGCGATTGTTGGCGTGGTGGAGGTGGTGCGGGCGGCCTACCCGGACCCCACGGCGGAAAGTGGTGCGTGGGTCTGTGTAGATGTTAAGGCGGTTGCTCCCATGCCAACCCCTGTAACGCTTGCGCAGATCAAGGCGGAGCCGGCGCTGGAGGAGTTGGCGTTGGTCCGTCAGTCCCGCTTGTCTGTCTGCCCTGTTTCGGCTGATCACTGGCAGATGTTATGCCAGATGGGTGGCTGGAAAGAAGGGCGCTAAAGCAGCCTGAAATAAGGCACTATCAAAATATTGTGAAAAAGGCCGCCCGATCCGGGCGGCCTTTGCCATGACGTGGTGCGTAAGGCGGAGGGTTAGCCCTGCGTGGCCAGCGCCCAAGCCTGTGCAGACCGGTTGCCGGAGCGACAATAGGCAAAATATGGCCCCGGCAGCGTGTTGAGCACTTCCTGCGTTTCAATCTTCACGTCAGAGCTGGGGGCCGCACCAGATGCCACGGGGATGGCAATAAAGGTCAGCCCTGCCTCACGCGCAGCAGCGCCAATGGATTCTGCCGTGGGCTGGCCTGCTTCCTCGCCATCGGGGCGGTTGCAGATAATGGTTTTGAACCCCGCATCCTTGATGGCAGGAATATCGTTGGCAGTAATCTGGGCAGATACTGCAAAGTCGGGAGCAATGGCTTGATACTTCATGAGTCCTGAAATCCTGTAAACAGTCAGCCTGATGCGTGCAGGATGCGACTTTTCAGCCGCAATGCAAGGGCTGTGCAGGCATACGGTTGCCGTTTGAGCCGTGGGTTTTAGCGGTGAATGAAGTACATGTCGGAATACAGGTTTTTAAGAGCCGCGTGGTCTGCCAGACAATGGCGGACAAGCAGGGCGCGCAGGCTTACGGCAGCCTGTTGCACGGCTGGGTCGGGGCTGTTGGTCTGCAAGGCAGGGTAGTGCGTCATGCAGGCCTTGAGGGTGGGGTTGTTCATATCCACACCGTTGCGGATTTTTGTCTTCAGCTCATCATAATACTCGGACACTTCGGTATCCGAGTTCCATTTGACCAAAGACGTGTCCACTTTGCCATTGTGCATAAAGTAGGCCACGGTCAAAAAACCGGTTTCCGGCGCATGGCTGCCAGCTTGAACCGTCATGCGGCAAGCGCGTTGGGAATAGGGAGGAAAGCTGACAGCGGGCATGGCCGAGGAGGCCGTAACCTTGATGTGCGGCAGGGTGCCGGGCGCTGGAGCAGAGGCATCCTGTGCATCGGGGTCACCCCCCATGTGGGCTTTCTGCCATGCTTCTGCCAGAAGTGGGTAGTAACGGATGGACTGGCACAGCCCCGGGTCCGTGCGGGCGTCAGCCAGAGCCATGTCGTAGGCTTTCTGCTCTGGTGTGGCGCATGCAGTCAACGCCAGAACGGATGCAACGCAACTCAGGCGGGCCAGACCAATGCCCGGTTTGGAGGTGTTTGCACGCGGGGAGAATAGACGGAAAAGACCAGCCATGAGGAAAGCTCCTTAAAAGCGGCGCGGCATAAAGCCGGATTCTTCCATAGCTGTGTAAGGGCTTCGTGCCATGCTTACAACGCTGTTTGCATGGGCATGGGGGGCGCGTTGTAACAGGTCATCTGTTTTTCGTGGGATCAGCCTGTTATGATCAGCCCGAATACATATCATACGGCGCTCTGGCAGCGCCGGTTGTCGCATTTGCTGTAAATGAGGCAGGTAGCAGACAGGAAAGGCACGTATGAGCATGAAGGAAACAGCAGGTAACGCCCTGACTCCGTTGGCACTGAGCAGCCGGGATCTGGGGGAGCTGGAGACCGCACTTGTTGCGGTTGAATCCGGGCGTGGTGTTCTGGTGCGTCTGGCGGACCTGATGGGCGGCGCTGTTGGCCATGCGGCCCGGTTGGGTATGCGCGGTCTGGGTATGGCTCCCAACATGGAGCAGAAGCTGCGTGGCTTGGCGGAAACCGCCATTACCCGTGCGTTCGATGTAGCCGTTCTGGGCATGAAAGGCTCGGCAGACATGGCTATGGAGGAACCACGGTGGCGCACACCGGGTTTGCAGGCGGCGGTTGCCGTTTCTGGCGCGGTGGGTGGTTTTGCCGGGTTGGCAGGGCTGGCCCCGGATGTTGGTTTTACAACCCTGACGATCATGCGTGAGATTGCCCGCATTGCCCGGGAGGAAGGGGAAGACCTGTCGGACCCCGATGCCCGGCGCGCCTGCCTGGAAGTGTTTGCGCTTAAGGCATTCCCTAATCGCAGGAACGGGGAAGAGAGCGAGTTGGGGTATTTTTCCGCCCGTGCCGTGCTCCGCGGACGCCCGGTTGTGATGCTGATTGCCGAAGTGGCGTCCCATTACGGTCTGGCATTAGGGCAGAAGATTTCTCTCCAGCTTATGCCGGTTGCTGGCGCATTGTGTGGGGCATCTCTCAATACAGCATTTTTCAACCATTACCGCGCACTGGCGCGGGCGCATTTCACCATTCGCAGGCTGGAGCGCGAGCATGGCCCGGTGGTGCGTGATACGGCGTTGGCTCTGCGTGACAGCCTTGAAGGGCGTGAGCGGCTCTGAGGCTGCCAGTCAGCTAGAAGAGGGTACGGAAAAGGCCGCATTATGCGGCCTTTTTTGCGCTCTGTAGTTATTTTTTGGATGGAACAGGAGGGCCGGATTTCTCCAGAAATGTTGCCATCACGGCCATGCTAAGAAACGTGACGCCAAGCACCTGAAAAACGCCCTGATAATGGAAGGCTGGGTACCAAAGCAGGGCGCATATGGCGATGCCAATAATGCAGAACAAACGCATGGTCATGGGCAATGGCTCCTTTTTCAGCTTCAGGCGCTTACGCCGGAGGGGAGGGGTTTACCTGCCGCCATGGCGCTTACGTTGTCCAGCGCAAGCATCCCCATAGCGGTGCGGGTTTCCACCGTGGCGCTGCCAACATGGGGGGTCATGAACAGGTTGGGAAGGGCAAGCAGAGCCGGGTTAGGGTTGGGCTCATTGCGAAAGACGTCCAGACCTGCGGCAAAAAGCTGACCGGATTTGAGAGCCGCAATAAGGGCGTCCTCGTCAATCAGGGAGCCACGGGCCGCGTTAACCAGCACGCTCCCGCGTGGCAGTAGCCCCAGAGTATGGGCATTGATGAGCGGCGGCGCGGAGGGGGAGCCGGGCATGTGCAGGGTCAGAATATCGCAGTGCGGCAGCATGTCCTCCAGCTTGTCAAAATAGGTGGCGCCAGCTTCTTCCGCCGGGTCAAGCCGACGCCGGTTGTGGTAAAGGATGGGCATGTCAAACCCACGGGCGCGCTTGGCAACGGCCTGCCCTATGCGGCCCATGCCGACAATGCCCAGCCGTTTGCCGGTTACGCGGTGGCCCAGCATCTCGCCCATGCCCAGTGTTCGGCCCCATCCAGCTTTCATGAGCGTATAGTATTCAGCCGCCCGACGGCTGGCGGCCAGAATGAGCATAATGGCAAGGTCGGCGTTGCAGTCGGTCAGAACATCCGGGGTGTTGGACACCGCAATATCGCGCGCAAGCAGGGCTGGCACGTCTAGGTGGTCCAGTCCAACGCTGACTGTGGCAACCAGCTTAACGCAGGCAGGCAGGGCGTCCACATCGGCCCCTTTAAGGGGAGATGTGTGTGTGACCAGTATGGCAAAGGGCTGGTACGCGTGCGCAAGCTCCAGCAGTTCCGCCGTGTTAAGGGCGTGTTCTGGAGGAGGAGGGGCCGTAAATTCGGAACGGATACGCGCTTCCACATCATCCAGCAGACGAGTGGAGCGGATCAGGCGCGGGGCTTGGGCTGTCACAAAAAATCTCCATGATGCGGCATGGTCGGCCAGACGGGGATGTGTTTATTTCGCGGGCAGGGTAGCATACCGTGCCGGGTGCGCCACATTGCATTGGACCCATATTTGTAACGAGTGTGGGAAACGCCGGTTGCTTGGGAACAGGATAAGGAAACACCGTGGAAGCAGGCACAGCATGTCCGATGGTCTGACGCCAGAACTCATGCTGGCGGCTTATGCCGCTGGGCTGTTCCCCATGGCGGAAGGGGAGGATGACCCGACCCTGAGCTGGTATGACCCCGACCCGCGTGGTGTGCTGCCGCTGGATACATTTCATGTACCTCGGCGTTTGCGACGTACCGTGTTGTCGGGCAGGTTTGAGGTCTGTGTTGACCGCGACTTTCCTGCCGTCATGCGCGGGTGTGCGGCTCCCGCCAAAGGGCGGGAAAGCACATGGATTAACAGCCGTATCTACGCACTGTTCTGCGAACTCCATACCATGGGGTTTGGCCATAGTGTGGAATGCCGCCTGAATGGCGAACTGGTGGGTGGTCTGTACGGGGTTGCTCTTGGTGGCGTCTTTTTTGGCGAGAGTATGTTCAGCCGGGTAACAGATGCCTCCAAGGTGGCGCTTGTCCATCTGGTTGCGCGTATGCGTCTTGGGGGTTTTATTTTGCTGGATACGCAGTTTGGTACGGAGCATCTAGCCCGTTTTGGTGGGGTGGAAATACCGGCGGCCACGTATAAACAGCAGCTTGAGCGCGCTGTATGTATGCAGCCCTGCTGGCCCAATACGGTTGCGCCAGATATGCTGGAAGCCGAAATTCGTGGCATGTAGTGCGGCCATTCATCAGAAGACCGGCTGCCAGGGTTCTGCGCTTGCGTGGAGGCTGGCTGGGAAAAAGTGGAGAGAGACTTGGTGACAGACAATTTTTTACAGGCCTGCAAACGTAATCTGACCAAGCTGGCTCTGTGTGCTGTTAGCCTTCCAGCCATGTCTGCCCTTATGGCGCTTCCTCTCCACGCACAGCAGGCAACCGACCACCCACGCCTGACCCCGGCGCGGGATGCCGTGATTGACTACGTTTTTCAGCCTAAGCCAACGGAGCAGGACCTAAAAGCAGGTGCCAAGGCGGATACGCCCGTGGCCAACCGCCATGTGCAGGTCCTGTATTCGGGCGATGGTGGCCTGATGCGCATTAATTATATGACCAGTATGGATGGGGATCAGAGCCGCGGTGCGGTTATCATCAACCGGGCTGCGCAGGAAGTGCTGGTTATTATCAATGACAGTCGCATTTTTACGCGGCTGGTGCAGCAGGAGGGGGTGCGCAATCCGTTTCTGCTCGATATGTCCATGCAGTTTACTAAAATGGGGAGTGATGTGGTAGCAGGTCAGCCCTGCACTACATGGCAGGCTGTCTCCGCTCAGGGCAAGGCTTTGACCTGCGTGACGGATGATGGGTTTGTGCTCCAGCAGGACGGTGTGGATGTGGATGGGCTGAATGGCAGCCTGCGTGCCATGAAGGTCGCGTATGACACCATTCCGGTCAGTGCGTTTGAACCGCCAGCGGGCTTTCAGGAAGTTACCCCCCACTCCCCGCGTTCGGATGTGTCGCAGCCCTCAACGCCCGGTGCAGGGGTGGGGCCAACGTCGTCTTTCCCCACAAGCAATGGCAATCCAGAAGGTGAGACCCGGTAATGGTTGTTTGGTCCAGAGTATTGCAGCAGAGTGGCCTGCTGGCCGCAGTTCTGGGGCTGGTGTCTGTTAATGTGCTGGGGGGTACCGCCCAGGCAGAGCAGACGGAAACCCCAGCGGTACAGGGCAGCGCCCAAACTCCGGCAGATGGAACGCCTGCGGAGGCTCCGGCCATTACCCCCTCTACGGATGTGGATGTGGAGTATGAACTGGCGTCTCCTCAAGGGGATGTCAGCACCCGCCAGCGTATGCGTTGGCAGGTTGCAACCCTCCGCCAGCGGCTGGACCCGGATAAGTCTTCCGTCTTCATGATTACCTCATGGCGGGACAGAACCCTGAGCGTTGTGGATATGGGGCGCAAGCGGGTGAGCATTATGCCTGTGCCGGGCACGCAGCAGCTTACACCACCCGGACAACCCGCAATGGTCGGCTCCTATGCACGATTGGGGAGTTCCGTTGTAGCCTCCGAACAGTGCACAGTGTGGCGGACAAAAGATACGGATGGCCACCAGACGGATGCCTGTTACACGGCAGATGGGTTGCTGCTTCAGGTCGCGCAGGGCGGCCAGATTACGGTGCGGGCACTTAGCGTGCAGCGTACGCCGCAACCAGATAGCCTGTTTGTTATTCCAGACGGTTTGAAGCGGGAGGCTCCGGCACACCCGTAACACCGGGGTATGAGGCCATTGGTGGAAAGGCAGGAAAGGAATGGAATGCAGAACACAACCTATGGCCGCACCATGTTGCTCCTTGCGTCATGCGCAGCGTTTGCAGTGTTCTCCAATACGGCGCACGCTCAGGCTGTGGATGGACCAACCACCGTTTGCATAACGGCACAGGCCGCACAGCAGCCGCAGACGCTGGTTGTGGTGCCCTCTGGCACAGTGTTTGCGACAACGCCGGGGACAGAAAAACCGGCAGAACATACCCCCACGGCTCTGGCTATTGTCACAACCGAGACCATTACCCTTACGCATATGCAGCCTTGCATGGTGGCGGATGCCTCCAGCGTTGTGTCTCACACCCGCCACTGGCTCCGTCAGAAGATCAAACCGCATACCGGTGTAAGCCTGCACGCCGTAGGGGAGGTTAGTGGGAATGGGGTGGATACGGATATGCAGGATGAGGACGCATCCTTCCGGGATCTGGTGCATTCAGGAGCGTTGAGCGCCACAATTAACCACACCGTGCAGGACCCTGTTTTTTTTGCAGGAAAGCGATGCCGATCTGCCAGATATGGGGGAGGGGGTGGACCCCGCCGCATCCCGCGATGCGGCATCGGACCTGCCATCACAAAGGCACCCGCAGGCACGGTAGCCTGCACCCCTCCGGCCTGTCCGCCGGCGGGGTGTTTGGATGTTCAGAACATCTCGCGCAGGGCGCCGGGTAGGAAGATGGAATAGGGGTTGATATGCAGGGTTGGGTCTTCCAGCTTGCCTGTCACACCAAATGTTACCGCCAGCAGGCCCCCATTTTTTTCCGGGCTAAACAGTTTGCCAATGCCCGGTAGCTTGCCGGGCAGGGTGTTAATGGCAAAAACCGGCACCACGGTGCCGTGCAGGTCTATGTGGTTGTGGTCAAGGTCCACCTTGCCCTCCAACGTAGCGCCAAGGGCACCGTTGCCGGTGGTGCCATCATGAATTTGCAGCACCCCATCTTCAAAAGTCACCGGCATGTTCAGATGCGTGACCAGAAAATCGTTGGCGTCCTGGGCATTAAGCCAGCCGTAGAGCGAGATATTGCGTGCGACCTGAAGGGTGGTTGGCGCTTTTTTAAGTGTAAACGGGGTGACGCTCAGCGTGCCACTAAACGGTGCGGCAGGGAGTGTGTCATCAAACGTGCCATCCAGTTTGGCCTGCCCGCCTTTAACATCGGGGAGGATACCAAAGGCGGCCAGAAACGCCCCCATGTCAGGAATATGCGCATGTAACGCGCGGTTTGCCCCTGTAGGAACAAGCGTCATACTGGCGGGAACAGGGCCCTTCATGGTGAAGTGCATTCTCTCCAGCCTCAGGCCGTTATCTTCAAAGTAGGCCTGAACAGTGCGTAAGGGTTGCTTGTTCTTGCTGTACCAGAGCTGGTTGGCGGTCAGGTCAATGGCCCATGCAGCACCGGGAGGACCGTGGAGCTTGCCCGTGGCGGCTTCGGGTACATGATAACCGCTTTGTTTTTTGGTTTCCTGCGGGCTTTGGTCATGCTCGTCCCGGCTCATAAGGGGGGAGAGGTCGAGCGTATCGGCATAAACGCCAACATGGATCATGTTGCCAGACTGGCTCTGGGGCAGCATCAGGCGGGCATGGCCGTTTGAGCGGGCAATTTTAAAGGACGAGATAATCAGTTCCGGCGCCTTGCCGGGCCGCAACTGTGCTTTGCCGGTCACGCTCAGGTCCGGGCCGGAAGCCTTGAGGTGGTCAACATTGGTAATCCGTCCCTTGTCCAGATCAAGGGTGGCAGAGGCCTGTGCGGGCTGCCCTGCGGTTTTGTGCCACATGGGAATACGAATGTCCGATCGGCCCATGTCCAGATTAAGGCCAACCGTGCCGGTATGGTTGGCAAGTTGCTGGTAATCCACGGCAAGGTCGGCGCTGCCGCCAAAATGTTCACCCGTGGCAATGCCTGCGGCCAACGCTGTTTCCGGCGTTATGCGTGATGTCAGATGTGCTTTTTCCGAAACTGCGTCGGGCGGCAGGGAGCGGAAGTCCATATCGTATGTCAGGTCGGAGGGGAGGCCGCCAATAACACCGTGTCCAGCAAGGGCAAGACCATCGGTTGTGACATCCAACCCAAAGCGGGCATTGGCAACGTCCCGCCCAGCCACAACATTGCCGATTGAGGCATGGGTAATGTCGGCATGGCTCTGAATGGTCATGTCGTTAATCGTCACGCGGCTGACCAGTGGCAGGCTCAGGCCCAAATGCAGGCTGGCCTTGCCGCGTGGGCGCGTGAGGGTGAGCGGATGGCGTGAGAGCAGATGCAGGCGCTGTTCCGCCAGCAAGGCCATAACGTCCTGCAAACGGCCATTCAGGTTTGTTTCTATAATGCCGGTCTGGTCTTTTTTGGTCAGGCCAACAATATCCATGCTGCCCGGGCCAACTTCAATTCGGCCTGTACCAGTCTGGCCTACATTTTTGTCGGCCAGATCTACAAGCTGGTAGCCATGGTCAAAATGGATACTCAGCTTGTCCGGCCCCATAATGTCCAGCCGGGCATCCAGCCCCTGTATGGGGTTAATGGGCCGCAGCCAGTGCACGGTCAGGCCCGTTGCATCAATACCCCCCTGTATGTTGGTCAGCTTTATGCCGCTCCAACCTTTTTTGCTGCCTAGGTCAACCGTGGTGGCAAGGTTGGTCGCCATGCCGGTTGTAATGTTTTCGGTCACCCATTTTTTGCCGCCCTTGGCGGCAAGGGTGGGCCAGTAATGGGTGAGGTCCTCAAAGGCGACATGGGGGATGGTGGCGGTCAGTCGTGCGTCTATGCCCTTGGGTTGCACAAGGTCCGATGCGTTCAGGCTGCCAGCTAGGTTCAGCGTTAGCGCCCGCGAGGCATCGTCAGGGATGCCGGGGTTGCGCAAAAGCAGACTGACGGTGGGAATGGTAATCTGGGCCGGCGTTGTGTCTGCCTTTGTCTGGTCCAGGAGCAGGTTAATGTTGGCTGTGCCGTGGTCCACCTCATAACGCGACCCTCCTGCATCTACATGCCCCTCGCCGAGGTTGGCTGTTAATTCCAGCGCATTGGGGAGCATCCATGGTGTTTTTGTAACGGGCGTAAAATACGTATCCGCAGCCACACTCAACGGGAGGTCAAACTTGGCCAGTTCCGGGCGTAGGGGGGCAAACGAGGCGGGGTTGATGCTGTTGGTTTTAAGGTGCCAGACAATCTGCCGACCGTTTTCGGCTGGTGTGCCCTGTGCGCTTAACACCAGTTTGGAGCCGGTTGTGTCCAGCGGACTGATGCTCAGCTTTACAAAGCCAGTTACACCTGCACTTCTCTTAATGGTGTGCAGGCGTAGATCCACCCCAATGTCGGATGCCAGCCAGTGGGTGCCGGTCAGCCGGTCATCCATGCGTATGGTGGCGTCCTCTATGCGGGCATGTTCCAGCCCATAGGTCTCTATGCCGCCGCTTTTTTCGGTTGGAGAGGAAGGGGGCAGATCAAGGTCAAACCCCACGCTGCCATTTTTGCCCCGGCGGAGTGCCAGACGCACGCCTTTGATGTTGACTGTCCGCAGTTTTATGCTGCCGTGTAGGAGGGCCAGTGGGTCAAGCGTCAGATCCGCTTCCTGCACGGTGTTGGGCTGGGTGCTGTTGGGGGCTGTAAAGCGTAGGTCCTGCAAAACAACGGCAATAGGAACGCCCATACCTTCGCGCAGGCCATTCCAGCGGAGTTCGGCATGGCCAAGGCGCAGGCTGACCGCAGGCGGCTGTGCGCGCTCGCCTTTAACAATGGTAATGGGCAAAAAAGGCCGCACAACAGGTGTTATGTCGAGTGGGCCAAACGCCATGCAGCCCAGCAGGGCAGCCGTTCCCACAAATGGCAGGGCAACCAGCACACAAGCCCCCACGGCAAGTGCGCGGGGAATTTTTGTTCTTGTGAGGGGGGGGATGTCTTGACCGTTGGGAGTCAACGCAGCAAGCCTTTATGGTTCACAGTACGGGCCATATCATGACGCAGGCAGATCATTCTCTCTTCCGTGACGTAAGGCAGACGCGCAGGCAAGGCCCGCGGACGTGGCCTGATGCAGATTGGCCTGCTCCGGCCGACAGGCACAAGGCCACTGTTTTTGTTGAGGACATGCTGGAGCTTGCCCGTCAGAATGGTGTTGCCGCATCTGTTATGGCATTGCCCGGCGCGCAGGAACTGATGCTGTGCCTTGGCGGCAACAGCCCGTACCTGTCCGATCTGGCGCGGGAGGACATTCAGGCCTTTGCCGCCCTGCTGGACAAAGGGCCGGACATCTGTGTGCAGGATGCGTTTGCAACATGCGCACAGTTTGACGCCACATCGGGGCGAGAGTATGTCGCCGCGTTCCTTCGTCATGCAAAAAAACGCATAGCTTTTATTAGTGCTATTGCAGACCTCGGCGGCGTATGGTCGTTGGAGGATGTAACGCAAACCCTCAGCCGTCTGGCTGAAACCGCGCTCGAAATCGCCCTCAGACATCTGCTGTGGAGTGCGCATGATATCGGGTCGCTCGTTCTGCCATGCCCAGAAAACCCCACTCACGGGTGCGGGCTGGTTGTGCTGGCCATGGGCAAACTTGGCGCGCGTGAGCTGAATTTTTCATCCGACATCGACCTGATAGTTTTGTACGACCCCACAACGTACCCTCAGTCAGACGCGGTGCGACGTGTATTTGTGCGTATGACTAACGATCTTGTTAGCCTGATGGAAGCGCGCGATGCGAATGGCTACGTTTTTCGTACGGATTTACGGCTGCGGCCAGACCCGTCTTCCACGCCGCCAGCCGTAACCGTGCAGGCCGCCACGCTGTATTACGAGAGCTTGGGCCAGACATGGGAGCGCGCCGCCATGATCAAGGCGCGGCCCGTGGCGGGGGACCTTACGTTGGGGCGGCGTTTTCTGGCCGCTATCAGGCCCTTTATCTGGCGCAAACATCTCGATTTTGCCCTGATCGACGATATTCATGACATGAAGGCCCGCATCGACCGCTACCGCAAGGCAGGGCGGACCGATCTGGCGCACTTGCCCGATTCTGTTCTGGCCGACCCGGAGGCCAGCCGCGCATGGCTTTTGGGCCATAACCTCAAGCTGGGGCAGGGCGGCATACGCGAAATTGAATTTATTGCGCAGGCCATGCAACTGGTCTGGGGTGGGCGTGAACCCGGATTGCGGGACAAAACCACCTTTGGCGCACTTAAAAAACTGGTCGGCTCGGGCCGCTTGCCCCGGTCAGAAGCGGAAGTGCTGGCTCGGACATACCGTTTTTTGCGTGATGCTGAACACCGTTTGCAGATGCGCGCCGACCACCAGACCCATAGCCTGCCCGATACGGTCGAGGCGTTTGAGGCGTTCGCCATTTTTATGAACTACCCGGACGGCGAGGCGCTGGCGCTGGATGTGCTGCCACGTATGCGCGAGGCCCGGCGTATATTTGAGCGTCACTTTGTTATTCAGCCCGCCGCTAATGGCATGGTCGCCAGCAGTGTGCTCGTGCCCGGACCTGAAGATGGGCAGGTTGCCGAACTGCTGGAAAAATACGGTTTTCCGCCTGCTCAGCTTGTGGAGGCGGCGCAGGTTTTGGAACGGTGGAGCGGGCATAGCCTACGTGCGTTGCGGTCCGAGCGGGCGCATGCCCTGTTGCGGGCGCTTATGCCAACCTTGCTGGCCAATTTTGGCCAACGTGGGAACCCACTGGCCTGCCTGCGGCGGTTTGATGCTTTGTTGGCGCGCCAGCACGCCGGGGTGCAGTTGCTCTCCCTCTTTGAACGCAACCCGGAACTGATTGACCGCATTGCCAGCATTTTTGATGCCTCGGCTTTTCTGGCCGACCATCTGGCAGACAAACCCTCGGCGTTGGAAGGGCTTTTGGCTCCAGAGCCGGAGGAAGGCCGCAATGTGGTGGCCCGGCTGAAAATACTGGCCGAGGAAGTGGCTGATGTAGAGGAACTTCTGACCACCCTGCGGCCTTTGCTGCGGGGGGAGGAGTTCCGCCTTTCCGTTGCCTTGCTGGAAGGCCGGATAAGCGAGGATGAAGCCGAGCGCGCACGGACCCTGCTGGCCGATACGATTATGATCGTCATCAAACAGGCTGTGGAGCGGGACCATATCCGCCGGTATGGCCGTGTGCCCGGCGGTGGCATGGCCGTTATTGCCATGGGTAAGGCAGGCTCGCGCGAGATGATGCCCGGCTCAGACCTCGACCTGCTTATGGTATTTGATCACCCCGAAGAGGTGCAGGCCAGTCATGTTCCGGCCCGCCATCAGAGAGGGGCAGACGGGCTGGCTTTTTCCCGCCCGCGTTCCGTTGCTGTGGGGCAGTATTATACGCGTCTGGCTCATGCCTTTATTGCCGCCCTGACCGCTCCGGGGCCAGAAGGGCCGCTTTATGCGGTGGACATGCGCTTGCGGCCATCGGGGGCTGCGGGGCCTGTTGCGGTCTCTCGCACCGCATTTTTGCGCTATCACGCGGAATCTGCGTGGACGTGGGAGTGCATGGCCCTGACGCGTGCCCGTATTGTGGCGGCACCCCAAAAGCTACGGCGTGCTCTGGCGCAGGATCTGGAGCGTGTTCTGGATGGAAGCATCCGCCCGGTACCGCCTGCGCGCGCCACGCTTCTGGCTGATGCCCGAACCATGCGGGAACGGCTGGCGCGTGATTTGCCCGCAAGTTCCATATGGGACATCAAACGCCGTGCGGGTGGTCTGGTGGAAGTGGAGTTTATAGCCCAGATTCTTCAACTGGTTGCCGCAAGTCCAACGGCACGTAACCCTTCGACCCGGCTTGCTCTGGGGCGCTTGGAGCGGTGCGGATTGCTGGATGCGGCAGATGCCAGAATGCTGCGGCAGGCGGATTTTTTCTGGCGTCGTTTGCAGGCGCTGCTGCGTTTGTTGTGTGGGCCAGTGCCACCTAAGGAACTGGAGGTGGATATGGTGCCCGCTGCGTTGAATATTTTGCTCAGGAATATGAAGGCCCGTACCCTGCCCGAACTGATGGAGCGGACCAACCTGCTGGCGCGGGATGTGCGGGCCTGTTTTGAGAGGCTGGTCGGCCCGGTTGGACAGCATGGCGAGGCCGAACGGCCCGGCAGTTAAACCCCGGTGCAGATGGTAAAAGCATAATGGAGAGAGACATGGAAACAACACACGCCCTGCAAGTCGGAGACAAGGCCCCCGCGTTTACAATGCCCGCCAGTGGTGGACGCACGGTGGACAGCGCAGCCCTGAAGGGAAAGCCCTTTGTGCTGTATTTTTATCCTAAAGCGGATACCCCCGGCTGCACCAAAGAGGCCTGCGGTTTTAATGAAGCCTTGCAGGCTTTTGACCATGCCGGGCTAACTGTAATCGGTGTCTCGCGCGATCCGGTTAAAAAGCTGGATGCGTTTGCAACCAAATACGGTCTGACATTCCCCCTCGCATCAGACGAGGCTGGGCATGTGACCGAGGCTTATGGCGTGTGGGTGGAAAAATCCATGTACGGCCGAACTTATATGGGTATCGAGCGCACAACGTTTTTGGTCGATGCCAAAGGGCACATTGCCCATATATGGCCTAAGGTCAAAGTGACCGGCCATGTGGAGGATGTTCTGGCTCAGGCCCGCACCCTGTGTGGCGCGGGCTGAACAGACACACCCTTACCAGCCGGAGTAATACCCGCCTGGAGCAGCGTAGTAATACCCCGGAGGCCCAACCGGGACGGCAGGCGCCACGGGCACCATATATGCACGAGGTGGTGGCGGAGGCGGTGGTGGCGGAGGAGGGGCATACCCGTAACCGTAATAACCACCGGGGCCGCTGTTCATGGCCGCACCAGCCAGTGCGCCCACGGCCAGCCCGCCAATAAGGGCCCCGGCAATTGCGCCACCTTCGCCGTGGTGGCGGGGGCCGCCCCAACCGGGACCGCCTCTCCCCCAACCGGGGCCACCCCACCGACCGGGCTGCGCCTGAGCAGCGGGCAGGGCGGCAAGGCTCATGCCCGCAATAACGGGCAGGGCCATCAGGAATTGTGTCATGCGGCGCATGAAGTGCCTCCTTGGAGCAGGGTGTCAGATTGCTCCATGTTTTTTGTTCTCCCTTAAATATCGATCCGCTTGTGGCAAATTAAAGGCTGTTCCCTGTCCTTTTGTTGAAAAAAGTACCGGGGTGGTCAGGATGCGGTTTCGTCCATTTTTGCGGTTTTGGGCAGTGTCAGCGCGGTTGTCAGCGTGGCCAGAGCACAGGCGGACACATACCATGCAAACCAGTTTTCATGCCCGATATGCTTGCACCACAGGGCAATATACTCGGTTGTTCCGCCAAAAATGGAGACTGTCAGCGCGTAGGGCAGGGCGACCCCCAATGCGCGAATACGGGTGGGGAAAAGCTCAGCCTTAACAATGGCATTGATGGAGGTGTAACCCGAGGCCACAAACAGGGCCAGAACAATAAGCCCGAAGGCCATCCAGCCCGATGTAGCGTGGGAGAGGGCGGTAAGGAGCGGTACGGTGCCAAGGCTTGCCCCCACGCCAAAAAACAGTAGCAGGGGCTTGCGTCCGACCCGGTCAGATACCGCGCCAAACAGCGGTTGCATGGCGGCGAATACAAACAGGCTTGCAGCCGAAATGAGAGTGGCAGTCTCCTTTGGAAAACCAAGGGAGTTGGCAAGGTATTTCTGCATGTAAATTGTGTAGGTGTAAAAGGCGACCGTTCCGCCAAGCGTCAACCCGCAAACCCTCAGGACGGAGGGCCAATGCTGGAGCATGACGCGCACGCCGCCTTTTGTCTGCTTTTTGCTGGTGCTCTCAAAGCTTTCGCTCTCAGCCATCTGGCGACGGAGCCAGAAAACCAGTACCGCGCCGCCCGCCCCGATAAAGAAGGGAATACGCCAGCCCCATGCGGCAATCTGCTCTGGTGTCAGCAACGCATATTGCATGACTAGCAGCACGCACAGCGCAAGCAGTTGGCCCATGACCAGAGTGACATACAGGAAACCGGACCAGAAGCCGCGGTGCTGTGGGGTGGAGACTTCGGCCAGATAGGTGGCGGAGGCACCATATTCTCCACCAAGGCTTAACCCCTGCACCAGCCGGGCCAGGACCAGTATGACCGGGGCAACAACGCCGATCTGCTCGTAAGTGGGGCAAACCGCAATGGCCAGAGACCCCACGCACATAGCCAGAACCGAAAAGGTAAGCGCCTTGCGCCGTCCGTACCGGTCAGCCGCCATGCCCAAGAGCCACCCACCAATGGGACGCATAAAAAAACCAACGGCAAACACGGCGGCAGCGTTCAGCAACTCGGCTGTGGGGCTGCCATGCGGGAAAAACGCATGGGCAAAGTAAATGGTAAAGGAAGAATAAACGTACCAGTCAAAATATTCGAGCAGGTTCCCGGCAGACCCTGCCAGAATACCACGAATGCGTTGTGCCGTGTTCAAGCTGTGCTTCTCCACTCTTGGGCTTTTTTGTCATGTTCATGAACAGGACACCGAGGGCAAGGGTAGTATCATTACGGACACGATCTTGTCATTACGTTCTCGTCATGAGGAATGACGTATGGTTGCGCGGGTTTTTGTTCAAAAACAAAGCTCAGAGGCGCTTGCTCTTGGTGTAAACATAAGACACAACAGGGCATGAGTTCTGTAATTGTTCTTGTGTGTGTCGCAGTCTCGGCCCTTCTGATGGGGGGGCTGCTGGCCTATACCTTGCGTAGACCCGCGCCAAAGGGGGCAGATAGTGATCTGCTGGCGCGCCTGTATGTTATGATGGAGCGTGAGGCGGCCGCTGCCCGTGCTGATTCGTCCGCCCAGAGAAGCGCGATGATCGAGATGGAGCGCGCGTTTGGTGACCGTCTGGAGCGTATGCGGGCCGAACTGTCGGAGCAGTTGGGTAGCTTGTCGGGCGGTCTGGGGCGGGAGCAGGCAGAGGCGCGGGCGGCGCAGGCAGAGGCCTTGCGGAACATGGCGGAAGCATCCGCCCAGCAGTTGGCCGCAATCCGCCACGCAGTAACCGAGCAACTGCACGAGGCCGTGGAACGGCAGATGCACTCATCGTTCCAGCGCGTGCTGGAGCAATTTACCGCCATGCAAAAGGCCATGGGCGAAGTGCGGGCCATGACGGCGCAGATCAGCGACCTCAAACGCCTGTTTAGCAATGTCAAAACACGGGGTGGTTGGGGGGAGGCGCAGCTTCGCGCCATTCTGGACGATGTACTGCCTCCGGGAACATATGAAAGCAATGTAAGGCTGGGGCCGGGGAACGATGTGGTGGAGTTTGCCATTCGTATGCCGGTCAAAACCGAAACACCGCCCCTTATGCCCGTGGACAGCAAATTCCCGACCGAAGCATATGAAAAACTGCTGAACGCCGCAGAGGAAGGAGACACGGTTGCAGAAAAGGCCGCACGTAAATCGCTGGAAAACACGGTGCGCTCGGAAGCCCGTAAAATTGCCACCAAATACATCCAGCCTCCCGCAACTGTTGAATTTGCCGTGCTTTATCTGCCAACGGATGGACTCTACACTGAGGTCGCCCGCATTCCGGGGTTGATAGATGATGTGGGGCGGCAGTTTAGGGTTATGGTCATGGGGCCAGCCCTTATGCCCGCCATGCTGCGCACCATTCATCTGGGTTATGTAACCCTCGCGCTGGAAGAACGGACGGAAAGCATTGCACGCCTGCTGGGAGCTACACGGCAGGAGATGTTGAAAATGGATGGAGTGCTAGACAAGCTGGCGCGGAATGCTCAGGCTATGTCCTTCTCCATTGAAGAGGCGAGACGGCGCACCAGAGTGGTCACACGCAGGCTTAAGGAGCTTGATAATCCAGTCGGCGCCGAGGACGAAGGCGAAGAGTCTGAAATTGAATTTAGTGGCCATGCGAAGGGTAGCACTGCAACAGGGTAGAACACGAACACGAGGGCAGGTATGGCTGAAGACGATACGCTCCCCCCTTTTCTGGAAGGGCGGACGGTTCTCCTTATTGAAGATGACGGCAGAATTGCCGAAGAAATTGTAGGAGAACTGACAGGTCGCGGTTTTAACGTCCACCATGAGGAAACCGGCAATGCCGGGCTGGAAGCAGCCCTGAAGGGCGAGGCTGATGTTATGGTGGTGGACCGGCTTCTGCCGGGGTGCGATGGCCTGTCTGTTATAGAGGCCATGCGTCAGCAGGGGATTCGTGTGCCTGTGCTGGTTCTTTCTGCCCTGTCCGCGGTGGATGACCGCGTAACGGGGCTGAAGGCTGGCGGGGATGACTACCTTACCAAGCCGTTTGCCATGGAAGAACTGGTCGCACGGATTGAGGCTCTGCTCAGGCGGCCGGATGATACGCGCAATACTAAGCTGCGTGCTGGCCCGCTGGAAATGGATCTGATCGAACGGCGTGTCTGGCGAGATGGGCGCGAGGTTGACCTGCTGCCCCGGGAGTTCAGGCTGCTGGAATACCTCATGCGCAGGCCCGGTCAGGTGCTGACACGGTCCATGCTGCTGGAGGATGTGTGGCAGTACCGCTTTATCCCCCGTACCAATCTGGTTGATGTGCATATTGGAAAACTGCGCAGAAAAGTGGATGCGCCGGGCGAGGAGCCGCTGATCCAGAGCATTCGAGGCACAGGGTTCCAACTGCGTGTTTCTGACTGAGGTTTTTCGGACTGCCACGTTCCGCATCACCCTGATGGCGCTGGCCGCAATGGCTGGCGTTATGCTGATGCAGTTCGGGCTGGTTTATGCCCAGATGGAAGCCGTGGAATCCCGCCGCTCGACGGAACTGCTGCAAGGGGAGGCGGAATTGCTGGCCCAGATGTCTCCCGAGCATCTGGAGTATGTTATTCGCCGGCGCGCAACGGATGACCTGCGGTTGATTATTAACAGCGCGGGGTTGTTTGATGCGGGGCACGCGCTTATTGCTGGGGACCTGCATACATGGCCCCATGGGCTGAGGGCCGACGGTAAACCGCACAACATCGAGATATATCCCGAAGAAGGGGCAGCCTACCCGCTGCGACTACTGGCCGTAACCTTGCCAGACCACACCATTCTGGTGCTGGGGCGCAGTTTTCATCTGTTGGCGGAGCAAAAGCTCATGCTCCGCCATGCCATGCTGGTGGCAGCAGTTCCAACCTTTTTGTTCGCGTTGTTTCTTGGGGTTGCGCTCAGTCATCGGGCGTTGTCCCGAGTGAAGGAGATGCACGAGGCCATAGACCGTATTATGGCGGGGGACATTCACGAACGCCTGCCCGCCAACAGGGAGCGGGATGATCTGGAGCGGCTGGCGGGAAGCGTGAATCGTATGCTTGACCGGCTAGAACATCTGATGGACGGAATGCGCGCAGTGGGGAACGATATTGCGCATGATCTGCGCACACCGCTGTCACGCGTAAGGGCAAAGCTGGAGCGTGCGCAGTCGGGGGAGCGGGACCCCGAGCAACTGGAAGCCGCCATAGGGCGGGCGGTGGATGATCTGGACCAGTGCCTTGGTATTATTACCGCGTTGCTGCGCATTGCGGAAATAGAGAACAGCCGCCGTATGGCAGGCTTTGCGCAGGTCAGACTGCGCGAGTTAATGGACGATGTGTTCGACCTTTACGAACCCATTGCCGAAATGGAGAGCAAAAAACTACAGGCTCTTCCGTGTGTTGCGGAAGGACTTGTATGGGGGGACCGGCACCTTCTGATCGAACTTCTGGCCAATCTGGTTGATAATGCTATCAAATTCACCCCCGAAGGCGGTAGTATCGTAATGGATGTGCAACAAACAGACGATGCGGTTATGCTGGTCGTTACAGATACGGGTACGGGTATTGCCCCCGAGGAGAGGCAGAGTGTGCTGTCCCGGTTCTACCGCTCGGACAAGAGCCGGCATGTGCCGGGGAGCGGTCTGGGGCTAAGTCTTGTTTGCGCCATTGCTCATTTGCATGATGCAGACGTCAACATCGAGAGCGGCCCCGATGGTCGGGGGACGCGCTTTAGCATTGCTTTTCCGGCTTTGGCTTTGGCCTAGAGTAATGTTTGTAAAGATAATGTCACAAGCGGGAGAAAGATGTGCGGGTATCTACTGGCAAAATGACGACCATTTCCAGAATGATTGCCGGGCCCGTTGTTAGCCAAGGGCACGGCGCATGAACCAGATTGTTCTTATAGCACTTAAAAAGCCGTACACTTTTGTTGTGCTATCCATCCTGATTCTTGTTTTTGGAATTAAGGGTATCTTTTCCACCCCCACAGACGTTTTCCCCAGTATCCGCATCCCGGTTGTGGCTGTTATCTGGCAATATACGGGGCTTATGCCCGAGGATATGTCGGGCCGTGTGGTCTATTATTACGAGCGCGCACTGACTGCGACCGTCAATAATATCGAACACATAGAAAGCCAGTCCTATTACGGGCGCGGGATTGTCAAAATCTTTTTCCAGCCCGGAACGAACACAGCGGTTGCACAGACGCAGATTACCTCCGTCTCCCAGACCGTTATCAAGCAGATGCCAACAGGGTCCACGCCGCCACTTGTGCTGGCGTATGACGCATCCTCCGTGCCGGTTATTACGTTGCAGGTTGCGTCCACCTCCATGACGGCGTCCGAAATTTACGACATGTCGTCCAACCTCATCCGTCCCGCGCTGGTGTCCGTGGCGGGGGCGGCTATTCCCAACCCGTATGGGGGTAAGCCGGGCAACGTTATGGTGGATCTGGACCCGGTCAAGCTGTTGGCGCACAGCCTTTCTCCGGTGGATGTCTCCCGTGCGTTGAACAGCCAGAACATTGTGTTGCCGGCGGGGGATCAGCGCATTGGACCATTTGACTGGATGGTGCAGACCAACGCCGCCCCGCGTGAGCTGGATGAACTGAACGATATTCCCATCAAGCAGGTTGGGCACGCCGTGGTCCGCCTGCGCGATGTGGCGTGGGTGCATCAGGGTGGCCCGCCCCAGACCAACCTTGTGCTGGTCAAAGGGCAGCAGGGCGTTCTGATTGTGGTCATGAAGAGTGGGGATGCCTCCACACTGGATGTGGTGGCAGGCATTAAAAAGCTCTTGCCCGGCATTGTGCAGACGCTCCCGCCCGGTGTGAGCATCCGTGTGCTGAATGATGCCTCCACCTTTGTGAAGGAATCCGTGCAGGACGTGGTGCGGGAAATGATAACCGCCGCCTTCCTGACCGGGCTGGTGGTGCTGTTGTTCCTCGGGTCGTGGCGGTCCACGGTTATTATTGCCACGTCCATCCCGCTGGCCATGCTGTGTTCGATTATCGGTCTGGGCTGGGCTGGGCAGACCATCAATGTGATGACTCTTGGCGGTCTGGCGCTGGCCGTTGGTATTTTGGTGGATGATGCCACCGTTATGATCGAAAACATTGATGCGCATCTGGAGATGGAAAAGGATCTGGAGACGGCCATTGTGGACGCGGCCAACCAGATTGTTATTCCAACATTTGTCTCCACCTTGTGTATCTGCATTGTGTGGATGCCACTGTTCCAGCTTACGGGTGTTGCTGGCTGGCTGTTCATGCCTATGGCCGAAGCCATTATTTTTGCCATGATGGCGTCGTTCATTCTCTCTCGCACATTGGTGCCGACCATGGCCAAGTACATGCTGGCGGCGCAGGTGGCGGCCCATGCGCATGGACCACAGGAACCGCGCACAATTTTTGGCCGCTTCCAACGCGCCTTCGAGCGGGGGTTCGAGAATTTTCGGCATCGTTACCATGCTCTGCTCAATTACCTGATCGAGGTGCGGAGCACCTTTATTCCGGTGTTTGTGCTGTGCTCGCTAGGGTCACTCGGGCTGCTGTTTTTTGTCGGGCAGAACTTTTTTCCAGAGGTGGATTCAGACGTTATTGCCCTGCATATGCGTGCGCCTGTTGGTACACGTCTGGAGGAAGCGGGAAAAATTTCTCAACTGGTGGATACTGAAGTTGAGCGCACTCTGCCCGGGCAGGTGGAGGGAATGGTCAATAACTGCGGTCTGGCGTTCAGTCCGCTCAATATGGCTTATATTCCCACGCCAACTGTTGGCACGCAGGATTGCGATATTACCATCTCGCTCAAAAACGAGGCTGCGCCCGTTGCGGAATATCGGCGTTTGTTGCGCCACAACCTGAATGAGAAGTTCCCCGGCACACAGTTCTCCTTCCTGCCGGGGGATCTGACGGCCAAAATCCTGAACTTTGGTCTGCCATCCCCGATTGATGTGCAGGTGGTCGGGCGTGACCTGCCAGCCAACTTCCGCTTTGCCAACCGTATTGCAGAACGGCTGCGGCATGTGACCGGCCTGACCGATATTTCGGTGCAGGAACCCATGACCACGCCAACCCTGCGTGTGAATGCACGCCGCATGTACGCGCTGGGGACTGGCATTCGCGAGGCGGACGTGGCCGATAACGTGCTGGTCTCACTCTCGGGGAGTTCTCAGGTCGGACAGGTTTACTGGCTGGATACAAAAACCGGGGTCTCGCATCTGATCGACATCCAGACCCCGGCCTCGTTCCTCCAGACCATGAATGATCTGGAAATTACCCCGATCGACAAGGGTGATGGCAATCCGAGCGGGCAGACACCCCAGATTCTTGGGGGGCTGAGCCAGATTGAGCAGGTCGGCACACCAGCCGAAGTTGCGCATTACAACATCATGCCCGTGTTTGATATTTATGCTTCGAATGAGGGGATTGATCTGGGAACAGTCTCACGCGAGGTCGAGCGGATTGTGGATGAACTCCGGCCGGATCTGCCGCGCGGGTCATCCCTTGCGGTCCGTGGGCAGGCGGTCACCATGAACAGCGCCTATGTGCAGTTGCTGGCAGGGTTGGCTATGTCTGTTCTGCTTGTTTACCTGCTGATTGTGGTCAACTTTCAGTCTTGGCTGGACCCGTTCATTATTATTACGGCCCTGCCCGGAGCGCTGGCGGGGATCGCATGGAGCCTGTTCCTTACGCATACAACCCTGTCTGTTCCTGCCCTTACGGGGGCGATCATGTGCATGGGTACGGCCACAGCCAATGCCATTCTGGTTGTAGCATTTGCGCGTGAGAGGCTGGATGTGCATGGAGATGCCATTAAGGCTGCTCTGGAAGCCGGGTTTGAGCGTATTCGCCCGGTTATGATGACGGCGTCCGCCATGATTATTGGCATGTTGCCTATGTCCCTAAGTAATTCGCAAAATGCGCCGTTGGGTAAGGCGGTTATGGGGGGGCTGCTGGTGGCTACAGTGGCGACCCTGCTGTTTGTTCCCTGCGTGTTTGCGCTACTGCACAACAAAAAAGAACTGCCGACGACAAAAGAAGAGGAAGCTGGCGTATGACCCCGGAACACGACAATACGGGTGGCGTGGACGCCAAAGCCACGGCATCCGCTCGTAAAAGAAGAATGGGGTTTGCTATTGTCGCTGGTGTGGCAGGCTTCCTTGTTATTATGGGTCTTGTGCAAAGGCATTCGGCCTATGTGCAACTGGCGCAGGAAACGGCGAATGACGCCGTGCCCGTTGTGCAGGTTATTTATCCGCAGCATGGGCCAGACGAACGCGAGCTGTCCCTGCCAGCCAATATCGCGGCATGGTATCAGGCTCCGATTTATGCGCAGGTCTCTGGCTACGTAAAAATGTGGTACAAGGACTTTGGCGCGCGCGTTAAAGCTGGCGACGTGCTGGCCGAAATTGATACGCCCGGACTGGATGCGCAATATGCCGCCGCCAAGGCCAATTATAACGTGGCGGTAGCGCGCTATAAACTGGCGCAGATCACGGCGCGGCGCTGGAAGGCATTGCAGGGAACACAGGCTGTTTCCCAGCAGGAGGTGGACGTGCAGGCCGCCAATGCCGAGGCCGAAAAAGCACAGGTTGAGGCGGCCCAGCATGATGTTGAGCGTTATGCCGCTCTTGAAGGCTTCAAAAAAATTGTCGCCCCTTTTGATGGCATCGTAACGTCCCGTATGGCTGATGTGGGCGATTACGTTAACGCAGGGCGGGGAGACGTGGACTCACGCGGGAACGCCACGGAACTGTTTAGTGTGGCGGATGTTCATGCCATGCGTGTGTTTGTGGCTGTTCCGCAGGATTATGCGGACATTATCTCACCCCGTTTGCAGGCCAATCTGGTTGTGCCCCAGTACCCCGAACGCACGTTTAAGGCCCGTTTTCTGGCCACGGCCACGGCCTTCAACCCCAATACGCGTACTGTGACAACCGAGCTGGTGCTGGACAACAAGAGCGGGGAGCTGTGGCCCAACTCCTATGCAACAGCCACGTTCCGCGCGCCCGCCGACCCAGACCAGCTTATTCTGCCTGAAGGGGCTATTGTTTTCAGGCAGGAGGGTACGCAGGTCGCTCTGGTGGATGACAGCAACCATGTGCATCTGGTCAATGTGGCTCTGGGGCGTGACTTGGGGACCACTGTTGAGGTGCAGCGCGGGGTCAAAAAAACCGACAGAGTAATCAATAACCCTTCTGCTGGCCTGCTGGACGGGCAGTTGGTGCGTATTGTTAAAGGGACACCGGGTTACAACGTACCACCAGTTGCTCCCAAAAAAGCAGAAGACACCAGCAAGGACGATACGCGCGCCATGCCCGAAGATAACCGGCCCATGCCGGAATCCGGGGGACGCCAATGAAGGGGAGAGGGCAGGGCTACAGGCTTTTTGCATCACGGTTAATGTTGGGGGGGAGCATTCTGTCCGTGCTGGCAGGGTGCGATATGGCGCCACGGTATAAACCAGCTACGTTTGTTTATCCGGACAACTGGCGTGGCAGTGGTGTTATGCAGCCCGCCGGTGGGGCTGACACAACCCTCAACCAGAACTGGTGGACCGTATTTGGGGACCCGGTGCTGAATGATCTGGAGGAGCAGGCCATGCGCCTGAACCCCGATTTGCAGGCGGAGGCGGAGGCTTTCCTTCAGGCGCGTGATCTGGCTATGGAGGCCAAGTCGAAGCTTTACCCGCAGGTTGGTGGTATGGCTGGCGGCGCAAAGTACAAAGGTTCCGCGCACCGTCTGTGGCGCGGGGCTGGGTCCACGGGGCCAATGTATATGTCGTCCGAACAGTATTCAGGCACGGCAACGTGGGAGCCGGATTTCTGGTCTGCCATCCGCAATAAGACCCGTATGGCCAAGCAGAATGTGCAGGAGCGTGCAGCAGATTATGCCGCAGCACGCTTGAGCCTGCAGGCCGAACTTGCGAGCGATTACATTATTCTGCGTGGGTTGGATGCGCAGGATGCGGTCTATCAGGATTCCATCCGGTACTACAAAACGGCCGTGCAGATTACCAATATGCGTCTGGCCGGGGCGATTGCGCCGGGGATGGATGTCTCCCGCGCGGAGGCGCAGCTTTACACCACGCAGGCGCAGGAAACTGACATAAAAACCCAGCGGGATGTTATGGAGCACGCCATTGCAACGCTGGTTAATCAGGCCCCGGCGGTATTCCACATTGCACCTGTTAATGGCCTGAACTTTGCACAGACCCCGTTGCCTGTTGCCCTGCCGTCCACCCTGCTTGAAAGGCGGCCGGATATTGCTGCGGCGGAACGGCGCATGGCGCAGGCCAACAGGGCCATAGGGGTGTCCCGTGCAGCATTTTATCCGCATGTGACCTTCAATGCCATGACGGGGTTTATGGATAACGGGTTCGATCTGGCATCGCTTTCCAACGCCATGTACCAGTTTGGCGCTCAGGCGTTGCTTCCGTTGTTTCAGGGCGGCTTGCGGCGTGCGGATCTGCAACGCGCTTGGTCGCAGTACCGCGAGCATGAAGACCTGTATCGCAGTGCTGTTCTTGATGCCTTTAAGGAGGTGGAGGACGGTTTGACGCGTGTAAACCGCCTTAAGGTGCAGGTGGGTCAACAGTCCAATGCGGTGGACGCCGCCGTGCGCACACAGGGTATGACCATGGCGCTCTATACCGGTGGTCTGACCAATTATCTGGATGTGGTTGTGGCGCAGGTTGCGGCTCTGAATGCACGTATTGCTCTGGTGCAGACCTGTACCCGTGCCATAGACGCCCGTGTGGAATTAATTCGGGCTTTGGGTGGTGGCTGGTCGCGGGATCAGCTGCCGCAGGGTGATAGCGTGCTGATGCCCTTCAAGCCTCTGCAATACAGCAATCTGCGGCAGGCTCCTGCTGCGGGGGGTATTACAACCGTCCGCGACCCTGCCAGCATGGACCTGAGTGGAGGCGCAAAAACATCCGTGCCTCTTGACAAGGGCGCTGCACACCGGTAAGCGCGCCTTTCCTGATCGGAACGCGGGAGGTCCCTGCCAGCATTTTATGTGTGGGTAGGAATCGTTAATAACCGCGGTCCGGGTACATTTTTGAGGAGTCCCGGATATGGCCAAAAAAGTTGTTGGCTACATCAAGCTTCAGATTCCCGCTGGTAAAGCCAACCCTTCTCCGCCGGTTGGTCCGGCTCTGGGTCAGCGCGGTCTGAATATCATGGAATTCTGCAAGGCATTTAATGCCAAGACCCAGGGCCTTGAGCCCGGTATGCCGATTCCTGTGGTGATCACCGCTTATGCTGACCGTACGTTCAGCTTCATCACTAAAACTCCGCCGAACACCTACTTCCTGCTCAAGGCCGCCAAAATTTCCAAAGGCAGCCAGACGGTTGGTAAGGGCGGTTCCGTGGGTAAGGTGACTATGGATCAGCTGCGTGAAATTGCTGCTCAGAAGCAGCAGGACATGAACGCAAACGATCTTGATGGCGCTGTGCGCATGTTGGTCGGCTCTGCCCGTTCCATGGGTATTGATGTGGTGGAAGGCTAATATCATGGCACAGAACAAGCGTCTTACAGCTGCTCGCGCCAAGGTTGTTGCCGGTAAGGCATACGCTCTGGACGAAGCTGTTGCTCTGGTAAAAGACAACGCGACCGCAAAGTTTGACGAAACGGTTGAAATTGCCCTGAACCTGGGTATTGATCCGCGTCATGCTGACCAGATGGTCCGTGGTTTTGTGTCCCTGCCGAATGGTACGGGCAAGACCCTGCGCGTTGGTGTGTTTGCACGTGGCCCCAAGGCTGAAGAAGCCAAGGCTGCTGGTGCAGACGTTGTTGGTGCGGAAGACCTGATGGAGCAGGTGCAGGCTGGCGAAATCGCTTTCGACCGCTGCATTGCTACGCCGGACATGATGGCTCTGGTGGGGCGTCTGGGTAAGATCCTCGGTCCGCGTGGTCTGATGCCTAACCCCAAGCTGGGTACCGTGACCATGGACGTTAAGGGTGCCGTTCAGGCAGCTAAGTCCGGTCAGGTTGAATACCGTGCTGAAAAGACCGGTATCGTCCACGCTGGTGTTGGTAAGGCATCCTTTGGTGCAGACAAGCTGGCTGAAAACGTACGTGCATTTGTTGATGCCGTGCAGAAGGCCCGCCCGACTGGCGCAAAAGGCACCTACCTGAAGAAAGCTGCCCTGACCTCCACAATGGGGCCGGGTGTGCAGCTGGACGTCTCTGCCTTCGCAGGCTGAGTAAGAATGCTGTCGGGTTGGCTCTTGTAGCTGGCCCGATGCATGAAAGAAGTGGTTTACTGCTTCTTATACCTGTCCGAGACCACACGTGGTTTATCCTTAAACGGCTCTTGTGGCTGGCGCGTGGTAAGACGGGGATGCTGGTAGCAGGCTGAATTTTCGGCAGTGCCAGATATTCCGTTTATCAAGGACAGGCGAGCGGGTTCTGTTTGTTGCAGAACCTAAAGGGCAACCCGTTCTGTCAGGTTTATATCTGATGGAACAAGACGGAGACGGGATTTGGACCGTACGGAAAAGAAGGCCCTTGTTGCCTCTCTGGCCGCCGTGTTCGCCGAAACGTCCATGGTTGTGGTTACCCGTAATAACGGGTTGACCGTGGCTGATGTGACGGATCTGCGACGCAAGGTGCGGGCAGCGGGTGCAAACTACAAGGTTGCTAAAAACCGGCTGGCAACTCTCGCCCTGGATGGGACCCAGTTCAGCGGTATCGCACCGTTGCTGACGGGGCCGACCGCGCTTGCGTGGGCGGATGAACCTGTATCAGTGGCGAAGGTGATCGTTGAGTTCGCCAAAACCAATGACAAGCTTGAGCTGCTTGGTGGTTCTCTTGGTTCTCAGGTACTTGATGTAGCTGGGATCAAGGCTCTTGCCGAGCTGCCGTCGCTCGACACGCTGCGCGCGCAGCTCGTGGGTCTTATCTCCACGCCTGCTACGCGCATTGCTGGTGTTGTTCAGGCGCCGGCTGGCCAGCTTGCTCGTGTTTTTGGGGCCTATGCCAAAACGGGTGAAGCTGCCTGACCACGCACCCCATATCTGGGAGTGTGTACAAGAAATACACGTAGCCTCTGTGTGGAGGTTGCGTTTTGCTAACCAGTGTTTATATTAGGAAGTCTGACTATGGCTGATCTTGCTAAGCTTGTTGACGAACTGTCCGCTCTGACCGTTCTTGAAGCTGCTGAACTTTCCAAGCTGCTCGAAGAAAAATGGGGCGTTTCCGCTGCTGCTCCTGTAGCCGTTGCTGCTGCTGCTCCGGGCGCTGCTGCTGCTCCTGCTGAAGAGCAGACCGAATTCACGGTTGTTCTGACCGCCGCTGGCGACAAGAAGATCAACGTGATTAAAGAAATCCGTGGCATCACGGGTCTGGGTCTGAAAGAAGCTAAGGACCTGGTTGAAGGCGCTCCCAAGACCGTTAAGGAAGGCGTCAGCAAGGACGAAGCTGCTAAAATCAAGAAGACTCTTGAAGATAACGGCGCAAGCGTCGAAGTTAAGTAAGATTGCCTTGATCTCGGCTTTTGTGGCTGAGGTAAAGGAAATTGAGGTTCTCGGGTGGGGGTGTATGCCTCTGCCCGTTTGCCTGTTTCAGGTTGATCTGGGGCAGGTTGCCGGGTAAATCCGGTTTGGTTTTGGCCGAAATAGGTCGGACCATCAGGCTCGCGGCTGACCACGAGCCTGATGGTCCGAGATAAGGGCGGGGCAGGAGCGACGATGAACGCAATCACCAAATCGTTCACAGGACGGAAGCGGATTCGCAAGAGTTTCGGGCGGATTCCCGAAATCGCCCCGATGCCGAACCTGATAGATGTGCAGCGTGCGTCTTACGAGACGTTTCTTCAGGCCAATGTGTCGCCTGATGCGCGTATGCCTACGGGTTTGCAGGAGGTTTTTCGCTCCGTCTTCCCAATTAATGATTTTGCCGGGCGTGGGCGTCTTGAGTTCGTCAGTTACGAATTTGAAGAGCCGAAATACGACGTTGAGGAATGCATTCAGCGCGGGCTGACATTCTCTGCGCCACTCAAGGTTATTCTGCGTTTGATCGTATGGGATGTGGACGAGGACACTGGCTCCCGTTCCATTCGCGATATCAAGGAGCAGCCGGTTTATATGGGCGACATGCCGCTCATGACCGATAATGGTACGTTTATCGTTAACGGTACCGAGCGCGTTATTGTCAGCCAGATGCACCGTTCTCCCGGTGTGTTCTTTGACCACGACAAGGGTAAGACGCATTCTTCCGGCAAATACCTGTTTGCCGCGCGCGTCATACCTTACCGTGGTTCGTGGCTTGATTTTGAATTCGACGCCAAGGATCTGCTGTACGTTCGTATTGACCGTAAGCGTAAGCTTCCCGTTACAACTCTGCTTTATGCGTTGGAAGGAGCAGCCTCTGCTGCTGCCCGCAAGGCGAAGCAGGCTGAAGGTGGGGACGTTGATGCTCTGGATATTCAGGGCATGGATGCCAATGAAATCCTCGGTTATTTCTACGATACGGTCACTTTCACCAAGTCTGCCAAAGGTTGGGCTCGTCCGTTCGATGCGGACTCCTTCCGTGGTCTCAAGCTGCTGGCCCCTCTGGTTGATGCGGAAACAGGTGAAGTTGTCGCTGACGCTGAAACAAAGCTGACAGCGCGCCTTGTTCGCAAAATCGCAGAAAAAACACGTGAAGTGCTGGTTGGTGACATTGACCTGATTGGGCGCTTTATTGCGCGCGATATGGTGAATATGAACACCGGCGAAATCTATGGCGAGGCTGGTGAGGAAATCACCGAGGCCCGTCTGGCTGCGCTGGAAGAAGCTGGCATCACCGAGCTTCCTGTTCTGGCAATTGATGCTGCCAAAGGGCCGTGGATCCGCAACACTCTGACCGTTGATAAGAACAGCGGCCGTGATGAAGCGCTGATCGACATTTACCGCGTTATGCGTCCGGGTGAGCCGCCAACGGCCGAAACTGCGGAAGCCATGTTGCAGGGTCTGTTCTTTGATCCTGATCGTTACGACCTGTCCGCAGTCGGGCGCGTCAAAATGAACATGCGTCTGGACATTGATGTCCCAGACACCGTGCGCGTCCTGCGTAAGGAAGACATTTTGCGCACCATCAAGGTCCTGTGTGACCTTAAGGATGGCCGCGGTCAGATCGACGATATTGATAACCTGGGTAACCGTCGTGTTCGCTCCGTGGGCGAACTGATGGAAAACCAGTACCGCATTGGCCTGCTGCGCATGGAGCGCGCCATTCGCGAGCGTATGGGGTCTGTGGATATTGATACGGTCATGCCGCATGACCTGATCAACGCCAAGCCTGCTGCGGCTGCTGTGCGTGAGTTCTTTGGGTCTTCCCAGCTGAGCCAGTTTATGGATCAGACGAACCCACTGTCGGAAGTGACGCATAAGCGTCGTCTTTCAGCACTTGGTCCGGGCGGTCTGACACGTGAACGCGCAGGCTTTGAAGTCCGTGACGTTCATCCAACCCATTATGGTCGTATCTGCCCGATTGAAACGCCAGAAGGTCCGAACATCGGTCTGATCAACTCACTGGCGACATACGCCAAGGTGAACAAATACGGCTTTATCGAAACGCCGTATCGTCTGGTGAAAGACGGTGTGCTGCAGGACGGCTGGAAATACCTCTCCGCTATGGAAGAGGAAAAGCTGGTCGTTGCGCAGGCTGATGCCAAGGTGAACGAACAGGGCGCTTTGACGAGCGACCTGATCTCGGTTCGTCGTAACGGTGACTTCCGTCTGGTGCCGCCTGTGGAAGTCACCGCATGTGACGTATCGCCCAAGCAGCTTGTGTCTGTTGCCGCCGCACTCATTCCGTTCCTCGAGAACGATGACGCGAACCGCGCACTCATGGGTTCCAACATGCAGCGTCAGGCTGTGCCGCTAGTGCGCTCTGATGCGCCGCTTGTCGGTACAGGCATGGAAGCTGCCGTGGCCCGCGATTCCGGCGCTACGATTGTTGCCAAGCGTAACGGTATTGTGGACCAGATTGACGGTGCCCGTATTGTGGTGCGTGCAACGGATGCGAGTGGTGCTACGCAGGGTGTCGATATTTACCGCCTGCGTAAATATTCTCGCTCCAACCAGTCCACCTGCATCAACCAGCGTCCGCTGGTGCATGTCGGGGATCAGGTGAGCGCAGGCGACATTATTGCCGATGGTCCTTCCACGGAGCTGGGCGAACTGGCTCTGGGTCGTAACGTGCTGGTCGCATTTATGCCTTGGAATGGTTACAACTTCGAAGACTCCATCCTGATCTCTGAGCGGATTGCCAAGGATGACGTGTTTACCTCGATTCATATCGAGGAATTCGAAGTCATGGCGCGTGATACCAAGCTTGGGCAGGAAGAAATCACCCGCGATATTCCAAACGTTGGTGAAGAAGCCCTGCGCAACCTCGATGAAGCTGGCATTGTCTATGTTGGCGCTGAGGTGAACCCCGGCGATATTCTGATCGGTAAGGTTACTCCCAAGGGCGAAAGCCCGATGACGCCGGAAGAAAAACTGCTGCGCGCCATCTTTGGTGAAAAGGCATCGGATGTTCGGGATACGTCCCTGCGTCTGCCGCCTGGCACCACGGGGACCATTGTTGATGTTCGTGTCTTCTCCCGCCGTGGTGTGGATAAAGACGAACGTGCAATGGCCATTGAACGGGCGGAAATCGAGCGTCTGGCTAAGGACCGTGATGATGAGCGCGCCATTCAGGAACGTTCCTTCTACAGCCGTCTGCGTGAAAAGCTGCTCGATCAGACCGCAGGTGCAGGCTACAAAGGCATCCGTTCTGGCACGGTGATCACGCAGGAGGTTCTGGACGAACATCCCCGCGCAACGTGGCGCCATATTGTTGTGACGTCTGACAGCGTTATGGCTGAACTCGAAACCCTGCGGCGTGAGTTTGATGCGGCTATTGCCCGTATTCAGGCCCGTTTTGAAAGCAAGGTTGAAAAGCTTCAGCGTGGTGATGAACTGCCGCCTGGCGTTATGAAGATGGTCAAGGTTTTTGTCGCGGTTAAGCGTAAGCTTCAGCCGGGTGACAAAATGGCCGGTCGTCATGGGAACAAGGGTGTTGTCTCCCGCGTGGTGCCTGTTGAAGACATGCCGTTCCTTGAAGACGGAACGCCTGTTGATCTGGTTTTGAACCCGCTGGGTGTGCCGTCTCGTATGAACGTCGGTCAGATTCTGGAAACGCATCTGGGCTGGGCTTGCGCCAACATTGGCCGTGGGATTGGTGATCTGGTTGATGACTACCAGCGCACTGGTGAAAAACGTCAGGAACTGCTGGACCGTCTGAAGGATGTGTACGGTAACAAAGTTTATGACGACGCCATTGCAGATATGAGCAACGACGAGTTGGTCGAACTGGCAAATAACCTGCGTAAAGGGGTGCCTATCGCTACTCCTGTGTTCGACGGTGCCTCCATCCCTGATATTGAAGCCATGCTGGAAAAGGCAGGTGTCAATAAGTCTGGGCAGTCGCAGTTGATTGATGGACGGACTGGCGAGCATTTCGAGCGCAAGACGACCGTTGGTTACATCTACATGCTCAAGCTGCATCACCTTGTCGATGACAAGATCCATGCACGTTCCATTGGTCCGTATTCGCTTGTTACGCAGCAGCCGCTGGGTGGTAAGGCGCAGTTCGGTGGCCAGAGGTTCGGTGAAATGGAAGTGTGGGCGCTGGAAGCTTACGGTGCTGCCTACACGTTGCAGGAAATGCTGACCGTGAAGTCGGATGACGTGTCTGGCCGAACAAAGGTTTATGAAGCGATCGTACGTGAACAGGATGACTTTGAAGCCGGTATTCCGGAAAGCTTCAACGTGCTGATCAAGGAACTCAAATCCCTTGGTCTGAATGTGGAGCTGGAGCAGGGGGCAGACTAACGGTGACTTTCCCCGCCACAATCCGTTCTTATTTCAAGAAGGAGGCTGGAGCGTTTGCTCCAGCGCTCCATTTCCCTTTGGGGGCTTCTGCACATGAATGAACTCATGAAAATTCTTGGCCAGACCGGCCAGGCAATGACCTTTGACCAGATCAAGATTCAGCTTGCTTCGCCCGAGCAGATCCGGTCCTGGTCTTTTGGTGAAATCAAGAAGCCCGAGACCATTAACTACCGTACGTTCAAGCCGGAACGTGATGGCCTGTTCTGCGCTCGGATCTTTGGCCCGATCAA
The DNA here is from genome assembly GCF_001499675.1 of Acetobacter ghanensis. Lineage (NCBI taxonomy): Bacteria > Pseudomonadati > Pseudomonadota > Alphaproteobacteria > Acetobacterales > Acetobacteraceae > Acetobacter > Acetobacter ghanensis. The sequence goes on from NZ_LN609302.1 coordinate 1,332,263, forward strand.
GGATTACGAATGCCTGTGCGGTAAATACAAGCGGATGAAGTTCCGCGGTATTATCTGCGAAAAGTGCGGCGTTGAAGTGACCTTGGCCAAAGTTCGCCGTGAGCGTATGGGCCATATTCAGCTGGCCAGCCCGGTTGCCCACATCTGGTTCCTGAAATCCCTGCCCAGCCGCATCGGCCTCATGGTCGACCTGACGCTCAAGGATCTGGAAAAAGTTCTGTATTTTGAGAACTATCTGGTTCTCGAACCCGGTACGTCTCCCCTCAAGCAGTATTCTCTCCTGACCGAAGAGCAGTATCTCGACGCGATGGATGATTATGGCGAAGAAGGGATTGAAGTCGGTATTGGTGCGGAAGCGATCAAGAAGGTTCTTGAACGCATTGAGTGCGATGCCGAAAAAGTAGAGCTCCGCCAGGCTCTTAAAGAAACAACGTCTGAAGCCAAGCGCAAGAAGCTCGTTAAGCGTCTTAAGCTGATTGAAGCATTCTCGGAAAGTGGTGCCCGTCCGGAATGGATGATTCTGGATCTGGTTCCGGTTATTCCGCCAGAACTGCGTCCGCTGGTGCCGCTCGATGGTGGCCGTTTTGCAACGTCCGATCTGAACGACCTGTATCGCCGCGTCATCAACCGTAACAACCGTCTCAAGCGGCTTATGGAACTGCGTGCGCCTGACATTATCGTGCGTAACGAAAAACGCATGTTGCAGGAAGCTGTGGACGCCCTGTTCGATAACGGTCGTCGCGGTCGCGCCATTACCGGCGCCAACAAGCGTCCGCTCAAGTCTCTGTCCGATATGCTTAAGGGTAAGCAGGGGCGTTTCCGTCAGAACCTGCTGGGTAAGCGCGTCGACTATTCCGGTCGTTCGGTTATCGTGGTGGGGCCTGAGCTCAAGCTGCATCAGTGTGGCCTGCCCAAGAAGATGGCGCTTGAGCTGTTTAAGCCCTTCATTTACGCCAAACTGGAAAAGTACGGTCACGCAACCACCATTAAAGCTGCAAAGCGTATGGTGGAAAAGGAACGTCCGGAAGTCTGGGATATTCTCGAAGAGGTTATCCGCGAACATCCCGTTCTGCTGAACCGTGCGCCTACGCTGCACCGTCTGGGTATTCAGGCGTTTGAACCTGTGCTGGTCGAAGGGAAGGCGATTCAGCTGCATCCGCTGGTCTGCACCGCCTTTAATGCGGACTTTGACGGCGACCAGATGGCTGTACACGTGCCGCTCAGTCTGGAAGCGCAGCTTGAAGCACGCGTGCTGATGATGTCGACCAATAACATTCTCAGCCCTGCAAACGGCAAGCCGATTATTGTGCCTTCTCAGGATATCGTTCTGGGGCTGTATTACCTCAGCCTCGAAACACCTGAGTTCAAGGTCACGCCTGATCGTAATGAATATAATGAAACGACGGGTGAACTGGTTAAAGCTGGCGCGGCATCTTTCTCCTCTATTGGAGAAGTGGAATACGCGCTTAGCGCCGGTGCACTTAAGCTGCACGACAAGATCCGTGCACGGTTTGAAAAGATCGGCGCTGATGGAAAGCCTGTTTACGAAACAGCAGTTACAACGCCTGGTCGTGTGCTGATTGCGCAGATCCTGCCGCAGCATGAAGCCGTGCCGTTCTCTCTGATCAACCGCCAGTTGACGAAGAAGGCTGTGTCTGACGTGATTGACACGGTTTATCGTCATTGCGGGCAGAAAGAAGCCGTGATCTTCTGTGACCGTTTGATGGCTCTTGGCTTCCGTCATGCTGCGAAGGCAGGCATTTCCTTCGGCAAAGATGACATGATCATCCCAGCCGAAAAGAAAGAATTGGTTGATCGTACTGCCGCTGAAGTGAAGGAGTTTGAACAGCAGTATCAGGACGGTCTGATTACCGCTGGCGAACGTTACAATAAGGTGGTTGATGCTTGGTCGCGCTGCACGGACGAAGTGCAGGCAGCGATGACCAAAGAGATTTCGCGTCAGGAAGTCGGTAAGCCCATCAACTCTGTGTGGATGATGAGCCACTCCGGGGCTCGTGGGTCGCCGGCGCAGATGAAGCAACTTGCTGGTATGCGTGGTCTGATGGCCAAGCCGTCGGGTGAAATTATTGAGCAGCCGATTATTGCCAACTTTAAAGAAGGCCTCTCGGTTCTCGATTACTTCACATCCACCCATGGTGCACGTAAAGGGCTAGCGGATACCGCGCTTAAGACCGCCAACTCCGGTTACCTGACCCGTCGTCTGGTCGACGTGGCTCAGGACAGCATCATCATTGAAGAAGACTGCGGTAGCGAGCGCGGCCTGACGGTTCGTGCCGTTATGGATGGTGGCGAAGTCGTTGCTTCGTTGTCCGAGCGGATTCTGGGTCGTACTCTTGCGTCCGATGTTGTGGATCCGGCTACGGGTAAAGTCATTGCGACCCGTAACCAGCTTGTTGACGAAGCTGATGCAGAACGCATTGAAGCATCGGGTGTTGAAGTCATTCACATTCGGTCCGTGCTGACATGCGATAGCCGTGTTGGTGTTTGCGGCCGTTGCTATGGGCGTGATCTTGCTCGTGGTACGCCGGTTAATATCGGTGAGGCTGTTGGTGTTATTGCCGCGCAGTCCATTGGTGAACCAGGCACTCAGCTGACCATGCGTACCTTCCATATTGGTGGTGCGGCGCAGCGTGGTGCCGAGCAGTCCATGATCGAAGCATCGCGTGATGGTAAAATTGTCATCCGCAATCGTAACGTGGTGCAGAACAGTCAGAACGTGCCGATCGTCATGGCGCGTAACTGTGAAATTCTGCTGACAGACGAAAAGGGCGCGGAAAAGTTCCGCTATCGTGTGCCTTACGGTGCACGTCTGTTGACCACGGAAGGTGCGACAGTCGCCCGAGGTCAGAAACTGGCTGAGTGGGACCCCTACACACTGCCAATTATTACGGAAAAAGCCGGTAAGGTTGAATATCTGGACCTGATTGACTCCATTACGCTTGTTGAGCGTATGGATGAAGTGACCGGCCTGACTTCCAAGGTTGTGGTGGACTACAAGCAGGCAGGGAAGGGTGTTGACCTACGTCCTCGTCTGCAGCTGAAGGACGCCAATGGCGAAGTGGTCAAGCTGGATAACGGGGCTGAAGCCCGTTACTTCCTGTCGCCTGAAACACTGCTGTCCATCGAAAATGGTGCGGAAGTGAACGCTGGTGACGTGCTGGCCCGCCTGCCGCGTGAAGGTTCCAAGACGCGTGATATTACAGGTGGTCTGCCGCGTGTGGCCGAACTGTTTGAAGCACGTCGTCCCAAGGATCACGCGATTATTGCGGAAATGGAAGGGCGCGTTGAGTTTGGTAAGGACTACAAGTCCAAGCGCCGCATTATCGTTAAGAATGATGAAACAGGTCACGAGCAGGAATACCTGATTCCCAAAGGCAAACACATTTCCGTTCAGGAAGGTGACTTTGTGGAAAAAGGCGATCCGTTGGTCGATGGTCCTCGCGTTCCGCATGATATTCTGAAGGTCATGGGGGTCGAGGCGCTGTCTGACTACCTGATCAATGAAATTCAGGATGTCTATCGTCTGCAGGGCGTGAAGATTAACGATAAACACATTGAGGTTATCGTTCGTCAGATGCTTCAGAAGGTTGAAATTCTGGAGCCGGGTGACACCACTTATCTGATCGGCGAGACGGTTGACCGGCTTGAGTTCGATATGGAGAACACCAAGTGCCTCAATGCGGGTGAACGTCCCGCATTGGCCATGCCGGTGCTGCAGGGTATTACTAAAGCATCTCTGCAGACTCAGTCGTTTATCTCCGCAGCCTCCTTCCAGGAAACGACACGTGTCCTGACCGAAGCAGCAACGGCAGGTAAGGTCGATAAGCTGATGGGGCTGAAAGAAAACGTGATTGTGGGTCGTCTGATCCCTGCTGGTACTGGGAGCGTTATGAAGCGCCTGCGTGCTATTGCAGCGGAGCAGGACAAGCAGCGCGTTAGCCGAACTGCGGCCGAGTAAGCGTCTTTATCGGGATAAGGAAAAGGCCGGGGCATTGCTCCGGCCTTTTTTATGAGTATGAGCTGGACCTGCGGAGAGAATCGTAGGGTAAAGCTTGACTTCCTGTGGGGGGAGCGTTAGTTAGCAGCCCTCAGCTTTACTCATCTTTGCTGATGGGTGGGGCACTCAGGTTCTCTGTATGAGTTTTAGCATGCGGTTGGCTTCCGGGGGGAAGTGGAGCCGGATGCCGATATAGCCCCATTCGGGTTGCCACCTGATGGGATCTTTTTTAATGAAAGTCGGCAGTTGCAGGAAATGCAACCGTCGGCCGAACTGTGTAAGGATCGGGAAAGGCGCATGCCGACCATCAACCAGCTCATTGCCAAAGGGCGTAAGCCTGCAGTTAAGCGGAACAAAGTGCCCGCTTTGCAGGGTTGCCCTCAGAAGCGCGGTGTTTGTACCCGCGTTTATACGACGACACCGAAGAAGCCTAACTCCGCACTGCGTAAAGTTGCCAAGGTGCGTCTGACGAACGGCTATGAGGTGGTTAGCTATATTCCTGGTGAAGGTCACAACCTTCAGGAGCATAGTGTTGTGCTTATCCGCGGCGGTCGTGTGAAAGATTTGCCGGGTGTTCGTTACCACATCCTTCGCGGTGTTCTCGATACGCAGGGTATCGCCAAGCGGCGTCAGCGTCGTTCGCTGTATGGCGCCAAGCGTCCGAAATAAGAGGAAGTTAAGGTATGAGTCGCCGTCATCGTGCTGTTAAGCGCGAGATCCTTCCCGATCCGAAGTTCGGAGATGTCGTCATTACGCGTTTTATGAACGCGCTGATGTTCGACGGTAAGAAGTCCACTGCGGAAAAGATTGTCTATGGCGCTATCGATGCCATGGCTCGCCGCAATGGTGCAGCGTCTGATCCGATCGCGCTGTTTCACAACGCTCTGGACAACGTAAAGCCGGCTGTTGAGGTTCGTTCCCGCCGTGTTGGTGGTGCAACCTATCAGGTTCCGGTTGAAGTGCGTACAGACCGTCGTCAGGCTCTGGCTATCCGCTGGGTCATCGACGCGGCGCGTAAGCGTGGTGAAAACACCATGCAGGATCGTCTGTCCAACGAACTTCTGGATGCCGTGAACAATCGTGGTGCGGCTGTGAAGAAGCGTGAAGACACGCATCGTATGGCTGAAGCCAATAAGGCATTCAGTCATTATCGCTGGTAATCCGTGAAAGTTCTGCTTTCCCTCTTGTCGAGGGATTGGGGCGCTTATAACAACTGCATCCCGGATATTTTTTGGGGCATGGAGTAAACAATGGCTAAGGCTAAATTTGAGCGGAATAAACCGCACTGCAACATCGGCACCATTGGTCACGTTGACCATGGTAAGACGTCTCTGACGGCTGCCATTACGAAGACCCTGGCGAAGGCTGGTGGTGCTGAGTTCAAAGCATACGACATGATCGACGCTGCTCCTGAAGAGCGCGCTCGTGGCATCACCATTTCCACGGCTCACGTGGAATATGAAACCGCCAACCGTCACTATGCTCACGTCGACTGCCCCGGACACGCTGACTATGTGAAGAACATGATCACCGGTGCGGCTCAGATGGATGGCGCCATCCTCGTGGTGTCCGCTGCTGACGGCCCGATGCCGCAGACCCGTGAGCACATCCTGCTTGCTCGCCAGGTTGGTGTGCCGGCTCTGGTGGTCTTCCTGAACAAGGTTGATCAGGTTGACGATCCGGAACTGCTTGAACTGGTTGAAATGGAAGTTCGTGAACTTCTCTCTTCCTACCAGTTCCCTGGTGACGATATTCCGGTAATCAAGGGCTCCGCTCTGGTTACTCTGGAAGATGGTGATCCGGAAGTCGGTGAAAACCGCGTTAAAGATCTGATGGATGCGGTTGACACCTACATCCCGCAGCCGGAACGTCCGGTTGACCGTCCGTTCCTGATGCCGATCGAAGACGTGTTCTCGATCTCCGGTCGTGGTACGGTTGTGACGGGTCGTGTCGAACGCGGTGTTATTAACGTAGGTGACGAAGTCGAAATCGTCGGCCTGAAAGACACCGTTAAGACCACCGTTACCGGCGTTGAAATGTTCCGCAAGCTGCTTGATCGCGGCGAAGCTGGCGACAACATCGGTGCTCTGGTTCGTGGCACGAAGCGTGAAGATGTTGAGCGTGGTCAGGTTCTGGCTAAGCCCGGCTCCATCACGCCGCACAAGAAGTTCAAAGCGGAAGCCTACATCCTGACGAAGGAAGAAGGTGGCCGTCATACGCCGTTCTTCACCAACTATCGTCCGCAGTTCTACTTCCGTACGACTGACGTGACGGGTGTTGTGCACCTGCCGGAAGGCACGGAAATGGTTATGCCTGGTGACAACTGTGCCATGGAAGTCGAGCTGATTGCTCCGATCGCCATGGACGAAGGTCTCCGCTTCGCTATTCGTGAAGGTGGCCGTACCGTTGGTGCAGGCGTTGTTGCCTCCATTATCGAGTAATCGATAAAGGATTAAAGACTGAGTGGCCCCGGCCGGTTTTTCGGCTGGGGTCTTACTTGGCGGCCGGGATAACCCGGACAAGTAAAGTGTTGGACTAAGAAACAGATGGACAACCAGAACATCCGCATTCGCCTGAAAGCGTACGATCATCGGGTGCTTGACAACAGCACGAAAGAGATCGTGAATACGGCGAAGCGTACGGGTGCGCGGGTTCGGGGTCCTATCCCGCTGCCGACGCATATCGAACGGTTTACGGTTAACCGTTCTCCTCACGTTGACAAGAAGAGCCGCGAGCAGTTCGAAATTCGGACTCATCGTCGTTTGCTCGATATTGTTGAGCCCACTCCGCAGACCGTGGACGCTCTCATGAAGCTCGACCTCGCCGCAGGCGTGGATGTCGAGATCAAACTTTAAGGTCCAGACGATGCGCACCGGATTGATCGCAAAAAAGTTGGGCATGTCCCGACTGTTCAAGGAAGACGGCACGCATGTGCCTGTCACCGTTCTGCACGTTGATGAAGTGCAGGTGGTAGACGTTCGTACTCAGGAGCGTGATGGCTACGTGGCTGTCCAGCTGGGTATGGGCAACGCCAAGGTGAAAAACGTAACAAAACCCAACCGTGGCCATTTTGCCCGTGTGAAGGTTGAACCCAAGAAGGCGGTTCGTGAATTCCGTGTGGCAGATGATGCTACGCTGGAAGTTGGCGCTGCTCTTTCTGCTTCGCACTTCGTTGTCGGCCAGAAGGTTGACGTAACGGGGACAAGCAAGGGTAAGGGGTTTGCTGGCGCCATGAAGCGCTGGAATTTTGCTGGTCTTGAAGCCTCGCACGGTGTGTCCATTTCGCATCGTTCGCATGGTTCGACCGGTAACCGCCAGGATCCCGGCAAAACCTTCAAAAACAAGAAAATGGCTGGTCATCTGGGTGATGAACGCGTGACCACCTTGAATCTGGAAATCGCAGCGGTCGATCCGGAAAAGAATCTGATCATGATTCGTGGCTCCGTTCCGGGAGCAAAGAATGGTGTCGTTCTCATTCGTGATGCGATCAAGAAAGCCCGCCATAGCGATGCGCCGTATCCGGCAGCTGTGAAGGCGGAGGCCTGAGATCATGGAAATCGAAATCAAGACACTTGATAACGGCACGGTTGGTTCAGCTACGCTTCCGGAAGAACTTTTCGGCGCAGCACCCCGGGCGGATGTAATGGCACGCGTTGTGCACTGGCAGCTGGCAAAGCGCCGCGCTGGTACGCACAAGGTCAAGGGCATGGGCGAAGTGTCCGGCACGACCAAAAAGCCGTATCGTCAGAAGGGTACAGGTAGTGCACGTCAGGGCTCCCTGCGCGCTCCCCAGTACCGTACTGGTGGTGTGGTGCATGGTCCGGTTGTGCGTGATCATGGCTACGACCTGCCTAAAAAGGTGCGTCGTCTGGGCCTGATCTCCGCTCTGTCGCAGAAAGCTGCCGAAGGTAAGCTGGTTGTTCTGGATGCCGCCTCTGGCGTGACCAAGACCAGTGATCTGGCCAAGAAGCTGCAGGGGCTTGGGTGGGGTTCTGCCCTGATCGTGGATGCATCCGTGGACGAAAATTTCGTGCGCGCTGCTCGTAACCTGCCAAAGATCGACATTCTGCCGACCATTGGCGCGAATGTTTATGACATTCTGAACCATGAGGTGCTTGCTATTACGCAGGCAGGCCTTGAAGGACTGAAGGAACGCCTGGCATGACGAATATTCTTGCTATTCGCAAGAAAGCCGAGCGTCTCTCTCGGGAGGCTCTGTACGACATCGTGCGGACGCCTGTCATCACCGAGAAGGCGACTGCGCTTTCTGAAAAAAATCAGGTTGTTTTCAAGGTCGCGATGACGGCTAGCAAGCCTGAAATCAAGGTTGCGGTGGAAACGCTGTTCGGGGTCAAGGTTGTTGGCGTCAACACCCTTGTCCAGAAAGGTAAAACCAAACGCTTTAAAGGGCGTCTGGGTCAGCGTTCTGACGTTAAGAAGGCGTTCGTTCAGCTTGCAGAAGGTCAGTCCATCGACCTGACCGCGAAGCTGGCGTGACCAAGGGTAGAAACTAATGGCACTGAAGCACTTTAATCCTGTCACGCCGAGCCTGCGTGGTACGGTTCTGATTGATCGTGCTGACCTCTGGAAGGGCAAGCCGGTCAAGCAGCTCACCGAAGGTAAGAGCAAGTCAGGCGGTCGTAACAATAACGGCCGTATTACTTCTCGCTTTCGTGGTGGCGGTCATAAGCAGTCCTATCGTTATGTAGACTTCAAGCGTCGTAAATTCGACGTGCTGGGTACTGTGGAGCGTCTTGAATACGATCCCAACCGCACGGCCTTTATTGCGCTGGTGAAGTACGAAGACGGTGAGCTGGCTTATATTCTTGCTCCCCAGCGTCTGAAGGTCGGTGACAATGTCATCGCCGGCACGCGCGTGGACATCAAGCCTGGGAATGCTATGCCGCTTGCTTCCATTCCGGTGGGTACGATTATCCATAACATCGAACTGAAGCAGGGTGCTGGTGGTAAGCTGGCCCGTTCCGCTGGAACGTATGCTCAGTTGGTTGGTAAGGATTCCGGCTACGCCCAGATCAAGCTGCAGTCTGGTGAATTGCGTGTTGTTCGCGGTGAGTGCATGGCAACTGTAGGTGCCGTGTCCAATCCGGACAACATGAACCAGCATATGGGTAAGGCTGGTCGCTCTCGCTGGCTGGGTCGCCGTCCGCATAACCGCGGCGTGGTGATGAACCCGGTTGATCATCCGCATGGTGGTGGTGAAGGCCGCACATCTGGTGGTCGTCATCCGGTTACGCCGTGGGGCAAGCCCACCAAAGGTTACAAAACTCGGGTCAACAAGCGGACGGACGGTCTGATTATCCGTCGTCGGAAGACCGGCAAGTAAGGGGCAATAGAAGATGGCACGTTCCGTCTGGAAAGGTCCGTTCGTCGACGGGTATCTGCTGAACAAGGCTGAAGTATCCCGCGCATCGGGTCGGAATGAAGTGATCAAGATCTGGTCGCGTCGTTCAACGATTCTTCCGCAGTTCGTTGGTCTGACGTTCGGTGTTTATAACGGTCAGAAGTTCCTGCCTGTGCAGGTGACGGAGAACATGGTTGGCCATAAGTTTGGCGAATTCTCTCCCACCCGTACGTTCCATGGGCATGGTGCTGACAAGAAGTCTAAGCGGGGCTAAGAGCACAGATGAGCAAGCCGAAGCATCCGCGCACGCTCGCGGAAACAGAAGCGCAAGCTATCACGCGTAACATTCGGGTTAGCCCCCGCAAGTTGAACCTTGTGGCAGGCCTGATCCGTAATAAACCTGCATCTCAGGCAATTGCGACGCTGACATTCTCCAAGCGCCGTATCGCTCAGCAGGTTAAGAAAACGCTGGAAAGCGCGATCGCTAATGCTGAAAACAATCACCAGCTGGATGTTGACCAGCTGGTGGTGAAAACGGCCGAAGTGGGCAAGTCCATTGTCATGCGGCGTTTTCACGCACGTGGCCGTGGTCGTTCCGCACGTGTTGAGAAGTTTTTCAGTCACCTGAAGATTGTTGTAGCCGAACGGGCCGTTGTGTCTGACGCGGCTTCTTCCGAGCAGAAGGCGGCCTGAGATATGGGGCATAAAGTCAATCCGATCGGGCTGCGGCTCGGTATCAACCGCACGTGGGACAGCCGCTGGTACGCAGACGCAGATTATTCCCGTCTGCTGCACGAAGACCTTAAGCTTCGTGCATTCCTGCGTCGCAAGCTGGCTGGGGCAGGTGTGTCTCGTGTTGTGATCGAACGTCCGGCCAAAAAGCCGCGTGTTACGATCTATGCGGCACGTCCTGGCGTGGTTATCGGCAAGAAGGGTCAGGACATCGACGCTCTGCGTAAAGAGCTGACCCGCATGGCTGGCACCGAAGTGGCGTTGAACATTGTTGAAATCCGCAAGCCGGAAATCGATGCAACGCTGGTGGCAGAAAACATTGCCCAGCAGCTGGAACGCCGTGTGGCTTTCCGTCGTGCCATGAAGCGCGCCGTGCAGTCCGCTATGCGTCTGGGGGCCCAAGGTATCCGGATCAACTGCTCCGGTCGTCTGGGTGGTGCCGAAATCGCACGTATTGAGTGGTATCGCGAAGGTCGTGTGCCTCTGCACACTCTGCGGGCCGATATCGATTATGGTACGGCAACGGCTATGACCACCTATGGCACCTGCGGTGTGAAGGTATGGATCTTCAAGGGTGAAATTCTTGCTCATGATCCGTTGGCACAGGATCGCCGGGCGGCCGAACAGGCTCCTCAGCGCTGAGGAGAGGATAAAAAATAATGCTTTCCCCTAAGCGGACAAAATTCCGCAAAGCACATAAAGGCCGTATCCACGGTCTTGCAAAAAGCGGTACCACACTGAACTTTGGTACGTTCGGCCTTAAGGCTCTGCAGCCGGAACGTATTACGGCTCGCCAGATCGAGGCATCCCGTCGTGCCATTACCCGCGCCATGAAACGCGCTGGTCGAGTTTGGATTCGTATCTTTCCGGATATTCCGGTCTCGACAAAGCCCGCAGAAGTGCGTATGGGCTCCGGTAAGGGATCGCCTGAATACTGGGTGGCCCGTGTGAAGCCTGGTCGTATTTTGTTTGAGATCGAAGGTGTTCCGCCGGAACTGGCGCGTGAAGCGCTGGCTCTTGGTGCCGCCAAGTTGCCGATCAAGACCAAATTTGTGACCCGAATTGGAGATGCGTGAGATGGTAAAGGCAGTAAAGCCAGCTGATTTGCGCGCTAAAACGCCGGACGAGCTTGAAGCTCGTCTGGTTGAGCTTAAGCGTGAGCAGCTCAACTTGCGTTTCCAGCAGGCCACCGGGCAGACAGAATCGCAGAGCCGAGTCCGTGCGGTCCGTCGTGAAATTGCGCGCATCAAGACAATTGCTGCGCAGAACGCAAAGAATGCAGCAGGTGCAAAAACATCTGCTGCCAATGCCTGAGGAGAGGTAGCCGATGCCGAGGCGCGTCCTGACCGGACGTGTGACGAGCGACAAGATGGACAAGACCGTAACGGTTCTTGTCGATCGTCGCGTCATGCATCCCGTTTATAAGAAGTTCATCCGTCGTTCCAAGAAATATGCGGCGCATGATGAAGAAAACATCTGCAAGATCGGTGATTCTGTGCGGATTGTTGAATGTGCACCTATTTCGCGGCGTAAGACGTGGACCGTGATTTCCCGCAACGGTGAAGCCGTGGGCGCGGAAGCAGCTGCGTCGGCCTAACGTAAGGATTTCTAGGTTATGATCCATCCCGAGACCAACCTCGATGTGGCCGACAATTCCGGTGCACGTCAGGTGCAGTGCATTAAGGTGCTGGGCGGTTCCAAGCGGAAGTCTGCCTCGGTCGGCGACGTGATCGTCGTTTCCGTCAAGGAAGCCATCCCCCGTGGGAAGGTGAAGAAGGGCGATGTTCACCAGGCCGTTATCGTGCGTACCTCTTACCCGGTTCGTCGTCCCGATGGCAGTGCCATTCGGTTCGACCGCAATGCGGCTGTGCTGATCAACAAGCAGCAGGAGCCGATCGGTACCCGTATTTTTGGTCCGGTCGTGCGTGAACTGCGTGCGAAGAAGTTCATGAAGATCATCTCTCTCGCGCCGGAGGTGCTGTAATGGCTGCCCGTATTAAAAAAGGCGATACGGTTGTCGTCATCACCGGCTCTTCCAAGGGTGTGCAGGGTGAGGTTCTGGAGGTTCGTCCTTCAGAAGATCGTGCTGTTGTGCGTGGTGTTGCGATTGCTAAACGTCACCAGCGCGCTCGTCGCATGGGTGAAGAAGGTGGGATTATTGCCCGTGAGGCAGCCGTCCACCTCTCCAACCTGAAGCTGGTCGATCCTGCTTCCAAAAAACCGACACGCGTTGGTTTCCGGGTGCTTGAAAACGGCAAAAAAGTTCGCGTTGCCAAGGCGACTGGCGAAGTGATTGAAGGTTGAGAGGCCAGGTATGAGTGCGAATCAGGAAGGGCGTTCCCTCCCGCGCCTTCACCAGCGCTATGAGAGTGAACTTCGTGCCAAGCTGCGTGAGCAGTTTGGGTATAGCAACGAAATGCAGGTGCCGCGGCTTGAAAAAATCGTCCTGAATATGGGCGTTGGCGAAGCCGCGGGTGACCAGAAGAAGCTGGATGCAGCTGTTGCGGAAATGACCCTTATTGCAGGTCAGAAGCCGGTTAAGACGGTTGCTAAAAAGGCAATCGCTGGCTTTAAGATCCGCGAAGGGCTGCCGATTGGCTGTAAGGTTACGCTGCGTCGGGCTCGGATGTACGAATTTCTCGATCGTCTTGTGACGATTGCGATGCCGCGTATCCGTGACTTCCGTGGTCTCCCTGCGACGAAAGGCTTTGACGGTCGGGGCAATTTTGCTCTTGGCCTGAAAGAGCAGATCGTTTTCCCGGAAATTGAATACGACAAAGTGGATGAAATCCGCGGTATGGATGTCGTGTTCGTGACCAGCGCGAAAACGGATGCCGAAGCTAAGGCTTTGCTGAAGGCGTTTGATCTTCCCTTCTTGGGATGATACAGGCTGCTTTATTGTGTGATCTTGGAAAACCGTCGAAGGTTTTCGAAGGGTTCCGGAGGTAATGTTGTATGGCTAAAACATCTGCCATCCTGCGTAATGCTAAACGCAAGCGCATGGCGGCACGGGATAATGAGAAGCGTACCGCTCTCAAGAATATCGTGATGGATCGTTCTCTGCCCGTGGAAGATCGGTTCGATGCGTCTCTCAAGCTGGCAGAACTGCCGCGCAACGGTTCTCGTGTGCGCGTGCGTCTGCGTTGCAAGCTGACAGGTCGTTCTCGCGGTAACTACCGCAAGTTTGAGCTGTGTCGTATCGCTTTCCGTGATCTGGCCTCTGAAGGTCAGATTCCGGGAGTCGTGAAAGCTAGCTGGTAAGGGCTCGAGATGTCGCTTTCAGATCCTTTGGGTGATATGCTCACCCGCATTCGCAACGCTCAGCGTGCGCGTCACAACTCTTGTGTTGCTCCGGCATCCAATCTGCGTGTGAACGTGCTGGAAGCTTTGCAGCGCGAAGGTTACATCCGTGGTTACAAGCGTGAAGAAGTGCGTAAGGGTATTGCCCAGCTGCACATCGAGCTGAAGTATGCGGAAGGTGAACCGGTTATTCGTGAAATCCAGCGCGTTTCTCGCCCTGGCCGTCGCGTCTATTCCAAAATTAAAGAACTGCCGCGCGTCTGTGCTGGTCTGGGTGTTTCTATCCTTTCCACACCGCGTGGTGTTCTGTCCGATGTAGAGGCCCGCGCCGCCAATGTTGGTGGTGAAGTCCTTTGCCGCGTATTCTGAGGAGGGATAAATGTCACGAGTAGGCAAGTATCCCGTCGAAGTGCCGGCAGGGGTTACAGTTTCCATCGCGGACGGTGTTTTCAAGGCCAAGGGTAAGCTGGGTGAGCTTTCTCTGCCGATCTCCAGTCACGTTACGGCTGAAGTTAAGGACAGCTCGGTTGTTGTGCAGCCGAACGGTACTGAAACTCAGGCTCGCATGATGTGGGGAACAACACGCGCACTCATCGCTTGTGCGGTCAAAGGTGTTTCCGAAGGGTTTTCTAAGACTCTGGAAATTACCGGGACAGGTTATCGTGCTGCAGTGCAGGGTTCTAACCTTGTTATGAACCTTGGTTTCTCTCACGACGTTATCTATCCGATTCCGGCTGGCATCAAAATTTCTACCCCGCGGCCGACCGCGATTGTGGTGGAAGGGATTGATAAGCAGCGTGTTGGCCAGGTGGCTCTGGATATTCGTAGCTACCGTAAGCCTGAGCCCTATAAAGGCAAAGGTGTGCGGTACGATACGGAAACTATCCGCCGTAAGGAAGGCAAGAAGAAATAATGAGCACTCAGCAGGAATTGCGGAATCGGCGGCGCGCGCGTCTCCGTTTTCAGCTTCGCCGCAAGGCTGGTGGCCGTCCTCGTCTGTCGGTTTTCCGGTCTGGTAAGAACATCTATGCTCAGGTGATTGATGACGCGCAGGGTGTTACCTTGGCTGCAGCATCAACGCTCGATAAAGAACTGCGTGAAGCTCTGAAGAGCGGTGCTACGCGGGAAGGCGCAGGTGCTGTTGGCAAGCTGGTTGCTCAGCGTGCTGTGGCTGCTGGCGTATCTCAGGTCGTATTCGACCGGGGATCTTATCTTTATCACGGGCGCGTCAAGGCCCTGGCGGAGGCGGCCCGTGAGGGCGGTCTCTCCTTCTGAGGAAAGGATCACGGAATGGCTCGTGAACCAAGAGAAGGCGGTCGAGGCGGCCGTGAGCGTGAACGCGAAGGCGATGAACTGGTTGATAAGCTGGTAACCATCAATCGCGTTGCTAAGGTTGTTAAGGGTGGTCGGCGCTTTGCGTTTGCTGCTCTGGTTGTGGTTGGTGACCAGAAAGGTCGTGTGGGCTACGGTGCTGGTAAAGCACGTGAAGTTCCCGAAGCTATCCGCAAGGCAACTGAACGCGCCAAGCGCGGCATGATCCGTGTCCCCATGAAAGAAGGGCGCACGCTGCATCATGACGTTGCTGGTCACTTTGGTGCTGGTAAAGTTGTGCTGCGCTCAGCTGAAGCCGGGACTGGGATCATCGCTGGTGGGCCAATGCGTGCGGTGTTTGAAAGCCTTGGCATTAACGATGTTGTTGCCAAGTCTCTGGGAACCCGGAACCCGCATAACATGGTTAAGGCTACGTTCGACGCTCTGACCCGTTGTGCCAGCCCCCGCGCTGTGGCGAACCGTCGTGGCAAGAAAGTGGCGGAAATCTTTGGCAAGCGCGACCAGGCTGCTGGTGCGGAGGCTGCAGATGTCTGATAAAAAGACCTTTAAGGTGATTCAGGTTGCGTCCGGTAACGGACGTAAGCCAGGTCAGCAGGCAACCCTGATCGGGCTTGGTCTGAATAAGATCGGGCGCGAAAAGGTTCTGGAAGATACTCCGTCTACTCGGGGTATGGTCCGCAAGGTGGCCCACCTGGTGAAGGTGGAGGACTGAAATGAGACTTAACGAGCTTCGTGATAACGAAGGCGCTCGCTACCGCAAAAAGCGGCTAGGGCGCGGTATTGGTTCCGGTAAGGGCAAGACGTCCGGTAAGGGTGTGAAAGGCCAGAAGGCACGTGAGGGTGTTTCCCTCAACGGGTTTGAAGGTGGTCAGCTCCCGATTTATCGTCGTCTGCCGAAGCGGGGCTTTAAAAATATCTTCCGCAAGGTCTATGCACCGGTTAACCTTGGTGCGGTAGAACAGGCTTTGGCTGATGGTAAGCTGGAAAATGGCGTTACCATTACGGAAGAAGCGCTGAAAAAAGCTGGTCTGGTTGGGACTGGTAAGTATGCAGGCGTTCGTATTCTGGGTGAAGGCGAACTGACCAAAGGCGTTTCTTTTGAAGTGTCTGGTGTTTCTGCTTCTGCTAAGGCTGCTATTGAAAAAGTTGGCGGCAGCATTAAGCTGCTGGTAGCAGCGCCTGTGGAAGCTAGCGCCTCCTGATTGCGTTGGGGAGAGAACAGTGGGAGGCCCTGTTCTCTCTTCTTTGCCTAGATCAGAAAAGCTGTCTGAAATTTTTCAGGCAATCATGCCAGCGTCTCCACTTTGTGTGGCGGCGCTGTTTGTGTGAAAGGACGGATGCATGGCTTCCGCGGCCGAACAACTGGCTGCCAATTTTAACGTAGGCTCTTTTGCTAAGGCAACGGAACTCAAGAAACGGATCTGGTTTACGCTAGGTGCGCTGATTGTTTACCGTTTGGGAACGTATATTCCTGTGCCTGGTGTGGACGCTACGGTTATGGGGCAGCTTCTGGCGCAGCATCAGGGCGGCATTCTTGGAATGTTCAACATGTTCTCGGGGGGCGCCCTTGGGCGCATGACCGTGTTTGCGTTGAACATTATGCCCTATATCTCTGCGTCTATTATTGTGCAGCTGATGTCTACGGCTGTGCCTTCTCTTGAGGCTCTCAAGAAGGAAGGTGAGCAGGGGCGCAAGAAGCTTAACCAGTATACGCGCTACCTTACGGTACTGATTGCGGTTTTTCAGGCTTATGGCATCGCGATAGGGCTGGAGAATGTCCAGAGTGGTGCTGCGGTTGTGAACCCTGGTCCCCTCTTTCTGGTGACGTGTGTTACAGCGCTGGTGGGCGGTACCATGTTCCTGATGTGGCTTGGTGAGCAGATTACGTCACGTGGTGTTGGTAATGGTATTTCTCTCATTATCTTTGCCGGGATCGTTGCAAACCTTCCACATGCTTTGGTCAGCCTTTTCCAACTGAGCTACACTGGGGCGCTGTCTTCCTTTTTTGTCCTGCTATTCCTTGTTCTGGCCGGCCTGACAATTATGTTTATTGTCTTTATGGAGCAGGCTCAGCGACGGGTGGTTATTCAGTACCCCAAACGTCAGATGGGGCAGCGCATGTTTGGTGGAGACACCACGCATATGCCTCTTAAGGTGAATACGGCTGGGGTCATTCCTCCTATCTTTGCATCCTCCGTGCTTTTGATTCCTGTCACGCTGGCGGGGTTCATGAACGGCAAATCTTTGCCCGGATGGCTATCATTTCTGGGTGAGTCGCTGGGGCAGGGGCAGCCTCTGTATCTGCTCTTTTATGCATTGATGATTGTCTTCTTTTCGTACTTCTACGCAGCGGTGACGTTTAATCCGTCAGAGACGGCGGACAACCTGCGTAAGCAGGGGGGGTTTATCCCTGGTGTGCGTCCGGGGGCTTCAACAGCTTCTTATTTCGATAAGATCCTGACGCGTCTGACGACGATTGGGGCGGCATACATGGTTGCAGTCTGTCTTCTGCCGCAGATCTTGATCAGCCGTTACAACGTGCCGTTTTATTTTGGCGGGACCAGTCTGATTATTATTGTATCAGTGACAATTGATACGGTGACGCAGGTGCAGTCTCATCTGGTGGCGCACCAGTATCAGGGGTTGATGCGCAAGTCCCGTGGCGGCAGGAAACAGAGGATCATCAGACGATGAACATTATTTTTCTGGGCCCGCCTGGGGCTGGAAAAGGCACCCAGTCCAAGATTCTGGAAGAACGTCATGGTCTGGTGCAGATTTCCACAGGGGATATGCTGCGCGCAGAAGTTGCGCGTGGGTCCGATGTCGGGAATCAGGCAAAAGCGCTGATGGTTGCTGGTAAGCTGGTGCCGGATGCGTTGATTATTGCCATGCTGAAAGATCGGATTGCCCAGCCCGATTGCCAGAAAGGCTTCATACTGGATGGTTTTCCACGGACCTTGGCGCAAGCCGAGGAACTGGATACTATGCTGGCTGCTGATGGGAAGAGCATTGATGTTGTGCTCTTTCTGGACGTGGATGAGGAAATTCTGGCCGACCGTATTTCAGGACGTTTCACCTGCGCTAAATGTGGGCAGACCTATAATGAAGCGTCCAACCCTCCTGCCAAGGAAGGTGAATGCGATGCTTGCGGGAGCCATGAGTTCAAGCGCCGGGCAGACGATAAGCGTGAGACGGTTGTTGAACGTTTGAAAGAATACCGCAATCTTACCGCACCGATTCTACCGTTTTATGAAAAAACGGGGCGTTTGCGTAAGGTAAATGGCATGCTTCCGGCTGCTGAAGTGACAGCAGAAATTGAAGCAGCGCTTGAAGATAGCGGCGCGATCACGAAGAAGTGATCAGTTTTCGTTGACTTGTAACGGTGGTCGGTATATTTCGCGGCCACCAAGTGAAATCCGCCCAGTCAAAACAGGGCTATGAGCCGTTCGCTGTAAAAGCGGGCGAACAGGAGTATAAGGCGTGGCACGTATTGCCGGCGTGAATGTCCCGACAAACAAGCGGGTTGTGATCGGGCTTCAGTATATTTATGGAATTGGCGCATCTAAGGCGGCAGAAATCTGCAAGACCTTAGAGATTCCGGAAGCAAAGCGGGTTAACGAACTCAGCGACGATGAAATCATGAAGCTCCGTGAGCTGATTGATGGCACCTATCGCGTTGAAGGCGACCTGCGTCGTGAAATTGCGATGAACATTAAGCGCCTGATGGATCTTGGTTGCTACCGCGGCCTGCGTCATCGTCGTGGTCTGCCGGTTCGCGGTCAGCGGACGCATACCAATGCCCGTACCCGTAAGGGTAAGGCAGTGGCTATTGCCGGCAAGAAGAAAGCAACGCGTTAATCCAATTCGCTAAGGCGGCCAGCCTGCATATGTAGGCTGGACAGGGACTGAGGTAGAAAAGACATGGCGAAAGCCGCAACACCGCGTGTTCGTAAAAAAGAGCGTAAGAACATTATTTCGGGCGTGGCGCATGTGCTCTCCACGTTCAACAACACCATGATCACCATCTCTGATGCCCAGGGGAATGCTATTTCCTGGTCTTCTGCTGGTGCACAGGGCTTTAAAGGCTCGCGGAAGTCTACGCCTTATGCGGCGCAGGTTGCGGCTGAAGACGCCGGTCGTAAGGCCCGTGAACACGGCATGGAAACGCTGGAAATCGAAGTTTCCGGTCCTGGGTCGGGGCGTGAAAGCGCGCTGCGTGCCCTGCAGGCCGTTGGTTTCACCATCACGTCTATTCGTGATATGACACCCGTCCCGCACAATGGCTGCCGCCCGCGCAAGCGTCGCCGCGTCTGAGCTTACGAGCGGAAAAGCGGCCTGTTAACACGCTGCTTTTCCATTTGTTGTGTCCACTTCAGAGAAATCGCTGCGTTGGCAGTGGTTTTTCGTATTGAAAGGCCGGTCCATTGGTCCTTCAGAAAAACTGGCAATCTCTGATCAAGCCCGAAAAGCTTGAAGTTGAATCCGGAGTGGAGCCCGCTCGTATCGCAACCGTAGTGGCTGAGCCGCTGGAACGCGGTTTTGGTATGACGCTCGGTAACGCTCTGCGTCGGGTTCTGCTGTCTTCTCTTCAAGGCGCGGCGGTCACGGCGGTTCAGATTGACGGCGTTCTGCACGAGTTTTCGTCTGTTGCAGGTGTCCGGGAAGATGTGACTGACATCGTCCTGAACATCAAGCAGCTGGCGTTGCGCATGCACGGTGAAGGGCCGAAGCGTATGGTGCTGACGGCCACTGGCCCCGGCGAAGTGCGCGCAAGCCAGATCCAGACAGGTCATGACATTGAAATCATGAACCCTGATCTGGTCATCTGCACGCTTGATGATGGCGTTAAGCTGGGTATGGAATTTATTGTTAATACCGGAAAAGGCTATGTTCCTGCGGCGGCTAACCGTCCGGAAGATGCCCCGATCGGCCTGATCCCGGTTGATGCAATTTATTCGCCTGTAAAGCGTGTGTCCTACAAGGTTGAGCCGACCCGTGTTGGTCAGGTTACCGACTACGACAAGCTGCTGCTTACGGTCGAAACCAATGGTGCGGTGACACCGGAAGATGCAGTGGCTCTGGCCGCACGCATTCTGCAGGATCAGTTGCAGCTGTTCATCAACTTTGATGAGCCGCGTCCTGTGCAGGCTGAAGAGCCTGAGGATGACCTGCCGTTCAACCGTAATCTGCTGCGCAAGGTGGATGAGCTTGAATTGTCTGTTCGTAGCGCAAACTGCCTGAAGAACGACAACATCATCTACATCGGGGATCTGGTTCAGAAGAGTGAGCAGGAAATGCTGCGCACACCGAACTTTGGCCGTAAATCCCTGAACGAAATTAAGGAAGTCCTGACCTCCATGGGACTGTCCTTGGGTATGAATGTGCCGGCTTGGCCGCCGGAAAATATTGAAGAGTTGGCAAAGCGGCTTGATGAGCCGTTTTGATCTGACTTTTCTCGATACTAGGAACTGAACCATGCGTCACCGGATTGCCGGCAGAAAGCTCGGCGTTACCTCTTCTCACCGTGCAGCCATGTTCCGCAACATGGCTGTGGCTCTCATCAAGCATGAGCAGATCACCACTACGCTTCCCAAAGCGAAGGAACTGCGTCCGTTTGTTGAAAAGCTGATCACCCTTGGCAAGCGTGGCGATCTGCATGCACGTCGGCAGGCTTTTGCTGTGCTGCGTGACGATGTGATCGTGAAAAAGCTGTTTGCTGCTGTGGCAGAACGCTACAAAGCACGCAATGGCGGTTACACCCGCGTTCTGCGTGCAGGCGTTCGCTATGGCGATGCCGCTCAGATGGCCGTGATCGAACTGATCGACCGCGATGTGAGCGCAAAAGGGCAGGACAGCGGTCCCCGCCCGGAAGTGGAAGATAAGCAGGATCTCGCTGCTTAATTTTTTGCTTTCAAGCAGAATGAAGAAAGCTGGCCTTCCGGGGCCAGCTTTTTTTATGTCGTTTTATTGAGACTGATATGTAGATAAATCTACGTGAAATAAAATCATTTCATGCACGTGTGTGAGTGATTGACAAAGACGCGAATATATCCACTATTATTTTTGATAAAATATTTCATCGGAAGAGATCTCATCATGAAACGTGCGTTGCTAAAAATGCTCACGCTTGCCGCCGTGGCATTCGGCTGGGCAGCAAACCCGGTTCAGGCGGCTGAGAGTATCCGCATTGGCTATATTCCTGTTCTTGGGTCTTCTGCATTGTTTGTGGTGGATGGAGAAGGATGGGCCAAGCAGGCTGGTCTGGATGTCCAGCTTGTGCGGTTTACATCTGGCCCTCAGGCTATTCAGGCGCTGGTTTCTGGGCGGATTGATGGCTACGTGGCCGGGGTTCTGCCTTTGTTGCAGGCGCGTGCACATGGTGTGGATGTCAAAGTCGTGGCCACGGCTTCTATCGAAGAGCTTTCTGTTATTGCGCGCGGCGCTTTGGCGGATGGCATCAAACCCGATGATACTAGCGGGCTTACGCCTGACGCGGTTAAGGCGATTTTTGCGCGCTTCAAACAGGATCAGAAGCGGTTGCCGCGCTTGGCTGCACAGCCGGCTGGTTCCGTGCCAGATACATTGCTGCGCTACTGGCTGCAAAAACAGCTTGGTTTTGAGCAGGTCAACACGGTGGCATCCATTGTTGGCGTCGATATTGATGCCGCACAGCAGGCTTTTCTGGCAGGTGCTGTAGATGGTGCGGTGTTGAGGGAACCGGCTCTAACGGTTGTTAAAACCCGTCTGCCCGATGCCCGGATACTGGCTTCTGGCCACGATATGATGCCTGACCAACCTGGGTCAGTGCTGGCAATTGTTAAACCAGATGCGGCTGAACATAAGGCATGGGTAGGCACACTGACAAACCTGTTTGTGCGCGCCACAACCCTGCTGGCCCAACACCCGGATGAAGCCGTGCCATTTGTGCAAAAGGCGCTGGGTGGTGGTATGTTGAATGACGATGTGATGAAAACAGCATTGGAACATTCGGCATCCCGGTTTGTCAGTGATCCGGCGCGTATTGTGGAAAGCGTGAGGCAGTTGCAGGATTTTGAAGTGTCGGCCGGCTTGCTGCGTAAGGCAGAGCCAGTTGAGGATCTGTTTGAGATGGGACTGTGGCAGCAGGCCAAACCGTGAGCAGAAAACTGTCTGGTTCTTTGCGTCTGGGGCTGGGGCTACTGGGGCTGGTTCTGTTTTTCGGTTTGTGGGAGGCAGCGGTCCAGTCTGGGTTGCTGCCTGCCGGTATGGTTCCGGCGCCATCCTCACTTGGTCCAGCGTGGCTGGATGAGGTGCGCGGCGGGTTCTGGCAGCAGGCTATTCTGGATAGCCTAAACCATTACCTTCTGGGACTTTTGATCGGGTCCATACTGGGGGCGGGCCTTGGCATATTGTGCGGTATGCTTGGCTTGCTGGATGGTCTGCTGGAAGGCGTTGTACGCCTTTTGCGCCCCGTGCCTGGTCTGGCATGGGTGCCGTTTGCCATCCTCTGGTTCGGCCTGAGCACGGCCGGGGCAACCTTTGTTATTGCGATATCGGTTTTCTGGATCAACTTTTACGCAGCCCATAGTGCGGTAAAAGGGGTGGACCCCGAACTGTATGAACTGGCCTCCGCCTTTGGGCATGGCAGCTTTTTGGGGCGGCTGTTCAAGATTGTTCTGCCCGCTTCTGCTCCCGGTATTATGGCTGGCCTGCGGACCGGGCTGGGGCAGGGATGGATGTCCGTTGTCGCGGCGGAGCTGTTCGGTGTGCCGGGTATTGGGGCACGGATGATGCAGGCATCAAGCCTTTTGGCAACGGATGTGGTTGTTGTTTATATGCTGACCATGGCCATGTTGTATGCCATTACCGATTTTCTTTTTGGGTTTGTACGTAAATGGGTTCTCAGATGGCAACCATGATGCAGGCGGATATGGTTGCGTCTTTGAATGATGTTGGTCTTTCGCACGATGGTGGCAACAATTTTGTGTTGCGGCATGTTAGCCTGACGCTTGCCCGTGGGGAGTTTGTGGCTCTTCTGGGGCCATCCGGTGTAGGTAAATCTACGCTACTGCGTGTGCTGATGGGACTTATGCATCCAACCGAAGGACAGATTGGGGGCAGTGCCTGCGCCTCTGGCGCCAGTAAGGCGGATACAACGCGGCGCAGTCGGGCCATGGTGTTTCAGGATGCACGATTGCTGCCGTGGCGTTCGGTCCTACGGAATGTCATGTTCGGGCTGGAAGGCCTGCACCTGAATAAAAATGAGAAAAAAGCCCGTGCGCAGGAAGCTCTGCGACTGGTCGGGCTGGAAGAGGCGGCAGACCGGCTGCCCCGCCGTCTGTCCGGTGGGCAACGGCAGCGGGTAGGGGTGGCGCGTGCGCTGACCGTAAACCCGGACCTGCTGCTGATGGATGAACCCTTTGGGGCATTGGACCCCATTACCCGGACAAGCCTTCAGGAAGAATTGCAGCGCATATGGCAACAGACGCACAAAACTGTTCTGTTTGTTACGCATGACATAGAGGAAGCCCTGCGGTTGGCCACACGTGTTGTGGTGCTGGCAGGCGGCCCCCCTGCGGGGATCACGGGTGAAATTGTGGTGGATATGCCTGAACGGAACCCGGATAGCCCAGCATTCCGTACCTATGCCGCCCGCCTGCGCGCCATGATTGCAGGAGAGCCAGATCCGGGTGGTGAAGCGTATTGGCGCTCGGCTGAAATCTAGTCTTGAGCGAAAAAATCGTTCACACATGCATCTTTAGGGGTGCGACACGCGTTAACCCTCAATCCAGTATGGAGGACATCCTCGTATGAGTGATGAGATCAAGGCAGACTACAGTCTTGAAGACGGTATTGGCAGCCTTCAGGACGGTGCCGATGGCCTGTTTGGTAAACTGCCCAGTTACGACGCCCTTAATCCGGGGCAGCGGAGTGCCGCAGCCGAAGCATTGCGGGATGTTGTTATCGACCAGCCGTTGTTTGCGGTCACCGTAGCAGGGCTTGCCGGTCTGCTTATTGGAATTTTTCTGCGTCGTAGGGCGTAACCCGTTTCAGGCTTTTTGGCTCTGGTCGGGATTTTAAATGCAAGGGAGTTCATTATGCTGAAACTGGCGCTGTTTTTTCTGGTTGTGTCTATTGTTGCAGGGCTGTTTGGTTTTGGCGGAATTGCCTCTGCCTCGGCTGGTATGGCTAAAATTCTGTTCTTTATTGCGATTGTGCTGTTTGTCGTGTTCCTGGTGGTGGCCCTTCTGGCCGGTCGTGCGGTTATGAAGTAACCGCTGGTACGACAAGACACGGCATATAAAAAAACCTCCGGGGCCAAAAGCTCCGGAGGTTTTTTGTTGGAGAGATGCCTCTTTCCGCCCGGTTCAGTTTTTATCCTTCTGGATAAAAGAAGGCAGGAAGGGGTTATCCGTCTGCATGGAGTCTTTGCTGGGCAGTTCGGAAGCATCCCAGCCGCCGCCCAGTGCTTCCACCAGACTGACAGAGTCCAGAATACGGCTTTGCTGGATTTGCAGTGCGGTTTCCGCGTTGGAAAGGGCCGTGACTTCTGCAGTGATGACGGTCGTATAGATTTGTGTGCCAGCCATGTACTGGTTGAATGCAACCGTAACGGCCTTGTTGGCGGCTTCCAGCGCAACATGCTGCTGGTCGGCCTGTTCGGCCAGAATGCGCAGGTTAGAGAGTTGATCTTCTACCCCCTGTAGCGCGGTTAACACGGTCTGGCGATAAGTGGCCACGTAGGCATCGTAATTGGTATCGGCTTCCCGGACCGCAGCCGTACGGGCGCCACCTTCAAACAGAGTTTCTGTCGCTGAGGCACCAAGGGTCCATATGCGGTTGGCCACCTGCACAAGGGAGCCAACAGGGTCACCACTATAGGAGTAGGTCGCGGTCAGCTTGACGTCTGGGTAGAAGGCCGCCATAGCCGCGCCAATCTGGGCGTTATATTCCTCCATCCGGCGTTCGGCCGCTGCAATGTCCGGGCGACGCTGGAGCAGGCTCGCAGGAACCATGACCGGGATGGCAGGAATAGCGCGAGGGAGCGCCCCATGGGGGATAGAAAGCTCCGCAGGGGCTTTGCCCATCAGCACGGCAATGGCATGTTCGTATTGGGCGCGGGCTATGCCGGTTGCGGTGGCCTGAGCCCGGGTCTGCTCAAGTTGTGTCTGGGCTTGGAGCAAGGTTGTGGGGTCTGCTGTGCCTGCATCGTACTGATTTTTGGTAATCTGGTATGACCGCTCATAAAATGCGACGTTTTTTGTCAGCAGGTCGTACAGACTGTCCTGATACCGCAGGTTGAAATAGGCTGTAGCCAATTGCGCCTGATAGGATAGGCGCGCATTGGCAAGGTCTGCCGCTGTAGCCTGCGCCTCGGTGACCTGCGCCTGAATTTGCCGTCTGATTTTGCCCCACAAGTCCAGATCCCACGATGCGGTTGGTCCCATGGAATAGGTGTTTTCGGTCGTGTTGGACGGGGTGTAGGACGAACTGCTGCTGCCGTCAGACCCGTAATTGATAATGGTGCCGCTGGAGCGGGAGCCTCGCCCCGAACTCTGGCGGTTGAAGGCCAAAGACCCGCTGAGGGTCGGATAAAGCTGCGCCCTGACCGCATTAATGGTGGCGCGGGCGTTGCGGTAGCGCGCCTCGTACTGGACGACGTTCTGGTTGTTGATGTCCACCTGTGCTTCCAACTCGTTCAACAACGGGTCGTTATAGATGGTCCACCATGAGCCTTTAGGGAGCGCCGCCAAATGCGGGCTTGCGTAGTCCCACCCCGGAGCAGGGCGAAGTTCCTTGAACACGGGCGAAATAATGGGGGTGGGACGTTTGTAGTTAGGGCCCACCATGCAGCCCGTCAGAATGACGGGAGCCAGCAGTAAGGATAGGCGAAGGGAACGGAAGGAACGGGAAGAAGGCATTCAGCTATCCTGCCTGGAGCTGCGGGAAAACGAAAAAGAGCGGAGAAAAGCGTGTGTGCGCAACCGCCATGTATCAAATGTCAGATAAATGACGGGTGTTGTATAAAGTGTAAGAGCCTGACTGACGATTAGCCCGCCCACAATGGCAATGCCCAGCGGGTGCCGCAGCTCTGCACCGTATCCGTTGGTGACCATAAGCGGTGCGGCGCCAAGTGCGGCTGCAACCGATGTCATCATAATAGGGCGGAAGCGGAGCAGGCAGGCGGTGCGAATGGCATCATAAGGGGACATGCCATGTTCCCGTTCGGCCATGATGGCAAAATCCACCAGCATGATGGCATTTTTTTTCACAATGCCAATCAGCAGGATCACACCGATCATGGCGATAAGGGAAAATTCTTCCCCCGCCAGTTGCAGGGCCAGCAGTGCGCCCACGCCAGCGGATGGAAGGGTGGAGAGAATGGTCAGGGGGTGTACATAACTTTCGTACAGCACGCCCAGGGTAATATACACCGCCACAAGGGCCGCCAGAATAAGCAGCGGTTCATCGCTGACAGCTTTCTGGAATTGGGCGGCGTTACCAGCAAAACTACCATGGATGGTGGTGGGCATGTGCAGGGCAACTTGCGCCGTGTTGATGATCTGCGTTGCCGTACCGAGTGAGACCCCCTTGGCCAGATTGAACGAGAGCGTTGCTGCAACAGCCAGCCCCTGATGGTTGACGGAAAGCGGGGTACGGCTGGGAACCAGACGCGTGACCAGCGTAAGGGGAACCATTGATTCGGATGAGGTACTAACGGCCGACCCGTTGGAGGCCCCAGATCCTCCCGCCAATGCGTTGGCGACTTGGTTTTTGAAGGACAGGGTGCTTTGCGTGGATTCCGTATCGCCTGTGGATGAGGTGCTGGAGGCATTTCGGACCCGTATGGTGTTGGATGCGGTGCCCCCTCCGGCGGTCCCCCCGGCAACACTGACCCATACTTGCATCAGGCTTTCCGGGTTTGACCAGTTTTTGGGGTCGGCTTCCATAATCACGCGGTACTGGTTGAGCCGGTTGTAAATAACGGAGGCAGACCGCTGACCAAACGCATCGTACAGCGTGTTGGAAAGAAGCTGGGGCGTAATGCTCACACGGGCAGAAGTATCGCGGTCAATCTCGGTGCTGATGGCGGACCCGCCGAGTTGTACGTCGGAGGAGAGGGAGGTCAGCTCCGGGTGGCGGCGCAACTCCGCTAGCAGGCGGGATGTCCAGCTATAAAGTTCGGAAGAGTTTTCGCCCTCCAGCGTATATTGGTAGGAGGCATTGCTCTGCCGCGCACCGGCACGGATAGCGCCGGGTTGCATGAGGAAAAAGTTGGCGCCAACCAGATTGCGCAGCTTGCGGTTTACGCGGGCTATCAGGTCGGTTGGTGTGTCTTTGCGCGCACTTTTGTCCTTGAGTTGCAAGAACAGCCCCGCCTCGTTGGAGGAGCCACGCCCACCAATAAAGGAGGAGACACTTTCCACGTCCTTGTCGTGCATGAGCACGTTTTGCACGTCTGTCAGTTTTTTGGCCAAGGCCCCGAAGGAGATCGACTGATCCCCCTGTAAATGCCCCATGAGCATACCGGTATCTTCCACCGGGAAAAAACCTTTGGGCATGAGGGCAAACAGTGCCCCCGTGAGCACCAGCGTAAAGGGCAGGCTGAGTAGCACGGTTTTGTGGTAGCGCAGTGCAATGTCCAGCGACCGGGCATAGCCTGCCTGCATCCGGTCCAGAAAAAGGGTCATGGCCGCAATGGCGTGGCGCAGGAGGCTGCCAGAGCCTGCCGGGGCCGTTCCCGCCGTGTGGGGGACCAGAAGGTAGGCAGCCATCATGGGGGTGAGCGTGAGGGACAGCACCATCGAAATCAGGATGGTAATGGAGACTGTCATGGCAAATTCATGGAACAGCCGCCCCGCCAGCCCGCCCATAAGCAGGATAGGCAGGAAGACGGCAATCAGGGAAATGGAGATGGAGATAACCGTAAAAGCCACCTCGCCACTGCCTTTTATGGCCGCGTCACGCGGGTGAAGTCCCTCCTCAATGTAACGGGCAATGTTTTCCATCACCACAATGGCGTCATCCACGACAAAACCGGTAGAAACCGTAAGCGCCATGAGAGACATGTTGTCGAGCGAAAAGCCCAGCAGACGCATAACGCCAAACGTGGCCACAATGGAGGTGGGTACCACCACGGCGGGAATAAGCGTCATCCGGACAGAATGAAGGAACAGCAGCACAACCAGCACAACCAGTATGACCGAGATCAGCAGGGTTAGCTGTGTATCCACAAGGGCTGCACGGATGGTCAGCGAGCGGTCCAGCCCAACATGCAGTTCCACGCCCCCCGGTAGGGCGGATTTGAGCATGGGCATTTCCGCATTGATCTGGTCCACCGTGTGAATCACGTTGGCCCCCGCCTGTGGAAAGACAACGGCAATAACGGAGGGCTGGTTGTTATAATACCCGGCGTTGCGTAGGTCTTCCACGCTGTCCTGCACGCTGGCGACATCAGCCAGCCGGACAGGGCGGTTGTTGCGCCATGCAATAATCAGGTCCCGATAATCCTGCGCGGTACGGACCTGGTCATTCGTATCCAGCGTGTAGCGTGCGCCGTTCTGGTCAATAATCCCTTTGGGTGTGTGGGCATTGGCAGAGGCCAGAGCTGCACGCACGTCTTCAAACCCAATACCGTATTTAAAGAGTGGGAGAGGGTTGATTTCCGCGCGGATGGCGGGCAGCGCACTCCCGCTGATTTCGACCTGTCCTACCCCCTGTATGGCGGAAAGATGCTGCACCAGTACGTTGGTTGCGTAGTCATACAACTGGGGGCGGGTGTGGGTGTCTGATGTCAGCGTCAGAATCAGAATGGGCGCGCCGTTGGGATTGGCTTTGCGGTAGCTGGGGTTCTGCCGCAGGGAGGAGGGCATATCCGCATGGGCTGCCTGCAAGGCGGCCTCCACATCCCGCGCTGCACCATTAATATCGCGCGAGAGGGCGAACTGGAGCGTAATGCGTGTGCTGTTCTCGGTAGATTGGGATGTCATTTCCGTAACATCCGCAATCTGCCCCAGATGCCGCTCTAGTGGAGCAGCAACCGCGCTGGCAATTTCCTCCGGTGACCCACCAGCCTGCCGCGCCTGTATCTGAATAACCGGGAAGTCTACATTGGGCAGGTCCGCCACAGGTAGGCCGCGGTAGCCCAGCAGGCCCCCAAGAAACAGGGCTATGGTCAGCAGAATAGTGGCAACAGGCCGGTCAATAAAAATCCGGCTTATGTTCACAGCACGGCCTGCCCGTCAGGAGGGGAGGGTGTGCGCGCATGGCGGAGGTTGCTCCATTTATGGGCCCACGTGTCCAGCGTAAGATAGATGACTGGCGTGGTAAACAGCGTTAGCAACTGGGAGAGGGCAAGCCCGCCAATAATAGCCAGCCCCAGCGGGTAGCGCAGCTCCGACCCTGTGCCGTGCGAAAGCACCATGGGGACAGCCCCCAGCATGGCAGCCAGTGTGGTCATGAGAATGGGGCGAAAACGCAGGGTGGCCGCCGTGCGGATGGAACGCAGGCTGTCCATGCCATGCTCACGCTCCGCCTCCAGTGCGAAGTCGATCATCATGATGGCGTTTTTCTTGACGATGCCAATCAGCAGCACAATGCCGATAATGCCCATGATATCGAGGTTCACCCCCGCAATCATCAGGGTCAGCAGTGCGCCAATGGCGGCCGAAGGCAGGGTGGAAAGAATGGTGACCGGGTGGATGAAGCTCTCATACAGAATACCCAGCACAATATAGACGGCAATAATGGCCGCAGCCACCAGAAACAGCTCGTTGCTGAGTGAGCCTTCAAACGCCGCAGCCGTACCCTGAAAAGAGGTTTGGAAAGCGGAGGGGAGGTGAATATCCGCCTCAGCCCGCCGGATGGCGGCCGTGGCATCCCCCAGTGCATAACCGGGCGCGAGGTTGAAGGAGATGGTTGTGGCCGGAAACTGCCCGAAGTGAGTTAGCAGCAGGGGGGCTGTCTCCTGCGTAACCTGTGTGACGGCAGGCAGCGGCACCAGCCCGGAGGTGGGGGAGCGTGTGGGGCCGGAAGTGCTCTCGCCCGAATTGCCGCTTATACCCGGCAGATACAGCTGGTTAAGGGAGGACAGGTCAGCCTGAAAACGTGGGTCGGCCTCCAGAATGACGCGGTACTGGTTGGACTGCGTATAGATTGTGGAAATCTGCCGCTGGCCAAAGCTGTCATACAGCACGTTATCCACCGTTTGAGGGGTGATCGAGTATCGAGCCCCCGTCGCGCGGTCCAAGGTTACGCGGGCCACCAGCCCGGCAGCCTGTAGGTCGGATGTTACA
The DNA here is from genome assembly GCF_001499675.1 of Acetobacter ghanensis. Classification (NCBI taxonomy): domain Bacteria; kingdom Pseudomonadati; phylum Pseudomonadota; class Alphaproteobacteria; order Acetobacterales; family Acetobacteraceae; genus Acetobacter; species Acetobacter ghanensis. The sequence continues at coordinate 1,362,282 of NZ_LN609302.1, forward strand.
TCTGTAAGGGAGGGCTCCTGCTGCAACCGTTCTATCAACTTGGGCACCCAGACCGTAAAGGCGTTGTAGTCCGGGTTTTCCAGCAGGAACTGGTACTGCGTTGCAGAGACGGTTGTATCCAGCGAGAGGTCCTGAACGGGTTGCAGGTAGAGTTTGATCCCCGCAACCTGTGCCGTTTCCTGCTCCAGCCGGGCCGCAATCTCGGTGGCGGAGGAGGAACGGTCATCATGCGGTTTCAGGTTGATCAGGAAGCGCCCTTGGTTGAGCGTTGCGTTCTGCCCGTCCACCCCTACAAAGGAGGACAGAGAGGCCACATCCGGGTCCTTCAGGATAACAGCGGCCAGTTCCTGCTGGTGCGTCTTCATGCTCTCGAATGAGATGGATTGGGCCGCAACAGAAATGCCCTGAATGACCCCCGTATCCTGTACGGGGAAAAACCCTTTGGGAATGTACCAGCCCAAAAGGCCTGTCAGAACCAGTGTGCCAACAGCAACGGCTAGGGTCAGCTTGCGCCATTCCAACACCACATCCAGCATCCGGTCGTAGGCCGCAATCAGCTTTTCGGTTGCGGTTTCCATTCGGGCGGACCAGCGCAGGAAAGGCGTTGCCGCCGTCTGGGCATCATGCGGGCGCTCGGACAGAATACGGGCGCACATCATGGGCACCAGCGTAAGCGATACCACTGCGGAAATGATGATGGTGGTGGCCAGTGTAAGCGCAAATTCGTGGAACAGTCGCCCCACCACATCGCTCATGAACAGGAGCGGAATCAGCACGGCAATGAGCGAGATGGTTAGGGAGATAATGGTAAAGCCAATTTCTCCCGCACCTTTTAGCGCCGCACTCATGCGGTCTTCGCCCGCTTCCACATAGCGCGAGATGTTTTCGATCATCACAATGGCATCGTCCACCACAAAGCCGGTGGCGATGGTCAGAGCCATGAGGGACAGATTGTCGAGCGAAAAACCAAGCAGATACATGATAGCCAGCGTGCCAATAATGGAGAGTGGCACGGAAAGGCTGGGAATGATGGTGGCGGGAACGTTGCGCAAAAAGACAAAAATAACCGCCACAACCAGAACAAGAGCCAGAAAAAGCTCAAACTGCACATCAGATACAGAGGAGCGGATGGTCGTTGTGCGGTCTGTCAGGGGGACAATATCAATGCCCGGTGGCAGCGTCTGGCGCAGGGTGGGCAGGGTGGCCTTAACATTGTCCACCACGGCAATCACATTCGCACCCGGCTGGCGCTGCACGTTCATGATCAGCGCCGGGGTCTGGTTGGACCACGCAGCAAGCTGCGTGTTTTCCGGGCCAATAACAACGGTGGCGACGTCCCGTATGCGTACCGGCCCGCTGCTTTGGTAAGCAATAACCTGATTAAGCAGCATCTCGGGGCTGGTTATCTGGCCATCAACCCGCAATGTGGCCGAGCGTTGTGCACCGTCAAATGTCCCGGTGGGGGAATTGACGTTGACGTTGCCAATGGTGGTGCGCAGCGTATCCAGGTCAATGCCATAGGACGTGAGTTTGGGAATGTTCACCCGGACCCGGTAGGCCTTGCGGTTCCCGCCTGAAAGCGTGACCAGCCCCACGCCAGAAATCTGGCTGATCTTTTGCGCCAGTCGGGTATCCACGTAATCTTCCACTTCCGGCAGCGGAATGGTGGAGGATGTGATGCCCAGCGTCAGCACGGGTGTGTCCGCAGGGTTGACCTTGGCATAAACCGGAGGGGCAGGCAGATCGGTCGGTAGGAGCGAGTTGGCCTGATTGATGGCGGCCTGCACCTCCTGCTCCGCCACGTCCATGGACATGGAAAGGTCAAAACGCAGGGTAATGACCGACGCCCCGCCGGATGAGCGCGATGTCATCTGGTCCAGCCCCGGCATCTGGCCGAGCTGTGTTTCCAGCGGTGCGGTCACCGAGGTTGCCATAACATCCGGCCCGGCGCCGGGGTAAAAGGTCTCCACCGTAATGGTGGGGTAATCAACCTGAGGCAGGGCGGAAATGGGCAGAAAATGGTAGCCCAGTAACCCGGCCATAAAAATGGCCAGCATCAGCAATGTGGTTGCGACAGGCCTGCGGATGAAAATGGCAGATGGGTTCACGGCGTGGCATGGTCCGGTGTTGGAGTGGGGGCCGTGGCGGGGATGGTTACTTTAATGCCTGCGCGCAAATGGTCCGTGCCGTCTGTAACCACACGGTCACCCTCTTTGAGGCCGGATGTCACAACGCTGAGTGTGCCGTTGGAAATGCCGGTTGTAACCGGCTGCACGCTTACCGTGTTATCGTCTTTTACTACATAGACAAACAGACCGGAGGGGCCGGTCTGCACGGCGGTTGTGGGCAGGAGCAGCACATGGTCCAGCGTTTTAACCAATAGGCGCGCGTTAACAAACTGGTTGGGGAACAGGTGCTCGTCTTCATTGGTAAAAATGGCACGCAGGCGCACTGTGCCTGTGGCGGTATCAATCTGACTGTCCAATGTGCTGACGGTGCCATCCGCAATTTTTTGCGTGTTGGCGCTGTTCCAAGCTGAAACTGGCAGGGACTTGCGCGCCTGCAACTGCTCGAACACCTCTGGTAACTGGTCCTGCGGAAGCGTGAAAATAACAGAGATCGGCTGCATCTGGGTCAGTATGGCCAGACCGCCGGACTGCCCTGCTGCAACATAGTTCCCCTGATCCACCGCGCGGATACCAATACGGCCATCCACAGGTGCAATAATGTGACAGTAGATCAGTTGTAGCTTCTGGTTATCCACCAGTGCCTGATCGGCTTTGACCGTGCCTTCAAGCTGTTTGACCGTAAACTGCTGGTCGCGGGCGGTTTTGGCGTCAATACTGTCCTGCTTTATCAGGCGCTGGTAGCGGGCACTGTCCACTCTAGCCTGTTCAAGCTGGGCTTTGTCCTGGGCCAGTTGGCCCTCATACTGTTCCAGCAGAACCTGATAAGGGCGTGGGTCAATCAGCGCCAGCAGGTCACCTTTGTGCACATGCTGGCCTTCCGTAAAGAGCACCTGCGTCAGGTAGCCCTCTACACGCGTTTGCACCGTTACGTTGGTAATGGGCACAACCGTGCCCAGCTCCGTCAGTTCCACGGGCATGTTGCCAGCATGAACGGTTTGTACCGCCACGGGCTGGCTCTCGCTGGAATCAGCGGTGCTGTGGCGTGATTTGTGGCTTGCATGGGGGCGCAGAAGCGCAAAGCCCAGAATGCAGGATGCCACCACTATACCCCCCACCATAAGCAGGCGTTTTTTGGAAGACCGTGGTTTGGAGGGAGTGGCGGAAACCGGAGAGTTATCGTCCATGAGGTGCGCTGTTCGTTAACCTAAGTTGCGTCAAAAAAATCAGGGGAACGCTGTGCATAGGGGCACCCTGCCTGTGGTGGAGAAGTGTGCGGAACTCTTTACGCAAGTGCAAGCCTCGTCATTGAAACTGTGCATAAAATAACATTTCTTTATGTAATCTGTGCGTTAAAAACGTGCCGTTAACGGCGGTTCCCGCTCATGTTTGCCCCCGCAGAAGGCGAAAGTGTGGCGCACACTGGCACGGCCAGAAGGGAAATGGCGCCCGTAACCACAAAGCCCAGTGCAAAGTCGGTCATGTTGGCTGGTGTGTTGTGGTGTAGCTTGCTCAGCAGCGTAAGCGTTCCGGCCGCAATGCAGATTCCGGCCGAAAGCATGATCTGCTGCATGGTGGAATACAGGCTGGTGGCGGCGCTCATCCTGTCTGCTGGAATATCCGCATAGGCAACCGTGTTATAGGCGGAAAACTGGAGAGACTGCGCAGCCCCTGCCAGCGTAAGCACAAGGGAGAGCAGCCACAGCGGGTAAGAGGGACGGAATGCGGCAATCAGCCCAAAAACCAGAGCGGCAGAGGAGCCGTTGGCAATAAGAATGGTGCGGAAGCCCCAGCGTTTGAGCAGGGCTGGCACAAAGGGGCGCATGGCAATGGCCCCAAGTGGCGCCACAAACGTAACCAGCCCGCTCTGAGCCGCAGTCAGCCCCGCCCCGATCTGGAGGAAGGAGGGGAGCAAAAAGGGGAGAGAGCCAACTGCAATACGAGATGCCGCGCCACCAAAGACGGAAATACGAAACGTCTGGAACCGCATCAACCGCAGGTCCAGGAGTGGAAAAGAGGTACGGCCAGCGTGGTAGGTATATATGCCAAGCAGCATCAACCCCGTGCCCAGCAGGCCTGCAACCAGAGACGTAGAGCCGGTACCGTGGCTGAACAACTCCGCAAAGACGGAGAGAATAGCCAGCCCACCGCCTGCCAGCAGGAGACCTTTGACGTCAAAGGGAGGGGGCGTTGCCTCGCGTACTTCGGGAATAAAGCGGTACGTCAGAATTAGCCCGATAATGCCTACAGGAATATTGAGGTAAAAATTCCACCGCCATGACAGCCATGTCGTGATGTATCCCCCCACAACGGGGCCCAGCAGCGGGCCAAGGGTGGCGGGCAGCATCATCCACGTCATGGTGCGGACAAGCTGGTCCGCTGGCGTGCTGCGAATAACAGCCAGCCGCCCCACAGGCACCATCAATGCCCCGCCAATACCCTGTATTGTGCGCATAACAGCCAAAAACAGCAAAGAATGGGCTGTGCCGCAAAAAATTGAGCTGCCAACAAAAATGCAGATGGCCAGCATCAGGATCGTTCGGCTGCCCAGACGGTCCGCCAACGCCCCGGATGCGGGAATGAAGATGGCCAGACCTATGATGTAGGACGTCAGGGCAACGGAGGTGGCGACCGTATCCACATGCAGGCTGTGGGCAATGGAGGGCAGGGCAGTTGCCAGAATGGTGCCATCAAGCTGTTCCATAAAAAACATGGAACCAACAATGAGTGCAGTCAGTTGTGTGGACGTCGGAGAAGGCATGCCTAGTCAGAGACGCGTTTTTGCGGTCTGATGCAACAGGCGATCGTGCAGATCTCCGGTCGCTTTCATGCGCGGACCGCTACAAAACGGTTCAGAAAAGGAGAAAGTCGTCATGGCTAAAGATAAAATCGACAATATCGAAAACAAGATTGAAGCCAAGGCCCGGGACGTTCAGGGGCATGTTAAGGATGCCGCAGGTGGTCTGACGGGTGATATCGGCCTTCAGGCTGATGGAAAGTTCGATCAGTTCGCTGGGCACGTGCAAGAAGATTTTGCAGACCTGTATGAAGAAGGTGAAAGCGCGCTTGAAAAAGCAGTGACCTTTGTGCGTGATAAGCCATTGCTTTCATTGGGTATTGTGTCCGTTGTGGGCGTTCTGCTCGGCTGGCTCTTCTTCCCCCGTCGCAGCGGTTCCTAAAAATCATTTGACCGGGACTCTTGCGCTCCCGGGTAAAAAAATGCTTTTCCTTCCCTACGGAGTCGCGATTGCTGCGACTCGGTAATTTTAACCGAGTCGTTTCAAGCGGACGGGAAGGGATGCAATGCCGGACTTTAGGCGGGAACAACAGCATGGCGGTCTGGTCGCCGGAGTGGATGAAGTGGGTCGTGGCCCGCTTGCCGGTCCGGTTGTGGCTGCCGCCGTGGTGTTTGCCCGTGGCGTGCCAGATGACCTTGCCGCCGTTATTGATGATTCCAAAAAATTAAAACCCGCATTGCGCGAGGCCATTGCCGAGCGTCTGCCCCATGTGCCCGGTGTGGCCATTGGCGTGGGTGCCGCCTCCACGGCGGAAATCGACCGTATCAACATCTATCATGCGTCCCACCTTGCCATGCAGCGTGCTGTTGCGCGTCTGCCGGTCAGGCCAGACCATGTGTTGGTCGATGGTAATAAAATTCCGGATTTTGGGTGTAGTGCTGAGGCCATTGTAGGCGGGGACGGGGTTAGCCTGTCCATTGCCGCAGCCTCCATTGTGGCCAAGGTGGTGCGTGACCGCATCATGGCGCGGCTGGATGTGCGCTGGCCCGACTACGGATGGGAGAAAAATGCAGGGTATGGCACGGCGGTTCACCGTCAGGCCCTCATGCATGTAGGCGTGACCCCGCATCACAGAAAAACATTCGGCACCGTACGCCGGCAGATGGAACATTTAGTAACGGAGACCCCGGCATGAGCGGCGCAAAAGCAGTTTCCATGGACCTTCCGCTTGATCAGATCCTGCGTGGAGAATGTGTGGAGACCATGCGCTCCCTGCCAACAGGCTCGGTGGACTGTATTTTTGCTGACCCGCCGTACAACCTGCAACTGCGTGGCGAACTGCGCCGCCCGGACGACAGCGTTGTAGATGGCGTGGATGATGACTGGGACAAGTTTTCCGACCTGCAGGAATATGACCGGTTCACGCGGGAATGGTTGAGCGAGGCCCGCCGTCTGCTGCATAAAGATGGCACGATCTGGGTTATCGGTTCCTACCATAACATCTTCCGCCTCGGGGCCATTTTGCAGGACCTCGGGTTCTGGATTTTGAACGACGTGGTGTGGCGCAAATCCAACCCCATGCCCAACTTCCGTGGCCGTCGTTTTACTAATGCGCACGAAACGCTCATCTGGGCTGCTCGCAGTCAGGATAGTCGTTATCGCTTCAACTATCAGGCCATGAAGGCACTGAATGATGACGTGCAGATGCGCTCGGACTGGTACCTGCCGCTGTGCACGGGCAACGAGCGCCTGCGTAACGAGCACGGGCTGAAGCTGCACCCCACCCAGAAGCCCGAAAGCCTGCTGCACCGTGTGCTGCTGGCCTCCACAACGGTGAATGATGTGGTGCTCGACCCGTTCTCGGGTTCTGGCACAACGGCGGCTATGGCCCGTCGTCTGCGCCGCCACTTTGTGGGCATTGAGCGGCACCCGGATTATGTGGAAGCTGCCATGGCACGCGTTGCCCGCGAAGTGCCGCTTGATGATGACGCCATACAGACCACGCAGGACAAGCGCGAGGCTCCACGGGTGCCGTTTGGTAGTCTGGTGGAGCAGGGGGCGCTGGTAGCCGGTACGGTCCTGAGCGATAAAAAGCAGCGTATTCAGGCTACCGTTGCCGCCGATGGCACGCTGGTGAGTGGTGCCAAGCGTGGCTCAATCCATAAAATGGGCGCCATGCTGACCAACGCACCGTCCTGCAATGGCTGGACATTCTGGCATTTTGAGCGTGAGGGCGTCTTGCTGCCGCTTGATGTGCTGCGTCAGGAAAGTCTGGAAGCCGCTGCGGCCCGGTAGGGCTGGGGGTACACAGAGTAATAAAAAGTGGGGCGCATTATGCGCCCCTTTTTTTATGCTGTTATTTTAAATGGGCAGTTTAGCTGCCACCAAAGCCGAGAAAGCCAATGGCAGGCTGGGCTGTGCCACCCGTGCGGTCATAATGCGGGTCATGCGCCTTGTCGGCGGGTTCTTCCCCAATATCCGCGCTGCCACCACCGACATGCAGGCCGGAAGTGGTCACACTCCCCAAGCTGTCACCACCCTGAATGCTGGTTGAATTCCGGAGGGACAGCAGCAGGAAGGTAATGGGGTTGCGGTTCAGGTCGATGGACATATCAAGAGGTGTCTGCCCCAGAATGTTCCGGCCATTCAGGTCCGCACCACGGTTGATGGCATCACGCGCGGAGGAGACGCTCCCCCGGTTGATGGCTTCGAACAGTGCTACTGTGGGTTCCACATCCTTGTTGGGGTGTCCGCCGCCTTCACCAGCTTCATCATCGCCTCCTTCAGCACCGGGAATGGCTGTGGGGGGGGCTGCCCGTTTGGCGGCCTTACTGCTTTCCGATTTTTCAGCAGCTTCTGCGGCCGCAGCCTGCTCTTCGGCCTCATCAGCCAGTGCCGGAACCGCAACAAACGTGGCAAGGCTGCTGAACAGCAGAGCGGATGAAACAAGGCGTGAAAAACGGGTCATTGTCTGTCCATTAATACAGGTGACCTTTAGCGTATCACACCGCACGGGAGTGGAAAAGACGGCCCGGTTCTATCGGGTCCGGCCTTCCCGCCACCACGCGGCAAACAGCAGCGCCAGAGCAAGCAGCATAGCGAGGGGAGCGGGGAGCAACGGCACAGGCGTTCTGCCCGTTACCAGATGCGCGTCCCGTTGGGCAAAAGCCAGCCAGTTTGTTCCATGTAACGAACCAGACGAAGCCAGACGGGCGCTTGGCGTCTGCATGGCGGCACTGGTGTTACCCAGCCAGAAAATGCCGCCTCCCGTCATTTTGGCTATGTCTGCAACACGGGTTGCAGTGGCGCGGAGGTCGGTCATCTCCCGCGTGTTGTCCTGCTCCGGGGCGGCATAAGTTGTATGTGTGCCATCGGAAATACGCCAGATGCCGGATTCTGTTACGGGGACACTGGCCGTTTGTGTGCCCGCCACATCACCCGGATGCAGGGCCACGGTGCGGCTTTGCCCGGAAGGGGATGTGAGCGTGACACTGGCGGTGGATTGCGCGTCTATGCTGTGGCGGGTTATCCGCAGCGTGTTGGCGGTCATGCTGGCTGTAAGCTGCTCCTCTTCCAGCTCAGGTTCCTTCATCAGCCAGTGTGAAATGCGCCGGAGGAGTTCCGCCTGTGGGCCGCCTCCGTCCTCACCGCGTGACCATAGCCAGATCTGGTCGGATAGCAGCAGGGCAATCCGACCCTGTTCGACCCGGTCCAGCACCAGCAGGGGGCTGTTGTCCGGGCCGCTCATCAGCACTTCACCATGAGTGGTGTCCGGGTGCAGAGCGCGGTACCATGGGCCCCACATGCCCGGTACGGCCGTGGCGCTGGTCAGGGCGTCCTGTCCGGCGGTGGTTCCGGGTGCGCCGGGCAAAGAGGCGGTAACAGGGTGCCTGCGCCCGGTATCGGTCAGCGTAGGGCGGAAGCGGTTGACGAGCATACTGCTCTGGTCCGGCACCACATGGGCAGGCAGGACATCCCCCACCGGCGTATCCTGCAAGGAGCCGGGACCAATGAATTCCGGACCGGCCGTGAGCAGAAGCCCCCCACCGCGGCGTACAAAATTGGCAATGTTTTCCAAGTAGCTGTGGGGCAGAATGTGCCTGTTTTCAAAACCATCCAGAATGATCAGATCAAACTGGTTGATCTTTTCCTGAAACAGCTCCCGCACCGGGAAGGCAATAAGCGCCAGATCAGACAGGGGGGTGCCATCGTCTTTTTCTGGTGGCCGCAGGATGGTGAAGTGAATCAGATCGACCGATGGGTCAGCCTTGAGCAGCCTGCGCCAGACCCGCTCGCCTTGGTTGGGCGTGCCTGAAATGAGCAGCACCCGCAGGCGGTCCCGAATGCCGGTAATATGCGCCACGGTCTGGTTGTTAAGCGGGGAGGCTTCTCCCGGTAGGGGAGAGACGGAAAGACTGACAAGCAAAGGCCCCGGCTGGGTCACGGGCACGGTAATTTCCTGCGCGGTGCCGCTGGTGACGGGAATATGCTGTGGTTCTTCTCCGTTAATCCGCACAGTCAGGTCTGCTGGTGTGCCGGTTTGTGTGCCCGGTCCCATATCATCCACCTGAACGCGTAGCTTGGCGGTCTGGCCTGCAATGGCGTAGGGCGGGGCTTCCAGAATACTTAGCTTGCGGTCTTTTTCTTCCCCACTGGCGGTCAGCAGAACGTGTAAGGGAAGTGTGGCGCGGTTCCCATTGTCCAGCACAGGGCGCAGGCGCTCCGGTATGGTGGTGGGGACATCCGCAATTTCGCCATCCGTAACCATCATCGCCCCGGCAAACTGGGCGGCTGGAATATCTGCCGCAGCCTGATCAAGCGCGTCAAACAGCCGTGTGCCATCATGCCCGTTACCGCGCACCGTTACGGTGCGGATGCTCAGCCCCGGCACCTTGGTGTGGTCAAGGGCATCGGCTGCCTGCCGGGCAATGGCGGCACGCTGGCCAAGCGCCATGGAAGGCGACTGGTCAACGACGAGCAGGGCCGTCTGGGGGAGTGAGCGTTTTTGCTCATGGTAATGTTGCGGCCCAACCAGCCACAGCAGCACAATGCCCACGGCTCCCAATCGCAGGAAGGCCCCTTTGCTCCGGCTGAACAGACCCCAGCTACACAGAAGCAGCGCCAGAAGCCCCAGTATGGCCAGCAGCCATAAAGGCACCAAAGGTGCCACACCAAGGGAGGCAGGAATGGCGCTCATGGTCTGTCCTCCAGCCGTTTGAGGAGCATGGGCACGTGTACCTGATCAGCCTTGTAGCTCCCGGTCAGGGCGTAAATAACGGTGTTCAGCCCAAACCGGTAGGCCTGCAACCGTTGGTCGCTCCCGCCGGGAATAACGGCAAACGGTGTGTTGCCCGTGCCGTCCACAGCCCATGCGTGCGCCCAGTCGGCAGAGCCAATAATGACCGGGCTGACATCATCATTTTCGGCATCGCCTTCCTTGGCGACCCATATGGGCTGGCCTGCATACCGGCCGGGAAAATCGTGCAGGAGGTAAAAGGTGTGGGCCAGCAGGTGGTGATCGGTCATGACCACTAGCGGAGGAACCAGCAGACCGGTTGTGACCCGGCGTAGCGCCGCACTGGTGCCCGGTGCATCCGCTGTAAATCCGCTATCGGCATTGCTGTTGCTGCTATCCTGCCCCTGCGTGTCTATCAGCAGAATACCGCCGTGGGCCATAAAGGTGTTCAACGCTGCGGTCATAGCCGGGGTGGTGGTGGCGTCTGCCGTAATTGGCCAATACAGCAGGGGGTAGTAGCTCAGGTCATCCGTGCCGGGGTGCACGGCATCCGGATGGCCCATAACGGCGGATGTACGGGCATTTACAAAGTCAGATAGGCCTTGCAGCCCTTGGCGGGATGCTTCGTCCACATCCTCATGCCCGCTAACAATGTATCCGAGCCGGGTTTCCAGCGCAGCGGCGGGCACCCGGTTTGTTACGCTGGTATCAGAGTTCTGTGCGTGCGCGGGGTGGGGTGTTGCACACAGTGCGGCAAACAGGACCAGCAACGGTGCGGCCCCCCGATGTACGGGGAGTTTTCCCGCCCGCATAAGGCCCACTGCCAGACCATCCAGCAGCAACAGCAGCAGGGCGACCAGCAGGCAGTAGCGGCCTAGCGGCTTATCTGCCTGCTGGCCGGAGGAATCCGTAATGGTGCCGACCGGTGCGGCAGGTTGTAGGCTATCTATCCCGCTGGCGGCATTAAGTGCCCTGCGTCCATCCGTGGGGCCATACAGGCCGGGAGGGTGAGTGGGAGAGACGGATGTTGTGGCAAACACATTGCCCGGTATGCCACGCGCTGTTGGGGGAGGCGGTCCCGCCATGCCTTCACCATCCAGTGTTATGGCCGGGGCCAACATGGCGTTGTCTGCCGGAATGCTCAATCCGTTGGCGTGTTCGGTCAGGCGTTGGAGCATGGCAACAAACAGGCCGGATAGAGGCAGGTTGGACCAGTCCGCAGTACTGCTGACATGGAACAGAATAACCTCCCCCTTGCCCAGTTCGGCATGGGTTACCAGTGGTGTGCCATCCGCCAGCCGCGCCCATACGTGTTGCTCCAGATCTGCAGATGGGCTGGCCAATACCTGACGTGAGACCGTGACATCGCCGGGAATGCTTAACCCTCTGAACGGGGATGTCTGATCGAACGGAGCCAACTGCTGTGGGGTGCCCCACGTCATGGAACCACCAAGCTGGCGTGCACCATCTAGCAGGGGGATGGGCAGGAGGTTCTGCGTTGTGTCCGATGGGGCCGGGGTGTCTGCATCATGCTGGCTGCCAGCAAGTGCTGGTCCTGCAAAACGGATGAGTGTTCCGCCGTTTTTTATCCATTCCAGAACGGTTTTCTGGCTCTGGGCGCCAGCCAGTGTTCCATCAGGTGCAATCAGCACGGATAACGGGCGGCTGAGCAAGGATTCCAGATTACCTTCATGCAGGTCGGAGAGCGGGGCCAGTGCGCGACGAAGGTAGAAGATGGAACCGATCAGAGGCGTATCTGCTCCCCCCGTGGACAACAGGCCAACCGGGCGCAGGCGCGTATTTTCGTCCAGCAGGACGGTTGTGGCCGCACTGGCAACACCCTGCACGTTGAGAGTGTCTATCCGGTTGCGTACGGCAACGGGCAGATTGACCTTTACATCCGCCTGCGTGGCGTTGGCGGCAACTGGTACGGGGACCACGGCCAGCGTGCCACCATCCGTTGCACGGGCGGCTACGTGCAAAAGGCGAGGTTGGTTGAAAGGCTGCACAATCAGACGCGCCATCACACCATCCGTTGTCACGGGGGTGGGTACAAGCGCCATGTTTGCCTGTGCGGAAAAACGGATTTCCTGCACAGCCCCACGTGCATGAAGGGCCTGTGCAAAAGCATTATCCCCTTTTGTGGCCACGGTATCAGCCAGATACACAATCCGGGCAAAGGGTATGGCAGGCAGGTGCAGGATATGCTGTGCAGCCTGTTCCCGATCTGTTGGCCACGGGTTGGGGTGGCGGCTGTTAAGCATCTGCCGTACGGCGGCGGCCGGTTGTGGGGCAGGAGCGGTCGGGCCTGCGGCCTCATCCGCCTGAGGCGCTGTCCCCATGACAAGCAGGCTGGAGCGTGTGCGTTCAGCATCATCCACAATGCTTTGCGCGGTTGCCATGCGCTCGGCCCAGTCCACAGCACTCAACATGCCATCATCCAGAACCAGCAGAACAGGCCCTTGGGTTAGCACCTGTTCACGGTTGCCGGGAATAAACGGGCGCGCAAAACCCACAATCAGCAGGCTGATGGCCAGAAGGCGGAGCAGCAGAAGCCACGGGGGAGAACGTGCCGCCTCTGTTTCCTTCGGGTGCAGTCTGGCCAAAAACGCAATGGGTGGAAAAGCCTGCTGGCGTGCGCGCGGAGGTGTGGCGCGGAGTAGCCACCAGACTAATGGCAGGCAAATCAGGGCAGACAGCAGGATGGGGGACTGAAAAATCATACGCGTTGGCTCATCTGGGCATGGAGTGCCAGTAGCGTGGGAAGCAGGGCCATATCGGTCTGATGGTGCACAATGGAGTGGCCGGAGCGGCTTGTGGTTTGGTCAAGCCAGTGGGTGCGGGCGGCAACAAGGTTTCCATAATCGTCCCGCAGGCTCTGCACATGGGGCAGTTCCAGCGGTGCCTCCTGCTCAAGGCCCGAAAATTCGGTGCGACCGGAATACGGCAATGTGTTTTCTGCCGGGTCGGTCATATGGAGCAGGTAGGCGCGGGCCGGGTGGGCCGCCAGTTGGCGCAGGCAATCCTGCAACGCAGCTTCGGGGCAGAGCAGATCACTGGCGAGGAGCAGCCGTGCACGCCGTGGAACCAGAATGGGGGCAGGCAAAGCCGCATCTGTTGCGTGGCTGTTGGTCGCTAGTGTGCAAAGCCCAAGAGCCAGACGTTCTAGCGCAGAAGAGGCAGGCGGCAGAGGTGTAATGCCGGTAGGGGAGAGAAGCTGCACCCGCTCACCATTGCGCAGCAGGAGTGCGGCCATGCTGAGCAAGAGCAGAACGGCACGGTCGAGCTTGCCGGGCAGCGTGTTGGTGGACCGCCACTGCATGGAACCTGAAAAATCGCACCACAGCAGGATCGTTTGCGCGGCTTCGGCTTCTGTCTCACGCACATGGGCGCGGGCGGTGCGGGCGGACTGGCGCCAGTCGATCCGGTTAACCGGTTCCCCCGGCTGTGCGGGCCTGTATTGCCAGAATGTATCTCCCCACCCCGCGCGGCGCTGGGGGTGCAGGCCAGAGGCAAGGGTGGTGGCCATCTGGCTGGCATGAAGCAGCAGGTCTGGCATACGGGTGGCCAGTGTCTGGGCTTGGCACGCTATGTCCGCCGTGGCGGCAAGCGGGGTTGCTGTGTTTTGGCCCCCTCCTGCGTACCCGCCAGCCTCAGCGTTATGTTCGCCAGAAAGCCAGCGCCACACAGTGTTGGGGAACGATCTGGACCGGCTCACAGGGTCAGCCCAGAGTCTTGACCAGCCGGGCCACAATATCTTCCGGTGTTACGCCCGCGGCCCGGGCGGCAAAAGTTAGCGCCATACGGTGGGCCAGTACGGGGCGGGCCAGTGCCGCGACGTCTTCCAGACCGGGGGAGAGCCTGCCGTCCAGCAGTGCGCGGGCGCGGGTGGCCAGCATGAGTGTCTGTGCTGCACGGGGGCCGGGGCCCCATGCAATCTGCTCACGCAGGGTGGCGTCGGGCGTGCTCTGGGGGCGTGCTGCGCGGACAAGGTTGATAATAGCGTCCAGCACTTTTTCCCCTACCGGCATACGGCGGACGAGGTCCTGCGCCTGCATAAGGGTTGCCGCATCTATAACCTGCTGGGCGCGTTTGTCCTGCGCGCCGGTTGTTGCCAGCAGCATGGCGCGTTCGGAACCGGCATCGGGGAAAGTCAGCCCGATCTGGAGCATGAAGCGATCAAGCTGCGCTTCGGGGAGCGGGTAGGTGCCTTCCTGCTCCATGGGGTTTTGTGTTGCCAGAACGTGGAACGGGCGGGGCAGCGGGTATTCCACCCCCGCTACGGTGACGTGGTGTTCCTGCATGGCCTGTAGCAGGGCGGACTGGGTGCGTGGGCTTGCGCGGTTTATTTCATCCGCCATCAGCAACTGACTGAACACCGGCCCCTGCACAAAGCGGAAGCTGCGGTGGCCGCTGGCATCCTCATCCAGAATTTCGCTGCCCGTAATGTCGGAGGGCATCAGGTCGGGGGTAAACTGTACGCGACGGGCGTTTAGCCCCAGTACGGTGCCAAGGGTGGTCACCAGTAATGTCTTGCCCAGACCGGGAGCCCCAACCAGCAGGGCATGGCCACCAGCCAGAACAGTGGTCAGAGTCTGGCGGATTGTTTGATCCTGCCCGAAAATGACGGTTGAAATTTCCTGCTGGACGGCGGCAAGCCGTTCACAGATACGATCTGCCTCCCTTACTTCTGGGGGGGAGGAAGGCTGTTGTGCCGGGAACGGTGCGTCTGATGTGGTCATGGATCCAGTCTGAATTACATGCAGGGCTTACATCAAGCGGGGTAAGCTCCCTATATCATTGTGCACAACACAAGGACACGCATTAACAGGATGGTGAGTCAGTGAAAGGTGAACAGGCGGGCAACGCGCAAGCCCTTTCGTGCCACGATAAGCACGGGACCGATAGCCCCGATGAGGCGGAAAACAGGCGTCTGCCGTTTTTGGTCCGGCGGGATGGCGTGTGGCTTTACCGTGGCTCCGAAATCAAGCGGAAGGCTATGTCCTGCCTGTTTGGCTCCCTCCTCACGCGGGACAAGCAGGGTGCGTACCTGCTGCGTACACCGTTTGAGAGCGGGCTGATTGAGGTTGAGGATGTTCCTTTTCTGGCGGTGGAGCTGGACTGGAGCGGTGTGGGGCGGATGCAGCGCCTCTGTTTCCGCACCAATATGGACGAGGTGGTGGTGGCGGATGCCGAACACCCGATTCGGACCTTGTGGGATGTTCCAGCCGAAGCCTGCCCGGAGGGATGCCCGCCATACTTGACCGTGCGACAGGGGGATGGGCGTTACCCGCTGGAAGCACGTCTGTCCCGCGCGGTATGGTACGAACTGGCTGCCTTGGCCGAGCCGGGAGCCTGTCAGGGTGTGCCCTGCATGGGGGCCTGGAGCTGCGGCCGCTTTTTCCCCATTGCGCGTATGGCGGTCGATGATGGAGACGCATAATCCCATTATCAGCAGGCTGAACGCACAGCAGCAGGCGGCGTTGGCGCGGCTATGGACGGTTTTGCCCGCCATGCGGCTAGTCGGCGGCGTTGTGCGTGACCTGCTGGCTGGGCGACCCATTGCCGATATTGATCTGGCTACGCCTGAACCACCCACGCAGGTTATGGAGCGCCTTCAGGCGCACGGCATCCATGTGGTGGCGACCGGCCTGCAACATGGCACCGTTACAGCCGTGCTGGAGGGGATTCCTTACGAAATCACCACCCTCAGATGTGATGTGGAAACCGATGGACGACATGCCGTTGTGCGCTGGACGCAGGACTGGCGGCAGGATGCCGAGCGGCGGGATTTTACCATAAACGCCATGTCGGTCGATCAGGCCGATGAGCTGTACGACTATTTTGACGGGCAGGCGGATCTGGCGGCCGGGCAGGTGCGTTTTGTGGGGCAGGCAGCCACGCGAATAGAAGAGGATGCGCTGCGTATCCTGCGTTTTTTCAGGTTTTATGGTCGCTACGGGCAAGGCGAGCCGGACCAGCAGGCCATGCAGGCCATAGCATCTGGCGCTGCCTTGCTGGATGGCCTGTCCGTCGAGCGGATATGGATGGAATTGCGGCGGATTCTGACCGGGCCAAACGTGGCGGCTATTCTGCACTATATGGATCAGACCGGTGTGCTGGCGCGTATTCTGCCGGAGGGGCGGGCACTGGCGCGGTGCCTGCGTCTGTTGGACTATGGCGCACCAGCCAACGCAGTGCTCAGGCTGGTAGGGTTGAGCACGGACGCACCCGCTGTGGCCCGTCGTCTGAAGTTCTCCCGCGCTGAAGCCGGGCAGGTCCGGGCATTTGGTCAGGCTACTCCCATGCCCGAACCGGGCATGGCGGATGATGATCTGCGGCGTCTTCTGGCGGATGAACCCTATGATGTGCTGGAGGGGCGGGTATGGCTGCATCAGGCGGAACAGGTCAGAACGCCTGATGAAAATACGGCGTTTGCACAGCTTAGGCAGAGGTTGCAGCACATTGCGCCACCGATTTTCCCTGTTGCCGGGCGGGATGTTGTCGCCTTGGGTGGGCAGGCTGGGCCAGAAATAGGGCGGGTTATAGGGCTTGTCCGCCAGTGGTGGCTGGACGGAGGGTGCCGTGCAGGGGCGGAAGCCTGCCGGATGCAGATAAAGCACCTTCTGGGCGCAAAAGCGGAACAAAGCTGACCCCGGCCTCTTACATGCAGGGCAAATAGACTGGTAGAGAAAGAGGCATGACGTCCCAGCCACATGCCTCCCGTTCCCTGCCGTCCAGCACAATAACGCCGAATGATACGCAAACTTTGCTGAAAAGGCTGTGGCGTACGCAGGTGCGCCAGCATTCCGGGCTTATTGTTGCTGTTATTGTGCTTACAGTGCTGACGGCATCGCTTACCGCGCTTTATCCGCTGGTTATCCAACGGGCGTTGGATATGTTTGCAAGCCGGGATTCCCGTATTCTGTATCAGGTGCCCATGCTGGTGGTGGTCATCACCTTCGCCAAGGCCCTGTCGCAATATGCGCAGACATTGGCAACGCAGGGGTTGGTGCTGCTGGTGATCCGTGGGTTGCAGGAGCAGATGTTTGAACATCTGATTACGACCGATATCGCCCATGTGGAGCGCGAGGCTCCGGCCAAGCTTGCCGCGCGGTTTACCACGGATGTCATTTCCATCCGGGACACCATGATTCGGGCCGTTAATTCCATGGGGGATGTGGTTACGGTCGTGGGGCTGATTGTGTCCATGCTCTATATGGATTGGGAACTCAGCCTGATTGCCGCCATACTGTACCCCGTAGCGGCTGTGCCGATCCAACGGTTAGGCAAGCGCGTACGGCGTGCTTCGGGTGGGATGCAGGAGCGGGTAGGGGAAACGGCGGCGTTTCTGACCGAAAGTTTTGCGCAGGCTCGTACCGTGCGGGTTTACAGGCTGGAGGAAAGCGAGCGGGCCCGGGCCGTGCTCTCGTTTGGTCATCTGTATCATGCCATGCTGCGGATTACCCGCGGTCGCGCCAAAGTAGAGCCTCTGCTGGAGGCGCTGGGTGGGGCCGCTGTTGCCGCCGTGCTGGGTTTTGCTGGCTGGCGGGCTGCTATGGGTGGTGCAACGCTGGGTGATTTTCCGGTTTTGTGGCTGCGTTGCTGCTGGCGTCCCGCCCATTACGTGCGCTTGGCGCACTAAACGCCGCTTTGCAGGAAGGGCTTGCAGGGCTTGCGCGCGTGTTTGCGGTGATGGATGAACCCCCAGCGGTAACCGACAGCCCTCATGCCCGCCCTCTTCCCGCCGGGGATGGCCACCTTGTGTTTGATAACGTGGGATTCGTTTATTCCGATGGTCGCGTGGGTCTTGATCATCTGAGTTTTGATGCGCAACCGGGGTGTACAGTGGCGCTGGTCGGGCCATCGGGGGGCGGTAAGTCAACGGCTCTTTCCCTTGTGCCCCGCCTGCATGATGTGACATCCGGGCGTATTCTGCTCGACGGCATGGACCTAAGGGATGTGCAGTTGGAAAGTCTGCGGGGCAGTATGGCCTATGTCAGCCAGGACCCGCTTCTGTTTGATTTGTCCGTGCGGGAAAATATTCTAATTGGCCGCCCCGGCGCATCGGAGGCGGAGGTTGCCGCTGCGGCACGTGCAGCAGCGGCGGAGCGGTTTATTCTGGCGCTGCCTAATGGGTACGATACGGTTGTGGGGCCGGGCGGGCAGCGCCTGTCTGGCGGGCAGCGGCAGCGTGTGGCTCTGGCGCGCGCCCTGCTACGCAACCCACGCCTGCTTTTGCTGGATGAGGCCACAAGCGCGCTGGATAGTGAAAACGAAGCACTGGTGCAGGATGCGCTGGCTACGTTGCGCAAGGGGCGCACGACTCTTGTGGTCGCGCACCGTCTGTCCACCGTGCGCTCGGCAGATATGATTGTGGTGATGAAGGACGGGCACGCAGTGGAATGTGGTACGCATGATACGTTAATTCAGCAGGATGGTTTGTATGCCCGGCTGGTCCGCACCCAAGGGTTGGAACGCTAGGATTCGGGCCGGGGTTTTGCATTATAAAAAGAATTTATCGGCATCTGGTGCACAGTGGCGCTTGATGCGTAGGTATGAACGTGCCACATACTGACCGAACTGGTCGGTCAGCGGTGCTGGCCGAAAAAAAACGCTGCGCAGGATGTGTTTGAGAGGGCAAGGAACAGAATGGCCGACGACCATAACGAACAGTCTTTTTCATCATCCGGCACGGAGGAGCAGAACAACGCTCAGGAGCAGCAGCCGCAGGCCAAAAAAAGAACGGCCGGGGTAAGGCTATTCTAACAGGCGTTGTGGGCTGTCTGGTTGTTGCGGGGGGCCTTTACTGGTTCATGACCCGTAATGAGGTGGAAACGGATGATGCCTTTACCGCAGGCCGGGCCATTACCATTGCGCCGCATGTGAGCGGTTATGTGACCGAACTGCTGGTGAACGATAACCAGTTTGTGCGCAAAGGGCAGGTTCTTGCCCGTATTGACCCGCGCGACTGGGAAGCGGATAGGGACAAAGCTGCCGCTCAGTTGGCCAATGCACAGGCTGCGGCCCAGGCGAGCGATATGATGCACCGTGTCGCGTTGCTGGAATTCCCAGGTAAGCTGTTGCAGGCTCAGGGGCAGTTGGCCGATGCTAAAGCCCAGTTGTTCAAGGCGGAGACGGATTACCGCCGCCAGCACGGTGTTGAGCGTGCTGCAACGTCCCAGCAGGCGATAGATTACGCCAAGGCTGCGTTGGAAACAGCGCAGGCGCGCGTTATGGCATCCGAAGGTGCCGTGCAAATGGCGGAACCTGTGCAGCCGAATATTGAAAACGCAGCTGTGCAGATTTCGCAGCAGGAAGCGCAGGTCAAGGCGGCGCAGGCCGCTCTGGTGTCCGCCGCACTGAATGTGGAATGGACCGTTATCCGTGCCCCGCATGATGGCTGGATTTCGCAGCGTAATATTGAACAGGGCAACTATGTCCGTCAGGGGCAGAGCCTGTTTGCTATTGTTGAGCCAGAAGTCTGGGTTGTTGCTAACTATAAGGAAACACAGGTCACCAGAATGCGCCCCGGCCAGAAGGTGGACATTCGGGTTGATGCTTACCCCAGCCTCAAGCTGCACGGGCATATTGATTCCCTGCAAAAAGGCACAGGGGCAACGTTTAGTGCGTTCCCGCCCGAAAATGCGACTGGCAACTACGTCAAGATTGTGCAGCGCTTACCTGTTAAAATCCTGATTGATGAAGGTCTGGACCCTGACCAGCCGCTGGCTCTTGGTCTGTCTGTTGAACCGACTGTTCATGTGGATACGCAAGGCCATTCCGATGCCCCGCCTCGTGGTGGTGAGGATAACGGCGGGCAGGTTGCTCCATGAGCGGACAGGCTGACGCAGCAGCAGCAGGGTGGAAGCCAAAGCATAATCCGTGGACGGTTGCTTTTGTGGTGACCATGGCGGCGTTCATGGAAATTCTGGACACCACCATTGTCAACGTTTCCCTGCCGCATATCGCGGGCAGCCTTTCCAGCACGTATGATGATGCAACGTGGACGCTAACGGCCTATCTGGTTGCCAACGGCATTGTGCTCACCATTTCGGGCTGGTTGGGAAAAGTGTTTGGCCGCAAACACTATTTTCTCATCTGTATTACCATGTTCACCGTGTCGTCCTTTTTGTGCGGTATGGCGACCAGTCTGGGTGAGCTGGTTGTTTTCAGGCTTATGCAGGGGTTTTTTGGTGGGGGGCTTCAACCTAACCAGCAATCCATTATTCTGGACAGCTTCCCTCCCGCTAAACGTGCCGCAGCTTTTGGGCTTACAGCCATTGCTGCGGTTGTGGGGCCGGTTATTGGCCCAACCTTGGGCGGGTGGATTACGGATAACTTCTCATGGCGGTGGATCTTTTTCATTAACGTGCCATTTGGTTTTTTGACCACCCTTGGGGTTATGGCCGTTGTGGAAGACCCGCCGTGGGCGCGGAAGCAGAAGGCCCCCGTGGATGTTATTGGTATCAGCCTGATTACCCTTGGGTTTAGCTGCCTTGAAGTTATGGTGGACCGCGGGGAAGATGCGGACTGGTTTGGCTCCAATTTTATCCGCATTATGGGCGTTCTGGCTTTTCTGGGTCTGACAGGGGCAGTTTTCTGGCTGCTTCATACGGATAAACCCGCTGTGGACCTGCGGGTTTTTAAAGACCGGAACTTTGCTGTCGGTACGGCTCTTATGGGAGCCATGGGGGCACTGTTGTATGCCTCGGCCATTGTGGTGCCGCAGTTTGCTCAGCAGGTTATGGGGTACACGGCGACACTGTCCGGCCTGCTGCTGTCCCCCGGTGGTATAGCCGTTATTGTGCTTATCCCCATTGTGGGCAGGCTTATGACCATGACCAGCGTGCGCAATGTTATTGCCATAGGTTTTGGACTTATGGGGATAGCCCTGTTCTATTCTGCCCAGTTGCTGCCGTTGCTGGATTTTCAGCACCTTATGCTTTTCCGTATGAGCCAGACGGCCTGCCTTGCCTTCCTGTTTGTGCCTCTGTCCACCATTGCGTATTCGACTATTCCCGAGCGGTTGAACCCCGATGCTTCAGCCATGTTCAGTATGGCGCGTAACGTTTTGGGGTCTTTGGCTATTTCGGGTGCAACGGCGCTGCTGATGGAGCGCAAGCAGGCGCACCAGTCCTACACAGTGCAGTGGATGACGCCGTTTCATGAGCCATTCAATGCGTATCAGGATCAGGTGCGGCAGGTTGCTCTGGCCCGTGGTGCGCCAGAAGGCTTGGCGGATTCCGTAGCGCAGCACACTTTGTTTAAGGAATTTACGCGGCAGGTTGCCATGTTGTCCTACAATGAGGTGTTCATGATTTTGGGGATTGGCGCATTTTTGTGCGTGCCGCTGTGCTTCCTGCTTTCTCCTTTGCGTGGAGATGGAAAAGCACGTGGAGCACACTGAATAAAAACGAAGTAAGACTGTACATAAAAAAAAGGCGGTTGGGAGAGATATGCCTCTCCCAACCGCCTAAATTTTTGTTTTAGCCCGCAACAGCAAACTGGCCAAAATCTTTGACCAGTCTCTCATAGATGGGTTTTTTAAAACCGACAGAGTGGCTAGGCAAAGATGCCAGATCTACCCACATCCATGCGTCAAATTCAGCAGGGAGGTGGCTATCTAGCTGAATGTCGGATTCTGTGCCGGTAAACCGCAAGGCAAACCACTTTTGGGTTTGTCCACGGTAACGGCCACCAAGGGCATGGCCAATCAGGGCATCAGGAAGGTCGTATTGAATCCAGTCTGGGTGTTCGGCCAGAATGGTAACACGGTCCGTGCCGATTTCTTCCCCCACCTCGCGCAATACCGCAGTGCGGGGGTCTTCCCCTTCGTCTATCCCACCCTGTGGGCACTGCCATGTCCCTTCCGAAAGAGGGCCGCCAGCACCCGGCATATCCGTACGACGGGCAATAAAAACACGGCCCTCTGCATTAAAAATCAGAGCGCCGACATTGGGGCGGTAAGGTAGGCTGTTCGGGTCCACTGGCATTAACGGTGCGCCCCCATGTTAGGCATTGGGTTGGAAAGGTTGACGCGCATCTGCCCATTATTGGCCGGCTGGGGCTGACTGGCCGGGTCTGGCGGCAAAATAAGCTGGCTGACTGGCACCAGTGTTATGCCAACGTCCTTGAGGTGCGGCAGCCATGCCCGCAGGCAAGCCAGCGCAACGGGGCGCAAGGGGCCCAGCACACCAATGGCGCGGCCATTCTGGCGGGCAAGCTGCTGGAGTTTGAGCAACTGGATATCAATATTGACAATATCTTCGTCGGTATTGATCGCAACATCAGCGGAGCCTACCGCATCGCTGCTGTCCATCCGCGTTTCAGGCGTTGCATTCAGGTACAGCAGACCACGCTGGTCCAGCACGGTCAGGATAGGTTTGAAGCCGCTGGAATTGGGGAAGCTTCCGCCATTCTGCCCATCAAACGCATTGGTCACGCCAACATAACCCGCCAGATGAGACAGGGACCAGTTCAGGTTATCCATGTTCTGCTGGGCAGAGAGCAGGAGGCCCAGAGCTTTAGGGCCTTCACTGTCTGTTGGAGCGTCTTTGCTGGCATCAGCGGCTTTACCACTTTCGCCCTGCATAGGCAGGGAGAGCAGGAGTTCGTGCTGGTGCTGGCGTGCAGCTTCCATAATGGCATCGGGGTCAGCCACGTAGGGGGAGACAGCGAGGGATATTTGACCGGGGAGGGAGGAAATGGCTTCTTTGGTCAGGTCGTCAGACTGCCCAACACCGTCAATCAGCAACGCCACCATGGGTGTGCCGGGCGGAACTTCTACATGAGGAGCCGCATAAACCTGCCGGGGCAGGGTGTTATGTGGTCCCCGTTTGGGCAGAGGAAAGCCGCCCGGTCCGGCAGCTTTTTCCAGCAGGCTGGCCTGTGGTGGCGGAATGTTAACCAGATGCGCAACTCCGGCCTCGCCCCGGTTTCCGTTTTCTGCGGAGACGTCAATGTCCTCCCCGCCAGCAATCTGGTGGGGAGGACCCATAACCTGTAGGGCAAGGGCCAGTGCAGCGGTAGCCGTAAGGCAGCCCCCCCAGAAGCGGATGAACAACCGGCCGTTAGCCGGAAGCTGCTGCCATAGGCTGGGAGTACGCATGACCACTGCCTTTTACCTGCTATGCGTTAGTTGTGAGCCGGACAATCGGCCTTGGCTGCGGGTTTGACCGGTGGCAGGGAGGCCGTGGGGTCAGGGGCAGGCAGACCAGCCATAGAGCGCACAATCCGTAGACCTTCCTGAAGCTGAAAGTCCGTAGCCGGTTTGTTGTACTCGAACTCTGGCCAGTTAGCCGGGGGCTGGTCAGGAATGATCTTGGCAATGGCGGGCAGGTCCGTGCGTGGCTGCGCCTTGGTCTGGTTGCCCCCCTGATTTTTGAGGATATGTTCCAGATCAGCTTCACGCAGGCTGAACGCCGGGTCCTCACGCGTTTCCTTGACAATAATGTCAGGGGTAATGCCCAGCGCCTGAATGGAGCGGCCAGATGGGGTGTAGTAGCGCGCGGTGGTCAGACGTACAGCGCCGTTACCCGGAATGGGGATAATGGACTGGACGGAGCCTTTACCAAAGGTACGCGTACCAACCAGTACGGCGCGGTGGTGGTCCTGCAATGCGCCAGACACAATTTCCGACGCGGAGGCGGAGCCGCCATTGGTCAGCACAACCATGGGCAGGCCATCTGTAATGTCCGTTCCATGGGCATCCCAGCGCTGGCTATCCTTGGCATGGCGTGCGCGGGTGGACACAATCTCACCCGACCGAATGAAGCTGGAGGAAACCTCTACCGCCTGATCCAGCAGACCACCGGGGTCGTTACGCAGGTCAAGCACAAGGCCGCCCAGTTTGCCGCCAGCCTGCTGTTTGAGGCTGTTATACCCCTTGAGCAGCTCTTTTTCCGTGGTTTCGTTAAACTGGGCAATACGCAGGTAGCCAATGCGGTCGTACAGGGCGGATTTAACCACATCAATATGGATAATTTCCCGCGTGAGCGTGACCGTAATGGGCTTGGGCGTTTTTTCCCGCACAAGGGTCAGGGTAATTTTGGTGTTGGCTTTGCCGCGCATTTTTTTAACGGCTTCATCTAGCGGGGTGCCATCTATGGTGTGGCCATCCACGGCAATAATGTAGTCGCCCGGCTTGATTCCAGCGCGGAAGCCCGGTGTGCCATCAATGGGGGAGACCACCCGGATGTGGCCGTCCTGCTGCTGCAATTCCAGCCCAAGGCCGCCAAACTCGCCTTTCATCTGGACCATCATGTCATCATACTGCTTTTGCGTCATGTATGAGCTGTGGGGGTCCAGACCGCTGAGCATACCATTCAGGGCGTTGGTGATCAGGTCCCGGTCGGAAACGGGCTCAACATAGTCAGCCCGGACCAGATCCAGCACCGTGCCAAACAGCGTTAGCAGGCGATAGGTTTCGGCATGGTTGGTGGTGGGGGAGGCATCCGGGGTAGCGTTTTCTGCCTGAGCTGGTGTGCCCAGGAATCCAGCGCCATTGTTGTGTCCGGGATGAAAAGTCAGGGCAAGGCCGGTCATGGCTGCGGCGCCGAGCATCAGACCTGTGCGGAACTTCATGCGATCTTGTCTCCTGTCGCAGGGCTGTGGCCCGTGCGCTTGTTCTTCCTGTCTTTTCAAATGCGCGCGCCGGTTGGGGCCGGGGGCATTGCGAACGGTGCCTAAGCAACCGGCATAATGCGCAAGACTAGCGTGTTCCGCAACAGAGGGAAACTACTCCAGAACGCAACCCGCCTTACTCTTTACAGAAACGGAGCCGGGTTGACGGTTTTCTGCCCATTGCGCAACTGGATGAAAAGTGTGGCGGAACTGCCTGTGGCATTCATGTGTCCCAGCGGAGCGCCTTTTGTCAAACTCTGCGCGGTATCCACACTCAACTCGGAAAGCCCGGCAAGAACAAAGCGATAGTGGCGCCCGCAATTCAGAATGACCATCTGCCCGTAGCTGCGGAAGGCCCCCGCAAAGTCCACACTGCCCGAGCAGGGAGCCCGCACGCTCGCACCGGGCGGGGTGCGGTAAGTCATACCTGTGGCAGGCCCGGAATCGCTGGGGGCGCCCCAGCCGGAAATCAGGCGGCCAGCAACAGGCTGTGCGCCGGAGCCAGAGCTGCGTGCGGCAAGCCCCGGCCCTTCGTTTCCGTTCAGGCTGGCTTCCTGCTGGCGGGCTGCACGGACCCGCTCGGCCTGATGGGCCTGCTCGGCTGCCGCAATCTCGCGTTGCAGGGCATCACGGGCCTTGTTTTCCAGCGCATCTAGCCGGGCAATGGCATCCTGTAGGCTGGAAGCGCGCTGGGTGGCCGCCTGTAGTTGCTGTGCGGCGCTCAGGGCGACCTTGCTGGCCTGTTTTTGGGCAATGCGGGCCTGCGCGGCCTGCTGGCGCACGGCATCACGTTGCTGGCTCTGGGTCTGTTTTAGCCCGGCAAGGGTCGCGTACTGGGCGGAAAGTTCCGTATCTACCGCACTCAGTCGCGCCTGCTGTGCTCGCATGGCCTGTGCCTGCACCTCCATTTGTCGGGACAGCCCGCGGAGGACCAGAAACCCCGTTACGGCGTCCCCTTGGGGTACCGGGGCAGCAAGAAGTGTATCGGACGGATAGAGCGACAGGCGCTCGGCCAATGGCAGAATAGGGACAAGGGCACGCGCGTTGTTGCGCAAGGAGGCCTGAAGCTGCGTCTGTTCATCCCGGATCGAACTAATGCGGTCGCTCAGGTCGGAAATTTGCTGCTCCGTATCATGGAGTTGGCTTGTGGCCGTAACCGATGCAGCCGACAGAGCCAAAGCCTGATTGCGGGCCTGTGCGGCAGCGGCCTGCGCTGCGTTGTTTTTTAGTCGGGAGGCCTCAATGGCAGCGGCTTGCCGGGCCTTTTCCATTTCCATGGCTTTGTGTTGTGCGCGTGCAGCTTCCACCGCAGCCTGTGCCTGCTGGACGGAGCGGACCTGCCTGCCGCGTACAGGCAGATGGTCCATCTGCGGGGTGCTCGGAGCGTGTGTGTTTTTTGTGCTGGTGGTGTGGCTTTTTTTATGGGCCACTTCCTTGTGTTCAGCGCACCAGACCGGGGAGGCCAGAAGCATACAGCTCCCCAGCCATAATGCAGCCCCGGCCAGCCTTTTGCCAGAAGATGGACGTATAGCGGGAGGAAAAGGTGGCCGGGGGGTGGTCATTCAGTGTGCAAGCAGGGACACGCCCGTCATCTCGGCTGGTTTGGGCAGGTTCAGAATATCCAGCAGGGTAGGGGCAAGGTCTGCCAGTTTACCGCCATCGTGCAGCTTGGTGGTGTTGGCACCCGCTACAATGAGCGGCACAAGGTTCAGCGTGTGCGCGGTGTGCGGGCCACCCGTCTGCGGGTCTTTCATGGTTTCGCAGTTGCCGTGGTCGGCTGTGACCAGCAGCACACCGTGCTGCTCTTTGAGTGCCTGCGCAATACGTCCCAGCCCGGTATCGACGGTCTCCACTGCTGTAATGGCCGCAGCCAGCACGCCGGTATGACCGACCATGTCCGGATTGGCAAAGTTGAGCACAATCAGGTCGTATTCCCCGCTGTTAATAGCGGCTACGGCTTTGTCGGTCAGTTCCGGGGCGGACATTTCGGGCTGTAGGTCGTAGGTGGCGACCTTGGGAGAGGGCACAAGAATACGGTCTTCACCCTCAAACAGTTTTTCGCGCCCGCCATTCATGAAGTAGGTGACGTGCGGGTATTTTTCGGTCTCCGCCATACGGAGCTGGCGCAGCCCGGCGTGGGCGACAACCTCACCCAGCAGGTTGGTGAGTTCCTCCGGGGGGAAGAGGACGGTCAGGTAATCCGTTAGCGCATCGCTGTAATGGGTCATGGCGAGGGCAGCGGCAAACCTTATGACCTTAGTGCGCACAAAACCGGCAAAGTCCGGTACCAGTAGGGCATCCATAAGCTGACGGATGCGATCCGCACGGAAGTTGAAGGACAGAATACCGTCCCCGTCCCGCATACCCGTATAGCCAGCAAGAACGGTTGGAAGAATAAATTCGTCCGAAATATCCTGCGCGTAAGCGTTGCTTATGGCATCTTCTGGGGTTGGGGCCTGCGGGCCGGTGGCGCAGACCATAGCGTCGTAGGCTTTTTCCACCCGGTCCCACCGTTTGTCGCGGTCCATGGCGTAATACCGGCCAGAAATGGTGGCAAGCTGCACGCTGGCTGGCAGGGCCGCGCGGAGGTGTTGCAGGTAGGTTGCCGCCGAGCGGGGAGCGGTGTCTCGCCCATCCGTAAACAGGTGGAAAGAGACCGGCACACCGGCATCGCTGACAATGCGCGCAAGAGCAGCCGCATGGTCCTGATGGGAGTGCACCCCACCGGCTGAGACCAGCCCCATAAGGTGGCATGTGCCCCCGGTTTTTTTGAGCGTGGCAATAAAATCGGTCAGGGCTGGGTTGCGCGCCAGACTTCCATCCTGAATGGCGCTGAAAATGCGGGGCAGTTCCTGCATAACAACCCGTCCGGCCCCAATGTTCAGGTGCCCAACTTCCGAATTGCCCATCTGCCCATTGGGCAGGCCCACATCCTCCCCACTCGTGCGCAGGAAGCTGTGCGGATTGTTCTGCCATAGCCGGTCAAAATTGGGTGTTCTGGCCAGTTGGACGGCATTGTCCGACGAGTCTTCGCGCCAGCCAAAACCGTCCAGAATGACAAGCATGGCAGTGCGCTTTTGCGGCGTAAGGGTGGATGTCATGGAGTTGGGCCTCTTCTTATGTTTTTTGGTTATGGCATGAATAATGCCACCAAAATGCAGGGAAGATAAAGAGGCCAGAAGACCGGGGGGATACGGGTACCAAAAAGGGGGTGTGGAACAGGCTCCACACCCCCTTTTTGCACCAAGCTGTCAGGCCAGAAAAGCCTCAGGCCCGCCGGACGATATAAGACAGGCCAAGAGCCTTGGTAATAAGAGCCGCGTGCTCAGGGTCTCGCGCTTCAATCATGACTTCAAGCTGAGCCGCCTGCACGGAGGGCGCCGCAAAAAGCCGCTGGTGCGAGACTTCGATAATATTGCCGCCAGCCTCTCCAATGGTTTTGGAAATATCGGCTAGAACGCCGGGGCGGTCGGGAATTTCCATGACCAGGCGCAAAATGCGCCCGTCGCGCAGCATGGCGCGTAGGAGGGTATTGGCCAGAATCCGGCTATCAATGTTTCCGCCAGAAATCGGCAGAGCCACCTTTTTACCGCGGAACAGTTCTGGGTAGGTCAGAATAGCGGCAAGAGCCGCAGCACCTGCGCCCTCGCTAACCTGCTTTGCCCCTTCCGCCAGCAGGGTAATGGCGTTCTCAATCGCACATTCGGAGACAACGAGAACCTTGTCTACCTGCTTACGAATAACCTCGTCCGTCTGCTTGCCAATCTGTAGAACGGCAATACCTTCGGCAATGGTGGAGCCACCATTGGGGTGCGTTGCTGGGCCGGGAAAAGCTGCAAGGGAATCATAGGATTCAACCTGTACGCCAATCAGTTCCATGCCCGGGCGCATTGTGCGGGCCGCAACGGCGCAGCCTGCCAGCAGGCCACCACCACCAATGGGGGCAACCAGCATGTCCAGCGGACCTGCATCTTCCAGCAGTTCCAGCGCGCAGGTGCCCTGACCCGCCATTACCGCGGGATCATCATACGGGTGCACAAACGTCCGGCCCTCCCGCGCCTGAAGGTCCTGCGCAAACATCAGGGCTTCGGCAAAGGTTTCGCCCTCCAGCACCACGCGCGCACCCCAGTTACGGGTCCGGATAACTTTGCCCGTCGGTGTGAACTTGGGCATGACAATAACCGCATCAATGCCCAACAGACTGGCATGGCGTGCAACGCCCTGTGCGTGGTTGCCAGCGGATACAGCTATCACGCCGCGTGCGCGTTCCTCTGGCGTTAGCAGCGCCAGTTTATTGGCTGCCCCTCGTTCCTTGAAGGAGCCGACAGCCTGAAGGTTTTCCAGCTTGAGCGTAATTTCAGCCCCCGTTGCGCGGGAGAGCGCATGGGAGGGCAGCGTAGGCGTGCGAATAACCTTGCCACGAATACGTTCGGCCGCGGCCGTGACATCTTCAAACGAGATCATATCAGATGAATTTGACGGACAGGATTTCGTAAGTCCGGTCGCCACCAGGGGCGGGTACGGACACGGTATCGCCTTCCTGCTTGCCAATCAGAGCTTTGGCGAGAGGGGAGGAGATGGAAATTTTGCTCTGCTTGATGTCCGCCTCATGCAGGCCGACGATCTGGTAGGTGATTTCCTTGTCCGTATCCTCGTCAACAAGGCATACGGTGGCGCCAAATTTGACGTGGCTGCCAGACAGGGAGGAAGGCTCGATTACCTCTGCGGTGGAGATCAGCTCTTCCAGTTCCTGAATACGCCCTTCAATAAAGGACTGGCGCTCCCGCGCGGCATGGTATTCAGCATTTTCTGAAAGGTCGCCATGGCTGCGTGCTTCCGCAATGGCGCGGATTACAGCCGGGCGTTCTTCTGATCTCAGTTTGCGCAGCTCATCTTCAAGCTGCAGCAGACCCTTGCCCGTCATCGGAGTTTTCTGCAAGACGTGTCCCCAGAATAAAAGCTGCCGGACCAGCCGGCCCGGCGCAGTAGTTACATCAATAATCGCGTCGGGTGACGCCTCACGCATGTGGGGTTTGGCCCGGCATGGAGAACGGAGGGATGGCCGGTCAGGCCACCCCTGTGCGTTCAGAACGAACCACTAAAGTATGACTGAAGTGGCGCAACATCAAGCGGTCCTTCACGCATTGCCGCAATCGCATGGATTGCAGCCCGTGCGCCCGCCATGGTGGTGTAGTGGGGCACGCCCAGCACAAGGGCGGAGCGGCGGATGTCAAAACTGTCCGCCACCGACTGTGCACCCTGCGCTGTATTAATGACCATCTGCACTTCGCCAGAGCGAATGGCGTCCACGCAGTGCGGGCGGCCTTCCAGCACCTTGTTGACCACGTTTACCTCAATGCCGGACTCACGCAGCTTGCGTGCGGTGCCCCGTGTGGCCACGATCTTGAAGCCCATGGAAGCCAGCAGGCGGCCAAGAGGCGGCAGTTGTGGCTTGTCGCTTTCGCGCACGGACAGGAACACCGTGCCACTCATGGGCAGGCGTACGCCAGCGCCAAGCTGGGACTTGGCAAAGGCCCGCTCGAACGACGTATCCAGCCCCATGACCTCACCCGTGGAGCGCATTTCCGGCCCAAGGATGGTGTCCACTTCCGCAAAGCGGTTGAAAGGGAACACCGCTTCCTTAACCGCAACATGCGGCACTACGGCCCGGTCATCCAGATTGAAGGTGGAGAGCTTGCTGCCCGCCATAACGCGTGCGCCAATTTTGGCAACCGGAACACCCGTCGCCTTGGCCACGAACGGTACGGTGCGCGAGGCGCGAGGATTGACCTCGAGCACAAAGATCTCCTGATCCTTGATGGCGTACTGGACGTTCATCAGCCCCACAATGCCAAGCTCGCGGGCCATGGCTTCGGTCTGGGCCTTAAGCTCGGTCACAATGGCGGGGGAGAGGGTATAAGGCGGCAGGGCGCAAGCGCTGTCGCCCGAGTGAATACCCGCTTCCTCAATGTGCTCCATAACCCCGGCCACGTACACGTCCGTGCCATCGGCAATGCAGTCCACGTCCGCTTCAATCGCTTCGTTCAGGTAGCGGTCAAGCAGGATCGGGCCAGAGGAAATTTCGTGCCCGGCCACCCGCAGCACGTCACGCATGTAACGCTGGAGGGAGGCGCGGTCGTAAACAATTTCCATGGCCCGGCCGCCCAGAACATAGGAGGGGCGTACGACGACGGGGTAACCCACCTGTTCGGCTACCTGTTCGGCTTCTTCAGGCGTGCGGGCAATGCCATTTTCAGGCTGGCGGAGGCCAAGCTTGTGCAGCATGGCCTGGAAGCGCTCGCGGTCTTCTGCACGGTCAATAGCGTCTGCAGGGGTGCCCAGCAGCGGAATACCCGCAGCTTCCAGCGCGCGGGAGAGCTTGAGCGGGGTCTGCCCACCATACTGCACGATGCAGCCTTTGACCGTCCCCTTACGCTGTTCGCAGCGGATAAGGGAGATCACGTCTTCCGCCGTCAGCGGTTCAAAATACAGACGGTCAGATGTGTCATAGTCGGTCGAGACCGTCTCGGGGTTGCAGTTGACCATAATGGTTTCATACCCGGCCTCACGCAAAGCGTAAGCGGCATGAACGCAGCAGTAGTCAAACTCGATGCCCTGACCAATCCGGTTGGGGCCACCACCAAGGATGACAATCTTTTCGCGGTCAGTCGGGTCCGATTCACAAATCGGCGGCGCAAAATGCCCTTCGTAGCTGGAATACATATAGGGCGTGGCCGAGGCGAACTCACCCGCGCAGGTGTCAATCCTGCGGTAAACCGGCGTAACGCCTGCTTCCGTGCGGAGCAGGGCAACCTCTTCAGGCTGTGTGCCGGACAGGCGGGAGAGCTGCACGTCTGAAAAGCCAAGGGCTTTAAGGCGGCGCAGGCTCTGGGCATCCTTGGGCAGGCCGTGGTGTTCGACTTCGCGCTCGGCATGGATGATTTTTTCCATCTCACGCAGGAACCACGGCTCAAACTTGCAGGCTTCGTGAATGGCCTCAACCGACAGGCCAGCCCGCAGTGCCTGTGCAGCCATGAGAATACGCTCCGGCCGAGGCTGGGAGAGTGCTGCGCGGAAGGCATCTTCACCCCCATCGCCGGGAACTTCCACGGGGTCCAGTCCATGCAGGCCGGTTTCCATCGAGCGCAGGCCCTTCTGGAGCGCTTCGGGGAAGGAGCGGCCAATGGCCATGGCTTCCCCAACCGACTTCATGGAAGTGGAGAGCAGGGCCGGTGCGCCGGGGAATTTTTCAAACGTAAAGCGCGGAATCTTGACCACAACGTAGTCAATGGTCGGCTCAAAGGAGGCAGGAGTTGTGCGCGTGATGTCGTTTTTCAGCTCATCCAGCGTGTAACCCACGGCCAGCTTGGCAGCGACCTTGGCAATGGGGAAGCCGGTGGCTTTGGATGCCAGAGCCGAGGAGCGCGAGACGCGGGGGTTCATCTCAATCACAACCATGCGGCCATCGGCGGGGTTTACGCCGAACTGCACGTTGGAACCGCCCGTTTCCACCCCAATGGCACGCAGGCAGGCCAGCGAGGCATCGCGCATACGCTGGTATTCCTTGTCGGTCAGCGTAAGGGCAGGGGCTACGGTAATGGAGTCACCCGTATGGATGCCCATGGGGTCGATGTTTTCGATCGAGCAGATGATGATGCAGTTGTCCGCCGTGTCGCGCACAACTTCCATTTCATACTCTTTCCAGCCCAGTACGGATTCCTCAACCAGCACTTCCGTGGTGGGGGAGGCATCCAGACCGGACAGGACAATCCGCTCGAACTCTTCACGGTTGTAGGCAATACCACCGCCCGAGCCGCCCATGGTAAAGGAAGGGCGGATAATGGTGGGGAAGCCAATCTGCTTGAGCGCTTCGTGCGCTTCGGCCAGCGTGTGGGCAATAAAGCTGCGCGGGCTTTCAATGCCAATGGCGTCCATGGCCTCGCGGAATTTCTGGCGATCTTCCGCACGGTCGATCACCTCGGCCTTGGCGCCAATCAGCTCAACATTGTGTTTTTCCAGAAAGCCCGAAGCATGGAGTGCCATGGCTGTGTTCAGGGCCGTCTGCCCGCCCATGGTGGGCAGCACTGCGTCGGGTTTTTCCTTGAGGATAATGCGCTCGACCACTTCCGGCGTAATGGGCTCCACATAGGTGGCGTCCGCAAGGCCGGGGTCGGTCATGATGGTGGCGGGGTTGGAGTTGACCAGAATAACCCGGTACCCTTCTTCCCGCAGGGCCTTGCAGGCCTGTGCGCCGGAATAGTCGAACTCGCACGCCTGACCGATAACAATGGGACCGGCGCCGATGATGAGGATGGAGCGGATGTCTGTCCGTTTGGGCATGATGCGTTCGGTCCTGTTAGTGCTTGACGCCGTTGGTGTCGATCAGGGTGACAAACCGTTCAAACAGATAAAAGCTGTCCGACGGGCCGGGGCTTGCCTCGGGGTGATACTGTACGGAAAAGGCCGCGTATTTGTCGGACGCTAGTCCTTCGTTTGACCCGTCAAACAGGCTGACATGGGTGACGTGTGCGTTCTCGGGCAGGGTTTTGGCATCCACGGCAAAACCGTGGTTCTGGCTGGTAATTTCCACCTTGCCGGTTGCAAGGTCCTGCACAGGCTGGTTGGCACCGCGGTGGCCGCGTTCCATCTTGTAGGTTTTGGCCCCAAGAGCCTGCGCCAGCAGCTGGTGGCCAAGGCAGATGCCAAACAGCGGTATGCCTGCTTCCAGTACGGTGCGGATGGCAGGCACGGCGTAGGTGGCGGTGGCTGCCGGGTCGCCCGGACCGTTGGAGAGGAACACGCCTTCGGGCTTAAGGGCGAGGATCTGCTCACCCGTGGTTGTGGCGGGCACTACGGTCACGTCGCAGCCAGCGCTTACAAGGCAGCGCAGAATGTTGCGTTTTGCTCCGTAATCCACGGCCACAACCTTGCGGCGGCGGCCTGTGGGGGTTGCGGTGCCGTTGGGCCACGACCACACACCTTCCGACCAGTCATAGGGCGCTGCACAGGTGACTTCCTTGGCAAGGTCCATGCCTTCCAAGCCCGGCCATGCGGCCACTTCTGCGGCAATGGCGTCCAGGTCGAACTTGCCATCAGCAGGGAATACGAGGGCTGCGGTCTGTGCGCCACCATCACGGATTTTCAGGGTCAGGCTGCGGGTGTCCACGCCGGCAATGCCGGGCATTCCGTTCTGCTTCAGCCATGCGTCAAGGCTGCTGGTGGCGCGCCAGTTTGCCTGTTCGGTCGGGTCTTCCTTGACCACCAGCCCAAGGGCGAAGGGGCGCGCAGCTTCGTCATCTTCCGCATTTGTGCCGACATTGCCGATATGCGGGAAGGTGAAGGTAATGATCTGCCCGGCAAAGGAGGGGTCGGTCAGGGTTTCCTGATACCCGGTCATGCCGGTGGAAAAGCAGATTTCCCCAATGGCGGGCTTGGGTGTGAAGGCGCCAAAGCCTTTCCCCCACAATACGCTGCCATCTGCGAGAACAAGAGCGGCGGTCGCGCCATCCGGGCGGGCTTGAGGCATGGATGATCCTGTCTGGCTGCCTCCCGCAAGCGGGGAGGGTCTGTCTGTAACTGCGGGTGCGGGCTGGAGGTCCTGAAGGGAAAGACCCGTGGCGTGGGCAATGGCCGGCCAGTGGCGGGAGGGAATGGCCTGCGCCTGCCGCCATTTGCGAATGGCCTCGGTGCCAACGCCGGTCAGTCGCGCTGTGGCTTCCGGACCGCCTATGCGGGCGATAATGGAGTCGATTGACATGGGCATGTGCGAACTGGTTCCTCCCGGAGCGCTCTTTTAGCAGCATGTCATGCGGGTGGGAAGAAATTTCCCACATAGCGCGTAGGGACAGTGCGTCCGGTGGGAAGTTTATTCCCAGAAGGCTGCGTGCCGTATCACGGAGTACCTGTTTTTTGCCGTGGCGAGTGATATGGTGCCGACCGAAATACCAATACAGCAGAGATGGAGCGTAGAGAAGTATGACCCTTCGTGAAAGCCTGATGGCAGATCTGAAAACGGCAATGAAGGCGGGCGAAAGCGCGCGTGTTGCTACCATTCGCATGATTACGGCCAAGCTCAAGGACGTGGAAATTGCAGGCCGTGCGAAGGGGAACGAAGGGCTGAGCGAGGACGAAGGCATTTCCGCCCTGCGCGGGATGATTAAGTCCCGCACGGAATCCGCCAACCTCTACCGCGAAGCCGGGCGTCCGGAACTGGCGGATAAGGAAGAAGCGGAAATTGCCGTTATTCGCGCTTACCTGCCGCCTGAACTGGATGAGGCAACCCTGAACAGCGCAGTAGAAGAAGCCATTGCCAGCACCGGTGCAGCCTCCATGAAGGACATGGGCAAGGTCATGGGTGTGCTCAAAGGTAAATTTGGCGCAGCGCTGGATATGGGGCGCGCCAGTGCTGCCGTAAAAGCACGGTTGGGCTAAGGCGTAGTGTGACGGCAGACCCCAATGGCCATTGATTCCAATTTTTTGGATGAACTGCGGGCGCGTACTCCCATAACGTCCGTTATCGGGCGTAGGGTCAAACTCGCCCGCTCTGGCCGTAACTGGAAGGGGTGCTGCCCGTTTCATGGGGAGAAGACCCCCTCTTTTTACGTGTATGACGATCATTTCCACTGCTTTGGCTGTGGGGTGCATGGAGATGTCATCTCTTTTGTCATGCAGATGGAGGGGAAGAATTTTCCCGAGGCGGTGGAGGAATTATCCGCCGCTGTAGGCATGGAGGTGCCCAAGGATAGCCGTGCCACGCGTGAGCAGGTGGCGCATGTCCGCTCTTTGGAGGACGTGTTGGAGGCCGCACAGGCCGTATGGTCTGCCGCACTTTACAGGCCGGAGGGCCGGGCCGGGCTGGAGTATCTGCTGGGACGGGGACTAACGCGAGAGACCATAACCGCCTTTGGGTTGGGCTGGGCCAGCGCGGGCCGTGGGCATTTGGTTGAAGCCTTGGCGCCGCAGGGTATTACGTCCGAGCAGATGGCCGAAGCCGGGTTGATGCGGATTGATGAGGAGGGGCGGCCCAAAGGGGAGTTGTTCTGGGGGCGCGTGACCTTTCCCATTCGGGACCGCAAGGGGCGTCTGGTCTCTTTTGGTGGGCGTATTCTGGGGGATGGGCAGCCCAAATATCTGAATGGGCCGGAAACGCCGCTTTTTTCCAAGCGGCGGTTGCTGTTCGGGCTAGATCGGGCCCGTGCGGCCGTGCGGGCGCCAAGACCCAAGGGTATGGTGGCCCCGGACCTGATTGTGGTGGAAGGGTATATGGATGTCATAGCCTTGCATCAGGCAGGGTTTACGGGGGCTGTGGCGCCACTGGGTACGGCCCTTACGCCGGAGCAGCTTGAGGTGCTCTGGCAGGTCGATCGTGCACCCATTCTGTGTTTTGATGGGGATGGCGCAGGGCGTCGGGCAGCGGTTAAAGCGGCGGAAACCGGTCTGCCTTTGCTGGCGCCAGACCACACATTGCGGATTTGCCTGCTGCCAGACGGGGAGGACCCGGATAGTCTGGTGCGCCAGCGTGGTGCGCAGTTTGTTGCTGAATTTTTTGCGGAAGCCTCTCCCCTGT
This sequence comes from Acetobacter ghanensis, assembly GCF_001499675.1. Classification (NCBI taxonomy): domain Bacteria; kingdom Pseudomonadati; phylum Pseudomonadota; class Alphaproteobacteria; order Acetobacterales; family Acetobacteraceae; genus Acetobacter; species Acetobacter ghanensis. The sequence continues at coordinate 1,398,573 of NZ_LN609302.1, forward strand.
CTAGCGTGCTGTTCGATCTGCTGGTCGGAGGTGTGACCAACCCGGGGCCGGAGGAGCGGGCAGCCCTGCGGCGCAGACTGACGGATGTTGCCGCCCTCATTCCGGACAAGGCTCTTGCCTCGGAATATCGTGCAACGCTGTTGGATCGTTTTTTTGCAACGTTCCGCTCAAAGGGAAAAGGGCGGCAGAAGGGAGGTTCTCCCAGTTTTGCTGCGCCGGGCGCTGTGCAGGACACGCACACGGTGGATATGGACCATGTGCGGGAGTTGCAGCGGCTCATGCTGCTCCTGCTGGTGGACCACCCGCAACTGGTGGCAGAAGTGGAAGAAGCCCTGTGCCGCCTTGACTTACCAGTGGATTTTGCGCCATTGCGGGGTGTGCTTCTGGATTTGTCGGCCGATGGTCAGTTGCCCGCAACGGGTGATGACCTGCGAACATGGCTGGGGGAGCACGGACAGGAAGCAACTCTGGCCCCGCTCATGCGTGTTGATGGCACGGGGCTGAGCCACGGGGACGTGGAAACTGTTGCTGCCAGAACACGATGGTGGCATTTTTACGGCTTGTTGTACCGTGACCAGTTTGTGCGTGAGGTGACGGACGATGTGGCCCGTTTTTTTTCGGAAAAAACGGGAGATACCGGCCAGTGGCAAAGATTACAGGCGCGGCTGGAGGCCATGGAGCGCCTGCGCCGTGGCGGTCTGGATGATGCGGATATCTGAACTGAGATTGAATGTTCCTGAGCGTGTTCCTCTTGACTTCACGCTCAGTATATCCCACGTCCTGCCCGCCCCGAATAACGTGAACAGTATAGTGTGGTAAACTGGTCGTTCTGTATCCCGTCAGGATACAGATGGGGGGAGGAGCAGGTCTGGCATGGCGACAAAAACGGCATCAACGAACGCAGCGCAGGAACAGGATGGTGATGCCAACCTGTTGGATACTCAGTCATCCGCGGTCAAAAAGCTGATCGCAAAGGGGCGCGAGCGCGGATGCATCACGTTTGATGAGCTGAATGCCGTTCTGCCGCAGGATAAAATGTCCTCCGAACAGATCGAGGACATTATGGCCGTCCTGTCCGAAATGGGCATCCAGGTTGTTGAAAACGAAGAGAGCGAAGAAGGCGAAGCTCAGAAACCCGTCGAAGAAGACGAAGAATCGGACGAGGACGAGCCCGAAGCCGAAGCTGACGCCGAAAGCCCTGCCGCAGGGAATGTGAACGAAAGTGCCGGTCGTACGGATGACCCGGTTCGCATGTATCTGCGCGAAATGGGGACCGTCGAACTGCTTTCCCGCGAGGGCGAAATTGCCATTGCGAAGCGGATCGAGGCTGGCCGGGACGAAATGATCGGCGGCCTGTGCGAAAGCCCGCTGACCTTCCGCGCCATTATCTCGTGGCACGAAAAGATCCGTAACAATGAAATGCTGCTGCGTGACATTGTGGACCTTGAAGCCATGCAGAGTGGCGGCCCGATGGAAGAAGGGGCTGAAGGCGGTGAAGGCTTTGCCGACTCTGAAGCCGAAACCGAAGAGGCGGAAGAGCCGGATACCGAATCCGAAGGCGATATTGAGGGCGAAGGCAGTGGCCTTTCCCTTTCTGCGCTGGAAGAAAAACTGAAGCCGGAAATTCTCGCGCATTTTGCTGAAATCGAACCGCTGTATGAAGCCCTGCGTAAATTGCAGGTCCAGCGCATTGAAGCCCTGACTTCGGGCGAAGATGTGGATGGTGCGTTCGAGGAAAATTATATCGCGCTGCGTGACCAGTTGGTGAGCAAGGTTGAGCAGGTTCACCTGCACAACAACCGGATTGAAGATCTGGTGGCTCAGCTCAAGCAGATGTTCCAGCGGTTGAACATGCTGGAAGGGCGTATGCTCCGTCTGGCGGAAAGCTGCCGCGTCTCCCGTGATGACTTCCTGCTGAAATACCGTGGTCGCGAGCTGGATCCGGGCTGGATGGACATGGCTTCCGCCCTGCCGGGACGGTCCTGGAAGAATTTTGTGGCCAAGCATGCCGCAACTGTTATTGACCTGCGGAACAATGTGGCCGGTCTGGCGCAGGAAACCGGGCTGCCAATTGGTGAATTCCGGCGTGTTTATGCGACGGTCGCCCGTGGTGAGCGGGACTCTGCGCGCGCCAAGAAGGAAATGATTGAGGCCAACCTGCGGCTGGTTATTTCCATTGCCAAAAAGTACACCAACCGCGGCCTCCAGTTCCTTGACCTGATTCAGGAAGGCAACATTGGCCTGATGAAGGCGGTGGACAAATTTGAATACCGCCGTGGCTACAAGTTCTCCACTTACGCCACATGGTGGATCCGGCAGGCCATTACGCGCTCCATCGCCGATCAGGCCCGCACCATTCGTATTCCGGTGCATATGATCGAGACCATCAACAAGCTGGTTCGCACCTCGCGCCAGATGTTGCATGAGATTGGTCGGGAACCTGCACCGGAAGAGCTGGCCGAGAAGCTTGGTATGCCGCTTGAAAAAGTGCGCAAGGTGCTCAAGATCGCCAAGGAGCCGATTTCTCTCGAAACCCCAATCGGGGATGAGGAAGACAGCCATCTTGGTGACTTTATCGAAGATAAGTCAGCGGTTATCCCCTTGGATGCCGCTATTCAGACCAATCTGCGTGAAGCCACAACGCGTGTTCTGGCGTCTCTGACGCCGCGTGAAGAGCGCGTTCTGCGTATGCGCTTTGGTATTGGTATGAATACCGACCATACGCTGGAAGAGGTGGGGCAGCAGTTCAATGTGACCCGCGAGCGTATTCGTCAGATTGAGGCCAAGGCGCTGCGTAAGCTCAAGCACCCCAGCCGTAGCCGCAAGCTGCGTTCCTTCCTGGATGATAACTGATCTAGGTTTTCTTCAGCCTGTTACGCGCATGAAAGTGCTGGTCACTTTCATGCGTATGGGCCACCCACCTGCAACGCCCGCATTGGCTTTGCCGCAAGGGTGGGTGCTTGAAGATGATGTGCATCTTTCCGTTACTCAATATCGTACCCTGCATTACGGCGTTGGCCGGAACTGTTGTTGGTGGATGCGGCAGGTTCTGTCCGACAAGGCGTTGGGGCGGCTGCTGGCAACTGCTCCCATAAAAATTGGCCTGTTGCGGGAGCGGGGACTCATCCGTGGGTTCTATGAACTCAATCTGACTGACCCGCAGGATATTAATCTGGCCTACTTTGGTCTGCTGCCCGAAGCCATAGGGCAGGGTGTCGGCCGGGCTTTTCTGGATGGGGTTTTGCGCCGGGCATGGGCTTATGGCCCCAAAACAGTCCGGGTTAACACCTGTACCGCCGACCATCCCCGCGCTCTGCCCCTGTATAAACAGATGGGGTTTGAGGTTATCCGGCGCGTGGAGGAGGAATGGGATGTGCCAGACCGCCTTGGTCTGGATATTCCGGCACATCTGCGCTGCTAAAATTCTTGCATTTTTGGGCAGGGTGTGGTTGACACTCCCTTTCCCTGCCGGGCTCAGGCATTGGTCCGGCTATACCCTTGGTTTCTGGCCTGTTCAGGAACCCCGCTGTCCGAAAGGGTTCGGCGCGGAGGGGTTGATTGTATCCGAAGGGAGCAAACATGCCACTTTATGAAAGCGTGCTTATTGCACGTAATGATATTTCTCAGCAGCAGGTGGACGCGATTCTGGACGGTATTGCCGCTCAGATCGAAGCAGACGGCGGTGCCGTTCGCAAGCGCGAATACTGGGGCCTGCGTAGCCTCGCTTACCGCATCAAAAAGAACCGCAAGGGCCACTACGCCCTTCTGGGTCTGGAAGTGCGTTCCGAGCTGCTTAAGGAAATTGAACGCCAGCTTTCCCTCAATGAAGACATCCTGCGTCTGCTGACGCTGCGGGTGGATGAAATTGACGAAGCTCCGTCCCCCGTTCTGTCCCGCAAGGGTGATGATCGCGGCGAACGCGGCTTCCGTGGTGGCGCCAAGCCGTCCGGTGGTCGCTTTGAAAGCGGTCGCGGTGGCCGTCGCGGTGGCGACGACCGGCCTGCTGAACAGTCCGAAAACGCAGCGGAGTAATCTAGATGTCTGAAACCACAGAAATCAATCCCGCCGCCCGTCGTCCGGCTGTTGGCGCTCGTCGTCCGTTCTACCGTCGTCGCAAGTCCTGCCCGTTCTCCGGCCCCAACGCGCCGAAGATCGACTACAAGGACGTGCGTCTTCTCAGCCGTTTCCTTTCCGAACGTGGAAAGATCGTGCCGAGCCGTATTACGGCGGTTTCCGCAAAAAAGCAGCGTGAACTGGCACAGGCTATCAAGCGTGCCCGCTTCCTGGCTCTGCTTCCTTACGTTGTAAGCTGAGGGGAACAACCATGGCTGCTACAGAAGTAATCCTGCTCCAGCGCGTTGCGCATCTGGGGCAGATGGGTGACGCGGTTAAGGTTCGTCCGGGTTATGCCCGTAACTACCTGCTGCCGCAGGGTATGGCTATTCGTGCGAACGAAGCCAACCGTGCCCGTTTTGACCGCGAACGGGCTCAGCTCGAAGCGCAGAACATCAAGAATCGTGAAGAAGCAGAACGTCTGTCCGAACGGATGGAAGGTCTGGCTGTTGTCCTGATCCGTCAGGCTGGTGACAGCGGCAGCCTGTATGGCTCCGTGAGCACCCGCGATGTTGCGCAGTCCGTGTCGGAAGCTGGGTTCACCATCTCCCGCCAGCAGGTCTCCCTTGCACACCCCATCAAGTCTCTGGGGCTGTACGAAGTTAAGGTTGCCCTGCACCCGGAAGTGGTGGTGTCTGTTATCGTTAACGTTGCCCGTTCGCAGGAAGAAGCTGAACGTCAGGCACGTGGCGAAGCGACCTCCGTGGAAGAAGAAGCAACTCTGGCTGGCGACGAAGCTTTCGTTGAAGGCGAAATTGTTGCTGACGCAGAAGATGCCGAAACTCAGGACGCAACTGCCTGATTTTTCGCTCTTGCGAGGTTATAAAAAGAGGATCGGCTTTTGGCCGGTCCTTTTTTTTGGCCGTTTGCCCGTTTCGTTCTATGTAGTCACAGGACATTCAAACATAGGGAAACTTTTGCATGAAACGCCTTCTAGACCCGATCTTACGGCATTTTGTGGAATCCGGTTCCCTGCGTGTGATGTGGCCGGATGGCACAACCACCGCCTACAGGGGTACAAAGCCCGGCCCGCAGGCAGGCGTGCATTTAAAAAACACGGCAGCCGTCCGCTCTCTGGTTTTTAATCCGGGGCTTGCTTTTGGCGAGGCCTACATGAACGGCTTGCTGGAGCCGCTGGATTGTACGCTCTACGATCTGCTGGATCTGCTGATGCTGAACGCCATGAACCCCTCTGGGCATGTGACTGAGCAGCTTTCTGCAGCATTGCGCTATGTGCGGCGTGGCTGGATTCAGTTCAACTCGGCGTCTCGTTCCCGGCAAAATGTGGCCCACCATTATGATCTGGGTAACAGCCTGTACGCATTGTTCCTGGATAAGGACTGGCAATATTCCTGCGCCTATTTCCGCACCGGGCAGGAAACTCTGGACGAGGCGCAGGAAGCCAAGAAGCACCATATTGCCTCCAAACTCAAACTCGACCAGCCGGGGCTGGAAGTGCTGGATATTGGCTGCGGTTGGGGAGGGATGGCGCTGACACTGGCCAAAGATTATGGCGCAGTTGTAACCGGCATTACCCTCTCGGAAGAGCAGTTGTCTTTTGCACGCAAGCGGGCACAGGATGCGGGGCTGGAAGATCGTGTTCGTTTTGAACTGCTGGATTATCGCCATTTGCAGCGTAAGTTCGACCGGATTGTTTCGGTCGGCATGTTCGAACATGTTGGCGTCGGACACTACAAGACGTTTTTTGAGACCCTTCGCAAAAGTCTGAAAGAAGATGGCATAGCCCTGCTGCACTCCATTGGCCGAAGCGATGAGCCGGGTACGACCAACCCGTGGATGAACAAATACATCTTCCCCGGTGGGTACTCCCCCGCGCTGAGCGAAGTGTTTTCTGCCGTTCAGCAAACCGGTCTATGGGTGACGGATTGTGAGATCCTGCGCCTGCATTACGCCAGAACAATCGCGATCTGGCGTGAGCGGTTTGAGGCCAAACGTGCGGACGCCGTGGCGATGTATGATGAACGCTTTGCCAGAATGTTTGAATTCTATCTGACGGCGGCGGAACTGGCCTTCCGCGTGCAAGGGCACATGAACTTCCAGTTGCAGCTTTCGCCTTCCATCAGTGCTGTGCCTTATACGCGTGATTACATGGTGGATGCAGAACGCGCCAAAACGTCTAGCTGCTAAGGGCCAGATGTGCGTTTGCAAGCCGGTCGAACTCTGCAATGGTCAGGGTTTCGGCACGGCGGGTGCCGTCAATATCGGCTGCGGCCAGCAGCTTTTCACCATTCAGGCTTTTTAGAGAGCCACGCAGCATTTTGCGGCGCTGCCCAAATGCTGCTGCCGTGACGCGTTCCATGGCTTTGAACAAAGCCGGGGAAGGCTGGTTGGCATGGGGGGTAATGCTGGCTACAGCAGACCAGACGGCAGGCGGCGGGGTAAAAGCCCCCGGCGGCAACTTCATGACAACGGCGCAATCTGCGCACCATTGGCTTAACACGGCCAGACGACCATAATGTGCGCTATCCGGGGCTGCGCAAATGCGTTCGGCCACCTCAAGCTGGAACATAAGGGTCAGTCGTTCCCATGCTCGGCCTTGCCGTAGCCAGCCTATGAGCAAGGGCGTGGCAACATTGTAAGGCAGATTGGCAACGACCTGCCGTGGGGCAGGGCATAGTGTTGTCAGGTCACGCTTGAGGGCGTCTGCCTCAACCACGCGTAACCGATCAGGGTAAAACTGGGCGAGCTCCTGAATAACCGCCACGGCGCGCGTATCCAGTTCCACAGCCGTAACCGTGTTGGCACCGGCAGCGAGCAAAGAGCGTGTGAGTCCCCCCGGACCCGGACCGACTTCCACTACATGCTTGCCAAGCAGGGAGCCAGCAAGGGCCGCAATATGGTCAGTAATGCCCGGATCTAGCAGGAAGTGCTGGCCAAGAGCCTTGCGGGCATCCAACTCGTGCCGGCGAATAACGTCGCGCAGGCTTTCCAATTCAGGAGGCAGGGTTATGCCCCTTTCAGTTTTACGTGCAGGTCAATCATGGCGCGGCGGTGCAGGTCGCTATCCAACTGGCGGGCTGCCTGCTCCACGCGTTCGTTCATTAACTGATCTGCAATTTCGCTGGGGGAGCGGTTGGAAAAGTTCTTCTCCGTTTTGGAGCAGACCATAAGCAGATCAATCCCGTCGCGCGAGACCATGGGGCGGGAAACCTGACCAATAGGCAATTCAGCCAGAACAGCCTGCATCTGAGGGTTCAGGCGTTCAAGCGGCAGTTCACCCGGATCAGAGGGGCGTTTTTCCCCTTCTGCTTTATTCACCGCTTCCATGGCTTCGCAATTATGGGTGGACTGAATGACCTGCATGGCCTTCTGCAGGGCGGCCTCCTGCTGCGGCGTGACGTGCTGGGGGTCCAATGGTGTTTCAAACGGCAGGAAGGCCTGCCGAATGTTAATCATGTGGCCCATTTCCTTACCGATGATCCGCTTGCCATTCAATGTGACAATAAGGAACCCACCGGGGACGGTAATGGGGTTGGAAACAGCGCCAACGCCCACAGGCATCTGCCGGACAATATCGACCACGCTTGGGTCCAGTTCATCCTCCTGCACCCAGCCCATGGAGCCGCCATCCAGTGCAGTCTGACTTTGGGAGAACTGCGCCGCAACAATGGGGAAGGGGGCCCCTTTGCGGAGTTCCTCAATAACCGTGTTGGTAAAGGCCAGTTCTTCTTCCGCATGGCGGGGGTCGTCTACCTTGACGAAAATTTCGCTAATTTCGTACTCGGTGCGGCCTTCTTCACGCTTCAGGGCGGCCTGACGCTGGGCAATATCACCAGCGGAAACGCGCGAGCGTGGTCCCAGCTCCTGCCGCAGAACCTGAATCCAGCCGATCTGCACGCGCAACTGGTCGATGAGCGTGGTGAGAGAAACGCCGTCCTGCGCAAGGTGGCTGCGCAGGGTGCCTTCGGGCATACCGTTGCGTTTTTCAATATTCCCAATGGCGGCGGCTATCTGCTCGGGGGCGATGTTGATGTGGCGGCTCAGGATTTCCTGCGTGCGCAGTTTTTCATCAATCATCTGGCGGATAATCTGCGGACGCAGGCGGGCCATCAGATCATCGGATACAGGTAGGCCCGTTGAGAGCGCAAAGAGTTTGCCACGGTTGTCCACGTCTCTTTTGGTCAGTGGAATGCTGTTTACAACCGCAATGATCATATCATCCGGTTCTGGCTGCGCTGGGGCCGCCGGTGTTTTGGCGGCGGGGGCGGCACGGTGGTGGGTCGCCGCCTGCACGGCGGGAGGAGCCACACAGACCGGGAGGGTCAGCGCAGTAAGAGAACAACAAGCCAATGTTAAGGAGCGCAGACGCATACGGAACGGTCTTTCAGCTTTCTGCCATATCAGAACGATCTGTTTCTGATACCGGAGATGGCACTATTTTTGAAGCAGTTCTTACTTAAGCCCAAAAGCCCCGAGTGTTTTGAGGCTGACGGTGACCAGATAGGTCGAGTTACGCTGCTCCCCACCAATGGTGGTGTATTGCTTCATGTATAGGAAGTCGATACCGAAACAGTCGTTCACATATCCGAAGTCCCCACCCAACGAGACGAAATCCTTGCGGGACAGGCTGCGCCGGGCAAAGCCGGAAGCGTGCCAGTTGTCCCAGTCCACGGAGACACCACCACTCAGTTCGCTGGTTTTGGTCGTGTAAAGCTGGTTGGGGGAATAGGCCCGGTAATTGGTTGCAAAATAATAGTAGGGGGTCACGGGTTCGTACACATAACCGCCGCGTAGGCGGAAGTGCGGAATACCGGCGCTGAAGAGCGCATCGCCAAAGTTGATTTTGGTTGTATGCGGGTCCAGCCGCATACGGGCCGTAAAGTCAAAATACTGGTTAGGAATGACGCGCGCGCGGGCCACTACATCCGACGCATGGTGGTTCAGGCCGGAATAGGGGAGCATGTCACGCGTTATGTGTTCCTGAAAACTTTCCCCGGCCAGCAGGTCTACAATATGCCCGTCCCATGTCCAGTTGGCATGAATACCCACGTTGCCGCGTAACCCGCCATCCAGCCTGTCCGTGCCTTGGTAGCGGTTGAGGGAGAACAGCGTGCTGTCGGTAAATTCGTAGCTCATGCTGTCTTCGTTGGGGATCAGATCGTTTAGCCCGCCGCCCGTGTTGGGCGCATAGATTCCCTGCACGATCGGTTCGATAAGCTGTGTGCCACGGCCATGTTCGAAGGTGCGCACAAAAGGCCAGTTGGTTTTAAGCGCAATGGTTGGCAGAACCTGCCCGCTCACGGAGGTGCGGGCTGTGTTGTAATATGTTGGCTGCTGGTACAGCTTGCGCGCGCGATACACCATTGAATCCAACCGCAAGGTCAGCAGGAACTGCTGGCCCATTTTGGTGTGGAATGGGCGGTTCCAGTTTAGCTGGAGTTCCCCGCGCTGGTCGGACACCCCGTTATCACGCTTGACGTTGAAGTCTGTTGTGTTGACGCTCAGACGCCCACCCAGAATATCCGGCTGCCCTGTAAAGTTGTACGTAAAACGCGGCAGAACAAGCGGCAGGTCCGCGTTGTGAATGACACCCTGGTTCAGCCCTTGATAGTACTGTCCATCCAGACGGGTGTAGGAGCCGGTGCCAAAACCTTCCAGATAAGCGTTGGAATTGAGGGTATCCGCCCCATATCCCTGCACGCGGTAGTCACGCATATAGTTGGCCGAACTGGCGAGGTTGATGTTGGCCCCACCCCGCCAGTAGCGGTCTATGGAGAAGTTGCCGCTGGCAAACACATGGCCCTGTACACCGTGGTTGCCCCCACTGCGTTCTTCTACGCCAAAGCTGTTGGTGTAGGTCTGTGCTCTGTGGGTGTCATACGCAATGCCCCCACGGATGTTCAACTGGCCAAAATTGAGGCGGTTGCGATACAGCGCACTGAGCTGAGGCCCCGTTTTGGTGGCGAACAGGCCCTGAACAGTCATGTCAGACTGGTTGTTGATGACCCAGTAATAGGGAATGGTGAAATACGTCCCCAAGTAGCGGTCATGCGGGGTGATGCCGGGCATGAGAAAACCGCTACGCCGCTTGGCGGAAGGGTCGGTCATAGAAAAATAGGGAAGATAGACGACCGGCACACCCATGATGTCCAGATAGGCATCGCGGAAGTCTATTTTCTGGTGTTCGAGGTCCTGCGTGCCATTAAAGGCGCGGAACTGCCAGAAGGGCGGACGGGTTTTGTCTTTTTCGCAGATTTCGCAGGCCGTGTACACAACGCGGCTCAGGTCGTTAATCTTGCCGCCTGTACGCCGCACGCCGTTGGCCGCCATTTTGGCATTGTCCGGCATGTTGGCGTTGACGTGCAGCATGATGCCATCCTTCATGCCGCCCGTCAGTTCCGCATAATGGGCGTACATGACTGAACCATCGGACTGAATGGTCGCCACATGTCCACGGGCCGCCATGACACCCGTATCTTTATCATACACAATCTTGTCGGCCCGCAGAACACGGTCACCCTGCCAGACCTGCACGTTCCCGGTCCACGTAACGGTGTGTTCTACGTCGTTATAATCAACCTTGTCGGCCTGAAAGGTGGCCGGGTCGTTGGAGGAGGTCGGCCGCCCGGTATTGAGGTGCATGGGCTGTGGTCTGAACTGGGCGAAGGCCGTTTTGGGGTGGCTGACCACCAGACATGCCGCAACACTCCCCAGTGCGGTTGCAGCACTAAGGGCAGAGCGGCGGCGCAGCAGGGCGCTGCAAAAAGGCCGGAGCGCCACGATCAATCAGCCATCCTCCAGATGAAGAAGTAATGCAATAGCAAGGCAAAGCCCGGCAAGGGTAGGCGCCCACGCAGCCAGTACCGGCGGCAGTGCCCCTGACTTACCAAGCTGTTCAGCGACTTTGGATATGGTGAAAAGCAGAAAACCCGCCAGAACACCAGACCCAACCATTTTGGCCACGCCACCCCGGCGTGAAGGACGCATGGAAAAGCCAGCGGAAACCAGCGCCATGGTGCCCGCAAGCATAGGTAATGCCAGAAGAGATTGAAAATGAATACGGTGACGTATTGACGAAAATCCTGAATGTTCCAACTGGGTTATAAAGCCCGGCAATGTCCAGACGGAGAGCGCATCGGGGGAGGCAAAGCTCTCTTGCACCCGTTCCAGCGTCAGCGTTGTGGGGAGGGTAACGGTGCCAACGGGGTGCAGAACGCTGTTAGGCCTGACCTCGGAGGCGTATCTGAGCTCCCACCCGGCATTTTTCAGATACCCATCGGGGGCTTCGATTCGCATCATCAGCTTGTCGTCATGATCCAGCCGAAAAATGCTGACATTGCGAATATGCAGTTCCCCCTCTTTTACCTGTACGCCGCCCGCATGGAGTATGGCCTCTCCATGCGGGTCATATTGCGTATCTGCCTGCCGGAGCCAAAGGGAGCCGCTGGACAGGCTGAGTGGCCCCCCGCCTGAACGCAAATACTGCTGGTCCAGTTCTTCGGCCCGGCGATACATGGCGGAGGAAAGGGGGGAAACCATGCTGGTGGCGACCGTGCCAATAAGAATGGCGCACGCCAGTGGAGCGGCAAGAAACTGCCATGCCGAAATACCAGACGCCCGCGCTACAATCAGTTCGGACGAACGGGTTAGCCGCCAGAAGCAGATAATGCCCCCCAGCAGAATGCCGAATGGCAGGATTTCGATCATGAAGTAGGGAATATGGAGCCCTGCAATTTCCGTCACGATGTTGGTGGACACATCAGGGCGGGTCGCAACCCGGCGGAGCAGGTCAATAAAGTCGAACAGGCACACAATGCCGGTGAGGGAGGCGATTGTGGCCATTATGGACAGCATGAATTGCCGCGCAATATAGCGCGAGAGGGTCACGGCAACGATCATGCGGGGCTATGCTCTCTCATGCCTGCTTGCGCACGCGCAGAGAGGTTTTTACTTCCGGGGCGAACAGCAGGTAGGAGCAAATAACCCCCGGCAGGATGGCAACAAGCGGAATAAGCGGAATAAGGCGCATGTTGCGCCCGGCCAGATTTTGCAAAAGCAGCGTAATGGCCAGCAGACCAACAACACTGAGCACGGCAACCAGTGGACGCTTGATGTTGCTATGGCGGGAGAACGCCCCGCTCAACACGGCAAACAGGCCAACCATGGCAAAGGAAAAGCATGTGAGGGGGGAGGTCAGGCGCCGCCAGCCTTCCACTTTGAACTTGCCTGTATCCCGCGCGGAGACTTCCTTGGGGTTGGGGGAGAGCAGTTCGGACAGAGACATCTCGGCAGAATCCCTGTCTCGCTGGCCGGTCTGATGTACGGTTGAAAAATCCATGGTGTCCTGTTTGAAAACAAGCATGTTCAACCGCCCCGTCTTGCGGTCGATAACCTGACGGGAGCCATCATAAAGCACCACGCGGGGCACGTCATTGACAATGACCATATTGCCGTGGTTGGCCAGAATTGTGGCGTGGCTGTCGGGTTGCCGGTCATCTTCCACCAGAATACCCCACAAAACCCCATTCTGGTCGCGGGACCGGATATACACGGTCATAGTGTTGGACACTTTGGTAAAAACGCCATCCTGCAGCAAAAAAGCCGCCATCTTGTTCCTGATCTGGAATTCGTACTGCCTGAACGCATGGTAGGAAGAGGGCACGATCCACATATTCAGCACAAAAACAACCAAGGTCGAAAAAGCAGCACAGATCAGCCCCGGTCGCGCCAGAGCAAGGGGGGACATGCCAGAAGCCTGCATGACCGTTAGTTCACGGTCACTCGCCAGACGTTGGTAAATGAACAGGCAGACCACAAAGGTTGTAATGGGCATGACAACCGCCACAAAGGACGGCATCAGCAGGCTGGTCAGGCCGATAAAGACGCGTAGGGAAAGGCCACGGTCCACAACCAGCGAGACAAAATGCAAAGACTGCATAAGCCAGATGAGCGCAGCTAACCCTCCCGTTGTGGCTGCCAGTGCAATCAGCAACTGGCGAAGCACATAGTGGTCCAGCGTCAAAAATTGACGCCTGTACCACAGAAGGAGGGAGCGGGCAGACATAGTGTCGGTTATCTACCTCTGCGATGCCAGAGGCAACAGGCGCACGTGTAATCCTTCTATAAAATCGAGACTACAAAACGCTTTGACCGGAACTAGAACATAAGCATCACGCCGCCGGAAGCGGTGTTGTCGCTTTCCTTATTCCCCCCATGCGCGGAGGAGGAGGTGTGGGCATATTCCCCAATTACGGTCAGCCAGTCGGTCAACTGGTAGTAGGCAGCACCAACTTCGGACTGGTTGCGGCGTACCAGTCCGGCGGCAGATTCCTGTTCCGCGGCAAGGTTTTCGCCCGATGCCAGATACAGGTTGCTGACGCCGTAACTGCCAACAATTTTGAGCTTCTTGGTGGCATGGTAGGCGGCTTGAACGTAATAGCCTTCCGATGCGCGTTTGCGCCCGTTATCGGCCACGCCATCAAAGAACAGGCCTGTCGTGCCCAGCCCGCTGCCACGGTAGTAGTAGGCAACGCCTTCCAGCGGGCCATAAGTCAGCTTGGTGCCAATATCGCCCGCTTCCACCATGGTGGAAACATGCTCGTTAGCGGTCAGGCTGGCGCTGGTTAGCGCCTGCATATGCTGGATCAGGAAGCTGGCCCAGATATGGACCTGCACATCGGAGACCGAGAAGTCATACACCGCACGCCCCTGAATCATAGGGGAAGAATGCTGGGTGGAAGCCGCAGAGTAGTGGCTGGGCGCATCCGTGGTGGCTGTGGGGTTGGTGGCATCGGCGTAACCGAACTCATCCAGCGGCTGGAAGATGCCAACAGATCCCTGAAACCCGCCAATTTTGGGGGAGGTGTAGGAAATCTGTGGGATCCAGTCAGCATAAACATAACCGACGCCAATACGGCCAAGAGATGTATTGCCGGGGGCGGAGTTGCTGCCGGTGGAGCCTACACTCAACAAGGTTGCGTCATTCAGGATGGCGTCACTGGCGAACAGGGCAAGGTCACGACCGATTTTGAATGTCCCCATGTCCTTGTTGCCAAAGGTCATGTAAACCTGACGAAGGTCGATGCCAGCCGTACCAAGGCCCACCGGACTACCACCGGAGTTGGCGTTAAAGGCGCTGGGCTTGGCGTTATCCAGCCCCGGATACATGCCCAGAACGGCGGAAATATCCATGCCCTGCTGGACGGTGTTCATCTTGAGAATAAAGCCAGCAGGGAGCAGGCCGTTCCGTACGGCCGATGAGTCAAACCCGCTGGAGCCGGAAGAAACACCCCCAGCCACCGGTCGGCCCCCAGCAGGGCTGTTGTAAGAGTAAAAACCGTTTACAAAGCCGGACAGGTTGATGTTGATTGGCCCTGCCTTGAAGGTCAGCCCCTTGCCCGGCACATATTTGGCAACGCGCACAAATTCACCACTGTTCAGCGCCGCCGCCGCCGCCGCAGCCTGAGCAGAGCGCGCGCTGGCTTCCGCCCGTGTGGCGGCATCTTCTGCCCGCATGGAAACGTCTTCCTCACCCGCGCCGGGGTCGAAGCGAATACCGGGTTCGTAACCGGACTGCGCGCCGTGTGCGGCATGGGCCATGGCTGTCCGCGTGCCGCCAGACGCAACATGCGCGGGATGTCCCGCATGGGGTTCGGCTGTAAGGGCCGCATGACGTACGTGCTTGGCCAGAAGTACGTCGTATTCATGCTTGGTCAGGCTGCCTTTTACGCGCAGCACATCCAGCAGGTCTGCGTAGTCATCTGCGTAGGCTGGCGCAGGGAGCAAATGCGGCATCCCGGCAACTGATGCAGCCATGACAGTAGCAAACAGTGCCTTTTTTCCCGATGCCATGAAATGTGTACTCCCTTGAATTCCCTTGTTCTCTCTGGGAGCCAAGGCCCGCTGTCGTCAATATGTGGATAGGGGGCGGCAAGCCTGTGTTCTGGTGGCAGAGCTATCGGATTTACTGGTGTCTGGTCTGCATATTGGGCGCGGATGAGGGGTATTGTGGAACGGGCTGTTTGCCGCGCATGGCATTCCTACAGTTAAAATAGTGTAATAAATTCAGTTATTTATAAAGTTTTTGGCATATGTGAGGGGTAAAAAATTCGCTTTAAGGATGAGTGGTTCACGCGCCCGCCAAAAGGAAAACAGAGGCGTGAGAGTTGAAAAACAAGTGAGCAGTTCAGATTTTGTGAGGGC
This sequence comes from Acetobacter ghanensis, assembly GCF_001499675.1. Lineage (NCBI taxonomy): Bacteria > Pseudomonadati > Pseudomonadota > Alphaproteobacteria > Acetobacterales > Acetobacteraceae > Acetobacter > Acetobacter ghanensis. The sequence continues at coordinate 1,413,849 of NZ_LN609302.1, forward strand.
TGAGATCACGTAATATTTATCGTTATAACAAGGGGTTCTGGCAGTTTGAGGGGGGTGAATCACGCAATGGTCATGGGGCCAGCAGCGTGTTGCCGCGTTGAACAGACCGTTTGGGGTGCGCCCAACGACGCGTATTGTGGAGGTCCGGGCCTGTCCTGTAACAGGGATTACAGGGTGCCTGCCGGTGTGGCCGTGGCACAGTCAGGCGGCATCCGCCGGGGAAGATAGAACGCGTGTTGGTGGACGAGAAAGACAAGGCTGCAAGGCCCGCCGATGAGCCGCCCGTATTAGGGCATGTGACCGTGCCGGACGTGGCGCTACCAGCCTATGCAGGGCGGCCTGTAAGCTTTTTGCTGCGGTATATGCGCGCCCGCCTGCTGGGGCACGTGCTGGTTTTTGGGGCCGTGGGAGGGGCAATTAGCAGTATTGTCCTCTCATCCTATGGTATTCGCCATCTGGTGGACCTGATGACAGGCCATTCAGGTGCTTCCGCTGTGTCCGCCGTATGGAGCGCGGTGGGGGTGCTGATCGCGCTGATCGTGGCGGATAACATATGCTGGCGTATTGCGGGCTGGTTTGCCGCCCGTACGTTTGTGGCGGTCACAGGGGATATACGGCAGGATCTGTTCCGTTTTCTAACAGGGCATTCCCCTGCCTATTTTGCCGACCGTATGCCTGCCTCTCTGGCAGCCCGCATTGCAACGGCGGGAAATGTCAGCTTCACCATTGAGAACATGCTGGCGTGGAATGTGCTACCACCCAGCCTGAATGTTCTGCTCTCTGTTGTGCTCATGCTTTCGGTGAGCTGGACCATGGGAGGCGCAACCGTCCTGCTGGCAGGTGGGTTGTGCCTGATTATGTTCCGGCTTGCGCTCAAGGGGCGCCGCCTGCACGGCCATTATGCGGTGGCTGCCGCCGGGCTGGAAGGGGAAACGCTGGACGTTATGGGCAATATTGCCCTTGTGCGGGCGTTTGGTATGCGCAACCGGGAGCGGCAACGCTTTAACGCTCTGACCGAGCTGGAAATGGGCGAACGGCTTAAATCCCTGCGGTACATGGAGCGGCTCCGCATGATTCATGCGGGTATGACGGCGGTGCTCACTACGGGGCTACTAGTTTGGGCAGTTCTGCTCTGGCAATGGCAGCAGGCCAGTGTAGGGCAGGTGGTTATGGTCATTACGCTGGGTTTTGCCATTTTGCATGGTACGCGGGACCTTGCCTTGGCGTTGGTGGAAACCATCCAGCATAACGCGCGCCTGTCGGAAGTCTTGTCCTCCCTGCTGGTGCCGCATGATATGCCTGACCCGGAAGACGCCGTGCCACTGCCCAACCCGGTGCGGGGGGATGTGCGTTTTGGTGATGTAACGTTTGCTTACCCCGGAGGGGAGCCGGTTCTCTCGCATTTCAATCTCCATATTGCTGCCGGGAGCCGGGTCGGGTTGGTGGGGCGCTCGGGTTCGGGCAAAAGTACTGTGCTGGCCCTGTTGCAACGGATGCGCTTTGTGCAGTCTGGTTCCATATTGATTGACGGGCAGGATATTCGGGACCTGACGGATGATGCCCTGAGGGCGTGCCTGTCTGTTGTGCCGCAGGATGTCTCTCTCCTGCATCGCAGTGTTATGGAAAACATCCGCTATGGTCGGCCAGAGGCGAGTGATGAGGAAGTCCGGGCGGCGGCTGCCGCGGCAGGCTGTGCCACGTTTATTGAGGCCCTGTCCGAAGGGTTCCGAACCATAGTGGGGGATAGGGGCGTCAAGCTATCAGGCGGTCAGCGGCAGCGTATTGCCATTGCCCGCGCCTTTTTGCGCAACGCGCCCATTCTGATACTGGACGAAGCAACCAGCGCACTGGATACGGAAAGCGAGGAACACGTCCAGCAGGCGCTTGACCGGCTTATGGTCGGGCGTACGGTTATTGCCGTGGCGCACCGCCTGTCCACCTTACGAAATTTTGACAGAATCGTTGTTATGCAGGATGGCAGAATTGCTGAGGACGGCCCACCTGCGCAACTTGAACGGCAGAATGGTCTCTACAGCCAGTTTCTGAACAGGCAAATGGCACATGCGCAATGACATTTAATTCCACCACCATACCAGCGCAGGGTGAGAGCAGGCCCGAAGGGCGGGGCGCTCTGGCAGCGTATGCCTACCAGCAGATCCGTGACCAGCTTATTTATTGTCGCTATCAGGGTGGGGAGCGGTTGGTGCTTCGGCCTTTGGCGGCCTCCCTTGGGTTAAGCCCGACCCCCGTGCGTGAGGCGCTGCTACGCCTTGTGTCCGAGCAGGCGCTGGTGCTGGATGAGCGGAACACAGCGTGTGTACCGCTTACATCTCGCTCTGTGTTTCTGGACATTCACGGTGTGCGGGAACTGCTGGAGGAGCGGGTGACCCGTGAGTTGGCGGCCCATATTACACCTGAGCAGATTGCCGTGATGGAAGAAAGGCACAAAGCCTTTATTGCAGCTTATGAGGCAGGGGAGCCTCATGCCACAGCTATTACCAATGTCTATTTTCACAGCACAGGGGCCAGTTTTTCCAAGCTCTCAGTGACTGTGGGGCTAATCCGTGGTTTGTGGACCCGTATGGGACCAATTTATGCGGCGGCAAATGGGTTGCCCACCATAAGCCCCGCCAACCCGGACCATCCTCATTTGCAACTGCTGGAAGCCTTCCGGGCCGGAGATGCCGATGCTGCGGTTAAGGCATTGAAGCGGGACTTCACGCAGGCCAAGGAATGGCTGGAGCCTTTGCTGCCAAACTAGGCGCGGGGTGGAGAAGGGGCTCCATAAAAAACGCCCTGTTCATGCCATAGTATCTGGCATGAACAGGGCGTTCGTTTTTTTGGGCCGTCTGCCTTGTTTGCAGGGCTTGAGGCTGGTCAGCTCTTTTTGGAGTTTTCCAGCTTGTCGGTCAGGCCGGGAACTTCAACATCAATTTCCAGAACAGAGCACTGGGCACCCCGGTCCATTTTGATCTGAACCTTGTCCTGATCGACCGCGACATGCCGCTTGATGACTTCCATAATCTCGCGGTGCAGCTTGGCCAGCAGATCGTCCTTGCCGTCACCTACCGCAATACGTTCATGCGCCAGCAGAATCTGTAGCCGGTCGCGCGCGACCGGAGCCGATGAGCGGCGCTTGAAGAGGTTGGAGAGAAATGTCATGCGACTCTCCGCTTAAACAGCCAGTCAAACAGGCCCTTGCGTTCCGTGGGGATGGTGACTTCCACCTTCTCACCCATCAGGCGGCGTGCGGCTTCGGTATAAGCGCGGGCTGGCGCGCTTTCCGGTTCCGCAATGGTAACAGGCGCCCCTACGTTGGATGCTTTGAGCACATCCGGGCTTTCTGGAATGATGCCCAGCAGCGGGATGGACAGAATTTCCAGCACATCGTCCGTTCCCAGCATGTCCCCCCGGGCAGCGCGCTGCGGGTCGTAGCGGGTGATCAGGAGGAATTTCTCCATTTTTTCACCGGCTTTGGCCTTTTCCGTCGTGCTGTCCAGCATCCCGATAATGCGGTCACTATCACGCACGGAGGAGACTTCGGGGTTGGTCACAATGACGGCCATATCAGCATGGTGCATGGCCAGTTGTGCGCCGCGTTCAATACCCGCAGGGCTGTCGCAAATGACCCAGTCAAACTTCTTGCTCAGATCGGCAATAACCTTGGCAACACCTTCCGGCGTCAGGGCGTCTTTATCCCGCGTCTGGGAAGCAGGAAGGAGGGAGAGGGTATCAACCCGCTTGTCCTTGATCAGGGCCTGCGCAAGGTTGGCATCGCCCTGAATGACATTGATCAGGTCAAACACAACGCGGCGTTCGGCACCCATGACCAGGTCCAGGTTGCGCAGACCAACGTCAAAATCAACCAGAACGACATTCTGGCCCGCCTTGGCCAATGCTGCCCCAAGAGCTGCGGTGGTGGTGGTCTTGCCGACACCCCCCTTGCCTGACGTGACGACCAGAACCTTTGCCATCAGTCTTCCTCTTCCTTCGTAAGCCGGTAATGCCAACAGCTTTATGCTGCGGCGTAATCTGGATGAGACATTACAATCTGTACGGGAAAATGAAACTTATAATCTGACATAAATACGGTTTTTATAGCATGTTTTATACAAACCCCCATCAGGACAGGGGTTTGAAAACCAGCGTTTCGCCAGCAAGCATCACCTGTGCAGGGTTGCCCGTGCATTTTGCATCCATTTCTTCCGCCGTGGCGTAGAATCCATCAATGGCGACAAGTTCGGCCGCGAGGTTGCGCGTAAAAATACGGGCGTCCGCATTGCCGCCAATTCCGGCAATGGCTCGGCCACGCAGGGCGCCGTAAACATGTACGGACCCGCCAGCGGTCACTTCCGCCCCGGAGGACACAGCTCCCAGAATAACCACATCCCCATCAGGCCAGATAATATGCTGCCCCGAGCGCACGCTTTCCTCAATGACAAGGGTAGGCGGGGGCGCTTTATCATCTTCCGGCACAGAGAGCGGGCCGGAGGCGCGGCCGCCTAGCGGGCTTTCGCGCCAGTCCCATTCTGCCACGGCGGGCCATGACTTATCCCCCCCTTCAATACCCAGCACATGGATGCCACGCTCCTTGAGAGCGGGTAGGAGGTGGGGCAGATCGGGCGTGTCCGCCTGCATCATGCTGAGGTCAAGAATGACTGGCTTGCCAGCAAAAAAGCCCATGGCGCGCTTGATCTGGTGGTCCAGTGCCGCCAGCCAGTCAACCAGCGGCGCTTCAGGCGTGAGGGTCAGCGCCAGAAAGGAACGTCCTGACATACGAATGCGGGAGGAGGGGGAATGTGTGCCGGACAACGAACAGATGCTCTCTCAAAAACAGGAACGCCATTAGCGTGTAGAATAACAGGAGCGTATTGCAACAGGGAAGACTGTGTGGCGTGTCGGATTTTCTACGTAAAGGGGGTATGTGGAAATTGATGGTCGTTGCCCGGTTTTCCCTCTGGCGTGGCTGCATACAATGGCATAAAGCACTAGAACATGCGTACCCTCTTCCATTTCCCCCTTTCGCCAGCCAGCCGCACGGTGCGCCTTGTGCTGGGTGAAAAACGCCTGCCGTTTGAAGCTATTGTTGAACGCGCATGGGAAAAACGCCCCGAATTTCTGGCTCTTAACCCCGCGGGCGATGTACCTGTGCTGGTGGAAGACAACGGGTTGATTGTGCCGGATGTGTACGTGATCTGCGAATATCTGGAAGAAGCATATGCGGACATCCCCCTGCTGGGCCGCACACTGGCCGAGCGGGTGGAAGTGCGCCGTGTTGTGGCGTGGTTTGAAACCCTGTTTGCCAAGGAAGTTTCCGGCCGGTTTATTGATGAACGGGTGATGAAGCGCCTGAGCGGCCGGGGTAACCCCGATGGCGGTGCGCTGCGCGAGGCCTATGCGTCCATGCGTCCGCTTATGCAGTACGTTAATGATCTGGCGGAAAACCGGAACTGGCTGGGCGGTCACTTCCTCTCCCTTGCCGACTTTACGGCTGCGGCTCATCTCTCCTGCCTCGATTTTATTGGGGACATAGACTGGGCAAAGGTGCCCGCCGTGCGGGACTGGTACGCCAAGATGAAGTCTCGCCCGTGCTTCCGGCCCCTGCTGGGCGACCGTGTTTCCGGCATTACGCCACCTGATTACTATACCAATCTGGATTTCTGAGATTTTGACACAAAAAAATACGGCACCGATGTTTGATGTTCTCGTGATCGGTGGCGGGGCCGCTGGGTTGATGGCGGCGCTGACGGCAGGCCAGCGTGGCCGCCGCGTGGCGGTTTTGGAACATGGGCCAGAGGTTGGGCGTAAAATTCTGATTTCTGGCGGTGGTCGGTGCAACTTTACCAACCAGACCATGCGGGCGGATCGGTTTTTGTCCGCCAACCGGCATTTTGTTAAATCTGCCATTAGTCGCTACCAGCCCAGCCATTTTCTGGACCTGCTCGCCCGTCACAGAATTGCATGGCATGAAAAAAGCTGGGCCAGCTTTTTTGCGATAATTCAGCCCACGACATTGTACAAATGCTGCTGGATGAATGTGCAGCGGCCCATGTGCGTATTCTGACGGATGTGCGGGTGTACGGCGTGGAAAAATGCGACGTTTTTCGGGTGCAGACTTCCATGGGGGATTTGACGGCCCGTGCCGTGGTCCTTGCAACCGGTGGGTTGTCCATTCCCAAACTGGGGGCCAGCCGGTTTACGTATGAAGTGGCCCGGCAGTTCGGCCTTGCAATCGTTCCGCCAGAACCGGCCCTTGTGCCGCTAACCTTTAGCGGCGAGAGCGAGGAATGGGTGCGCTCACTGGCCGGGCTTTCGCTTCCCGTGCGTGTGACCTGCGGCAAAACATCGTTCGAAGAAGCCCTGCTGTTCACGCACAGGGGGATGTCCGGTCCGGCGTTGTTGCAGATTTCGTCCTACTGGTCAGCCGGTCAGCCCCTGTTTGTGGATTTTCTGCCGGGGCAGGATATTGCCGCGCTGCTGGCCAAGTTGAAAAAAGAAGGTTGCAAGGCAAAAGGGGCTGGTGCGCTGGCCCGCTGGCTGCCGCAACGTCTGGCTCATGCTTTGGTCGAATTGGGTGCGCCTGAGCGAACACTGGCGGAATGGGCCGATAGAGACATCCGGCTTATGGCAGAGCGTGTCCACCGTATGGAATTGCGACCACAGGGGACCGAGGGCTTTGCCAAAGCGGAGGTTACGCGCGGTGGTGTGGATACCAGAGGCCTTTCCTCCCAGACCATGGAGGCCCGCACAGTACCGGGGCTGTATGTCGTGGGGGAAGCGGTGGACGTAACCGGTTGGCTTGGGGGCTATAATTTCCACTGGGCATGGGCAAGCGGCCATGCCGCGGGGGAAGCCTTGGGCGCGGCTTAATGCGTTATATGCGCTAAGCCTGCCCTGGCGGTTCCAGCATTATTTTCCTTTGATCTCTGCCGCCAGTTCCAGCGCACGTGCGTAAACCGTGCGTTTGGGCAGGCCAGCCGCTGCTGCGGCCAGTGCTGCTGCATCCTTGACCGAATGTGTGTCCAGCAGGGAGCGCAGGGTGGTGTCCAGATCATCAGCCGAGGTTTCGACTTCTGGGGCAGGCCCCAGCAGCACCGTGATTTCTCCCCGTGGTGGGGTCTGGGCATAAAATGCGGCCAGTTCCCCTGCCGTGCCACGTTTGACGTCTTCAAAGCGTTTTGTCAGTTCCCGCGCTACGGCTGCCGGGCGCTCAGGACCAAAAACACTGGCCATGTCCGCCAGTGTTTCGGCCAGACGGTGAGGCGCTTCATGCCAGATCAGCGTGGCACTCAGCCCTGCGCGTTCAGCAGCGTGCAGTTTGGCGAACGTCTCCTTGCGGGCGGCGGAACGAGGCGGAGGAAAGCCGACAAACAGGTATGGATGCGGCGGCAGGCCAGACAGCACAAGGGCCGTTAGTGCCGCATTGGGGCCGGGTATGACGGTTACAGGGATGTCGGCATCTATGGCTGCACGCGTCAGCCTGAAGCCGGGGTCCGAGAGCAGGGGCATGCCAGCATCGGAGACAAGGGCAATATGCGCTCCTTCGCTTAGGCGGCGGATCAGGTTGGGTACGCGTTGGCGCTCGTTGTGTTCATGCAGAGCTTCCGTGCGGACGGAAATCCCCCTGTCGGACAGGAGCCGGGCCGTCATACGCGTGTCTTCACACAGTACCAGATCAGCCCGTGCCAGAGCCTCGGCCCCTCTGGGGCTGAAATCTCCCAGATTGCCTATTGGGGTTGCAACCAGAACAAGCCCTCCCGAAGAAGGCACATGACTTGGCGCATTTCCTTCGGTATGCAAAGGTTCAATCCCATTGGAAGACGACGCCTCGGACGGGCTGTTGGTAGAGGATGATCTGGATGATGACGCGTGCATACTCGCTCCTGTCAGGGCTTTCCCGTCAAGGTCTGGCGGCAAACCGGGCATTGCGCAAGACCGGAGTGGCTGCTCTTGGTGTAACGGGGCTGATCCTTGCAGGATGTGCCGATCAGTCCGGGCCAACAGGGGCAGGCGGCGCACTGTCCCCCTCTGGTCAGGTTGCTAGCCATAAGGTTGGTGTTCTGCTGCCATTAAGCGGCACCAACGCCGCCCTTGGGCATGAGCTTCTGGCAGGTGCGCAACTGGCCCTTGGGGGGGAAGGACTCCCTGCTGACCTGCAAATGGATGTGCATGATACGGCTGCAATAGGCGGTGCGGCTTCGGCTACGTCAGCCGCCCTTCAGGCTGGTGATGGTATTCTGCTGGGGCCACTGACGAGTGGTGATACCGCCGCCGCAGCCCCCGCAGCGCAGGCAGCGGGCGTTCCTGTTCTGGCTTTTACCAGTGACATTGGGCAGGGTCGTCCGGGTGTGTGGGTTATGGGGATTACCCCCGAGGAGCAAGTGCAGCAGCTTGTAGCGCAGGCCAAGCGGGAAGGACGGCAGCATTTTGCCGCCCTGCTGCCGGACAATGCGTTGGGTCACGCCATGGGGAATGGTCTGGTCAGCGCCTGCCGGGATCAGGGGCTTGCAGCACCCAAAATTGCTTTTCATTCAGGTACGGCAGACAGCATCAGCCAGACTCTGCGCCAGTTGTCTGATTATGATGCGCGGGTTGCGGCTGTAAAACAGGCCATGCCCACAACTCCCGTGCCGGATGCAACCACGACCAGTGGCAACCCGGCCGAAGTTGCCAGCCTGACCCAGCCACCGCCGCCACTGCCGTCCGGTCTGGCAGCGGCCCTTGGGCAGAATGGTGCCCAGCCAGCGCAGGCCGATGGCACCACCCCAGCCCCGGCACCGCAGATAACATTGGGCAGCCCGCCGTTTGATGCGTTGGTGCTGGCTGATATTGGGCTGGGGTTGAAGAACGTGCTGGATGCGCTGGCCCAGACACAGGTTAACATGCCGGATGTCCGCATTATGGGGCCGGGGCTATGGGCTTCCTTTGCCTCCAAGCTGGGGGCTATTAAAGGAGCGTGGTACGCAGCGCCAGACCCGACCTCCCGTCAGGTTTTTGTCAATCACTTCATGGCGCGTAATCACCATATGCCCAAGCCGCTGGCTGATATGTCCTACGATGCGGCTATGGTGGCCCTGACCGTGGCGCGCAGCGGCGTGCCCGGCTACCCGGCGGATGCTCTGACCCGCACAGGTGGCTTTGCTGGGGTGGACGGCACATTTACTCTGTTGCCCGATGGGCGCGTACGCCGTGCTCTGGGTGTGTTTGAGGTGATTGGGAACGGGAGCGATGCCCGGATGATCTCAACGCCCGCGCAGGCGCGTTCAGCCGTTTCTGGCTAAGCGCGCGTTCGGGTAAAAGCGCATGAAAAAAGGCGGCCTGGCATGATGCTGGCCGCCTTTTTTGTGGGGCTGATCAGGCCCGTTGCCTGACCATAGTGGCCAGAGCTTGCGCAACCCGCTCCACAACATCTGTCCATTGCCGTGGGGTTGTCTGGCGGAAGATGCGTAGCGTGGGGTACCAATGGCTGTTGTCGCTGTTGTGGAGCCACCGCCAGCAGTTGTCGTAACGATCCATGAGCAGAACAGGCTTACCCAGTGCGCCTGCCAGATGCACGACCGATGTATCGACAGTCACCACCACGTCCAGTGCCATCATCAGGGCTGCTGTGTCGTCCATTGTGTGCAGGCTGTCTGTGGGGTCGTACAGCCGCATACCATCAGGCGGGTCCATCATCTGCTCGGCATAGTAACCTTTTTGCAGGCTGATGAAGTTGATGCCTTCTAGCTGGCCCAGCGGCGCCAGTGTGTGCAGGCTCATGGACCGTCTGCGGTCGATCATGTGTGCAAAGTGCGAGGTCGGGCGGGGGGCGCCGCCCCATACTAATCCCACATTCAATTGGCCATTTTGCGGCACAAGCGGAGCTAATGCCGAGACTTTGTGGCTGTTGGGTTTGATGTAGGGTACGGCAGCTCCCCAAGGCTGTGCGGTTTCTGCAAAAACCCGAGGAAGGCTGATAAAGGGGCAATGCCAGTTATACGCCGGTGTTGTGCCGCCAACCTGCACGGTATGCACACCCGGTACGGCGCGGCACAGGTCGGCCAGTGCCTCTGGCACCCACAGGTGCGTTATGGCGCCACGTTCTGCCAGAGGGCGAACGTACCGTAGGAACATGAGGGTATCGCCCAAGCCTTCCTCATGCGTAATCAGAATACGCTGCCCCTCCAGGTTGGTAGTGGGGCCAAGGGTGGGGAGCAGGCGCTCTATGGGCAGGCTTGTATGGCCGGGCAGGCGGAAGCGCCATTCATGCTCGGTCCAGCCCTGTGCAAACCGCCCGGCCTTAAGCAGGGCTATGGAATGGTTAACACGTATTCGCGCATCCTGCGGGCGGAGGGTCAGCGCTTGCCGATAATACGGAAAAGCCTGTTCCATCTGCCCTCGTGCGGCCAGAACAGAACCAATATTGGCCAGCGTTCCCACATGGTCGGGTTCATGATGCAGGCAGTCCGTCAGGCATTGCAGCGCTGTGTCCAGCGTCCCCTGTTCCGTGTGCGCCATGGAGAGCAGGTTATGGGAGAGCATGTTCTCCGGCTGCTGTGCTGTTGCCTGTGTTAGCGTGGCAATGGCGGCGTCAAACTGTCCGGTCTGTACCAGCAGGTCGCCCAGAACATTGTGGATGCGGGTATCGGCTGGCGCGTAGGGCATGGCTGCACGGCAGACAGCTATGGCGGCTTCACGCTGGTTGAGGGCCGCCATGAGTTCGCTCAGGTCCTGCAGAGGGTGCAGGCTCTCCGGGTTGCGCAAACCAATAGAGGCCAGAATACGGGCGGCTTCCTTTACGCCTCCTTCACCACACAGGCAGAAGGCGTGCAGAATAAGGGCCTGCTCGTTCTGTTGCGCCACAAGTGGTGCAAGCAGGGCTTGTGGCTGACGGAAGCGGCCTGCCTGAATGTCCTGCATGGCCTGCCGCAGGGTTGTCAGCTCATATCTGTTTGCAGAGGGCGGAGGAGGCGTTTGCATGGTTACGGTCTGTATGGTTTGCAGGGGCGCGGTTTATGCACCCACCGCACATGGGGGCATATAAAAAACCCGGCATAGCTGTGCGCCATGCCGGGTTGGAATGTAAAGCGGAGCAGAAGGAAAGCGCCTTTGGCCAAAAAACCTCAGGCGGCTTTCATAACCGCAGTCAGTTCTTCCAGAACTGCGTTGGGCTCTTTCTTTTCCAGCACGGCAACTTCAGCCACAAAACGCTCCTGTGCGGCTTCAAAAAGTTTACGTTCGCTAAAGCTGCCGTCCAGGCTGTCCACATTGCGGCGCAGGTCGCGCAGGACTTCTGCAATCTGCACCAGATCGCCAGAGTTGATTTTTTCCTGATAGGCAACAGCACGCCGTGCCCACATGCCTTTGCTGACATGCGGCTTGCCTTTGATGATGGACATGGCTTTGTCCACAATCTCGCGCGAGACAATTTTGCGCAGGCCGGACTTACGGGCCTTGGACAGGGGGATGCGCAGTGTCATCTGGTTACCGGGGAAGGAAATCTGGATGACTTCCAGCTTGGTCCCGGCAATTTCGTCAATCCCGATCCGGTCTACACGCCCGACGCCGTGAGCGGCGTAGACAATAGCATCCCCTTCCTGAAAAGGATCTTCGTCTTTCACCTTGGTTTTGGCCTGGGCCGCAGTTGTGGCGGCAGCGGTGCGTGCCATTGCATCTGTCACGCCGCCTTTTGGAGGTGTTCTAAACGTGTTCATGGTGGAGACCTGTAGCATAAAATGGGCTGTTTGTCTGCAACATAAAGAATAGGGCGGGAATGCTCCTACTGCTGGACACCATTATGCGTCTTGAGCGGAGGGGCCGTCTGGTCACCCGTGGGTTGGACCACATCAATCTCAATATTGCGGGCCATGGTTGCCATGGGGAGCGCATGGGGCGTGCCGGAAAAGGGGTTTTGCAGGTCGTCCGCACTCTTGTCCAGAATAAGGAACAGACACCCGACGAGGGAGGACCCAAGCGGTGTAATCCATTCCAGTGTCTGCACCATGGAGAGCGGGAGAACAATGCAGAAGACATTGACCAGCGCCCGCGGCAGGGCAGAAAATTGCATGGGCAGGGGGGTGTTGCGAATACGCTCAAGCCCACCCTGTGCATTGGCTATGTCGGATAGAATGCGGTCAATCTGCCCATGGACTGCGCCATCTATGCCCTTGCGCGTAACTTCCTCGGTCACGCCCAGACCAATCTGGTAAAGAATGGCATTGGGTTTGTTGCGGTATGGCGCAATGGCCTCCAGCATTTTTGGGGGGAGCAGGCGTTCAACATCCTCGGTCGCATCCACTGGGCCAAGGGCCATGCGCAGGGCGTGAGGGTAGGCCGCTATGGCGTACATCAGGTCGTGCCGGTCTCCCAGCAATGTACCGGCCTGACGGCCAAAGGAGCGGCAGTTGTTGGTAATGGAACCCCATAATGTACGCGCTTCCCACCAGCGGGCATAGGCGCTGTTGCTGCGGAACCCCATAAATAGCGCCAGAGCGGAACCTATGAGCGAGACGGGCAGGCTGGGCTGTTCCATCCATTCCTGATGGAAAATCTGAAAAAGAATGACAACAACCAGATCCCACGCAGCCATAAGCAGGACAACTGTCAGAATTTCCCGCGTGATAATGCGTAAGCCGACCTTCTGGTCAACAATCATTCAAAAATCTCCACTCTGTGCCGGGGCGGATGCCCGGTGTGATTTTAACACACAACACATCACAGGGTTGCCTGCGAGTTTATGGTTTGTACATGCTGCGCAATGGTAACCATGAGCAGGCTGGGCTGACCAGATAATAAAGGGATGCGGGCATGACTGAGGCAACTGGACTGAAACTGCTTGAGGAGCATTACGCACACGGTGGGCGCGTAAGGTTTTACGAACATCAATCCAGCGTGCTGGGGTTGCCCGCACGGTTTGGAGTGTTTTTGCCGCCAGCAGCGTGTCAGGGCAGCAGGGTGCCGGTTGTGTACGCGCTGGCCGGACTGACCTGTACGCACGAGACCTTCCTTATCAAGTCTTGTGCTCTGGCGGAGGCGGCGCGTTTGGGCATAGCCCTTGTAACCCCGGATACGTCCCCACGGGGCGCGGGGGTTGAAGGGGAAGCGACGGACTGGGATTTGGGCACAGGAGCCGGATTTTATCTGGACGCCACACAGCAGCCTTGGGCGCAGCATTACCGTATGGGGAGCTACATTGCGCAGGAACTGCCCCTGCTGGTGGAGGAAGCCCTGCCGCTGGATGGTGCAAAGCGTGGCATCATGGGCCATTCCATGGGAGGGCACGGTGCGCTGGTGCATGGCTTGCAGGCTCCCCTGTTCTGGAAATCGGTTTCTGCTTTTGCGCCAGTTGTGCATCCCTCCGTTGTGCCTTGGGGTAAAAAAGCTCTGTCCACCTATCTGGGGCAGGACCACGCAGCATGGCGCGAGCATGATGCTGTATGCCTGCTTGAGGATGGCCACAGGCACTCCGCTCCCATTCTGGTGGATACCGGATCGGCAGATCAGTTTTTGCGGCGAGAACTCCAACCGTGGCTTCTTGTGGAGGCAGCGGAAAAAACGGGGCAGTCCCTTATCTGCCGCGAGCAGGAGGGGTACGACCACTCCTACTGGTTTGTGCAGAGCTTTGTAACGGACCACCTGCGCCACCATGCCTCTGTGTTTGGGGTGGCCTAATGTTCCTCTTAGTGTGAGGGGTTACGCTTCATACCGGCCAGTGCGCCAAGCCACTTTATGTACTCCACCCCCATCAGCCGTATGGTGGATGGCCGCCAGAGGTGTTCCATGGCCGGAGGCGTAACGGGGTAGGGGTTAAGGGCAACGCCGGGCAGCGTGCGGCTTAACTCCAGCATGGCGCGGCGCATGTGGTAGCCTGCGGTGACAATAATCAGGCTGTTGATGTGGTGGTCAGCCACCCATGCTGCGGTTTCGTTCGCGTTGCCAATGGTGGAGCGGGCTTGATAACCCAGCGTGATGCGTGCTGCTACATCGGGAGAAATGGATGGGGGCAGCAGTGCCCGCACGGATGTCTGAAGGTCCACGCCAGAAATAAGAAGTTGCGTGTTCGGGTTATTGGCGAGCAGGCGGATGGATGTTTCTACCCGGCCAGTGCCCCCGGTCAGGGCGACAATGCCATCTGCATGGATTGTGCGGGGCGGGGGCTGCTGTGCGTCGTGAATAAACCACGCAAACCCTGCCAGCCAGCACCCGGCAACCAGCAGGCTGGCGCGCAGTGTTTTTTGCAGCAAAGAGCGGAACCGCTGGTTCAGATGTGGTGCGGGCATGGCATGTGGCATTATGGCAGGCGAAGGAGCCACAGGCGGACCATGATCTGGGTTGTCAGCCAGCAGATAAAAGCAGCACCAACGGGTAGAAGCAGAAGTGCTACCAGCATATCAGACGGTATGGAGCCTGCCAGCGCGTGCCAGTCCTGAGGCAGAAGCCGGTCAGGCGTGGTGCGTGGCGCGCTGGCAAACGGGGCCGCCATTTGCAGGAGCAACAGCAAGGGCAGGCACGCGCCAAGAGTGCCTGTTAGGCCGCCCCCAAAACCCAGCGTTGCGGTACGCCATGCAAAACGCCCCGCAATATAACTGTCAGATGCACCAAGCCCATGCAGGGTTTTGATAATTTCCTTGCGGGAGGCAAGGCCGGTACGGGTGGCCAGGCCCGTTATCATGGTTGCAATGCCTCCAACAGTCAGCAGGGCCAGTCCTGCGCAGGCCAGCAGGCTGTTGGCCAGTGCACGCAGGCGTTCGCCCCAGCGGGCATTGTGTTCCATTATGGTGCCGGGCACATGGGTGTTCAGCGTCTGCTCCAGCGATGTGGGGATAGCTGCATCTGGCGGTAGTTTGACGCGGATAATGGCGGGAAGGGGCAGGGCGGAATTATCTGTTTCACCCAGCCACGGTTCCAGCAGGCGCGCGAGTTCGGGTTGGGTTAACTGATGCACTTCTGCACCGGCCGGCAGGTTGGTCAGGTCTGCTAGAACCGCCTGTACGCGGGTTGTGGTTGGGGTGCTGCCATCCGGCGTGGCCACAGGGTTATCGGCATCCGGCACCTGAATGGTCAGCAACTGGGCGGCCCCACCAGCCCATCGGGCGGAAAGCGCACGTGCGCCACTGGCCCCCGCAACGGTCAGCGCTGCCAGAAACCCCATCATGGCGACCAGCGCGAACAGGCTGCGGTCGGGCAGGGCTTCGGAGAGGGAGAGGCCGTCCCTACGGCGGGAGAACGGGCGGGTCATGGTTCGACGCCTCCATCTTCCACCAGTCGCCCGCGTTCCAGAAACAGAAATGGGCGCTCAAGGCGGCGGATCAGGGATTCGTTATGGGTCGCAACCACAACTGTCGTGCCCATGGCGCTCAGTTCGGCAAACATGTCCAGCAGACGGCAAGCCTGACTTTCTTCCAGCGCATTTGTGGGTTCATCCGCCAGTATCAGGCCCGGCCGATGGATAATGGCGCGGGCAATGGCGGTGCGCTGCTGCTCCCCGCCTGAAAGGCGAGATGCTGGCACGTCTATGCGCTCGCCCAGCCCTACCCATTTGAGAATGGCGTGAACCTCGTCCTGAATTTCATCTTCCGGCCGGTTTTGCAGCCGCAGGGGCAGGGCCACATTATCGGCGACCGAGAGATCGGGCATGAGCTGATAGTCCTGATGCACCATGCCGATTCTTTGCCGTAGCCGGACAAGGGATGAGCGCTTTTCTTCCTGTGCAACGGTTTTGCCCAGAATGGTCATTTCCCCGTCGGAGGGCAGACTCTCAATATGCAGCAGGCTGAGCAGGCTGCTTTTGCCCGCGCCCGAAGGCCCAAGCAGCCAGCGGAAGCCACCCTGAGGCACCGTAAAGGACAGGTGCGCCAGCACGGGTGCGCTTTCCTTTTTTCCTCGACGCCAGGAGACATTGTCCAGACGAATCATTTACCGGTTTCCAGGCGCAAGAGCATGAAAATAAGACTGTTGCCACATGGGCCGACTGTAGCGGAGAGTGTTGGGGACTGTCGATTGAGAAGCGCCATTAAGTGCTGAATTGAAAAAGGTGGCCCGTGCCTTTAGGATTAAGTGCTGGCACCGTTCGTCCCGGCCCTGTGTTAGGGAAGGGGAGTTACGTTCGTCTTCTGCCATGATGCCTTGCCTGCCGTTCCAACCAGACCGGGGCAACCGGGAGAGGCCCTGCTAAGAGAGTGTTCATGAAGATTGTCTGTCCTTCCTGCGGTGCGGCATATCAGGTTCCCGAAGCTCTTCTGGCTAAAAGGCACGCGCTCAAATGCTCTGCCTGCGGTGTAAAGTGGCGGCTTGCGCCCCCCGGTACGCAGGAGCATGACCACACGGCTCCCCCACCTCCTGCGGCACAGGCTCCCGTCCAGCCAGCGCCGGACGTGCAGGATAAGGAACATCTTGGGGCGGTCGCAGGTACGCTTCCACAGGCGCACGAGCATGCGGCTGCATCACCTCCCGCCGAAGAACCTCCGCCGTCAAAACCTGATCCTCTCGTGCAGGAAGAACCTGCGGCACCACAGGCCGTGGCTACACATCCGGAAGAGCTGGTGGCGGAGAACGCACAACCCGCCCCGGATCATCATGACGGGATTTCCCCCTCAGTTACACCTGAGCCGATTGCCACGCCCGCTGTGGAGGATGTGGCGGTAAAAACCGTTGAAGCCCCCGCCACTCAGGAAGAAAAACCTCTTGTAGGGGGAAGAACCCCAGCCGGTAAGTGCGCCAGAGCCAGAGCCAGAGCCAGAGCCAGAGCCAGAGCCAGAGCCAGAGCCAGAGCCAGAGCCAGAGCCAGAGCCAGAGCCAGAGCCAGAGCCAGAGCCAGAGCCAGAGCCAGAGCCAGAGCCAGAGCCAGAGCCAGAGCCAGAGGTTCCGGCAAAGGTGGAGGCACCAGCCCCGCACGCTACGGCAGCCGAGGAGCCTTCTGTATCAGAGCCGACGTCTTCCGTGGCAAAGGTAACGGAAGACGCTCCAGAGGTTGTTGCCGTTGATGCCAGTGTGCAGCCGCCACCAGCGGTTGAGAGCAAGGGCAAAGATGCACCAGCCAAAGCTGATGTGGCTCCGCTGGGTGCGCATATTCCCCGTCCGGCTTACAGGCCAGAAGGTGGCGCGCTTTTGCAGAGTGCGCGGTACGCTCTGGCAAACTGGTCAAAAGGGCTGGCAGATGTAGATGGGCGCGCCCTGCTGCTAAGCGAGCAGTTCTGGCGCCGGGCATGGATTGCCAGCTTTGTGCTGGCTGTTCTGGTTCTGCTTGGGGTCTGGCACTGGTGGGCTGCCATTGTGCAGGCGTGGCCCGCAGCCGCCCGGATTCATCGTCCGGGCTAGGCGCTGCGTCATGGCGGCGTAAATGGGCGGGCGGAGCCGCAGGTATTTTACAGCTTGCGACCAACCAGCATGGCTAGGGTTGCACCTGCCGCAGCAACAGCCATAAGGCCCAGACCATCACAGATTAGCCCGCTTGCTGTTAGCTCATGCCCTGCAAGGGTAATCTGTTCGGGAATGGCGTTGGCAACGCTGGCAATGGCGTCATGCGCCTGTGGGTCGGCAGAGGCGGTTGTGCGGGTCAGGGTTTTAACCAGAGCGGGCAGGGCGGCCCACGCCGCGCCAGCAATGAGCAGAAGCGGGGCGAACAGTTCGGCCATCTGCTGCACAAAGTAGAAAACAAAATAACAGGCAGCCCCTACAACCGTGCGCAGTAGCCGCAACCCGGCGGAGGCCGAAGTGTTCTGGCGGGAGGACATGGCAATGGGTTGCTGGGAAGCGGGTATGGGTGTGCGCGTGTCCATGAACCTGTGTTCCTTCAGGCAATCAGAGGCGGAAATGTGCATCCATCTGCCTTTAAGGCAGGCAGGCTACGTAAAGTTGGGCCTTTATACAGTTCTTGCGTGTGTCTTGCCACCTTGCTTGCAGGGTGGCTGGTACCGGTGCAAAGGCTGGTAACGCATTCGCGAGCAGACGGCGGCCGTTTTTGTTTGGTAAGAGGTTAAAATCAGATTTAAGTGAGAAGGGTGGGCCTAGGCGTCCAGCTATAGGCGAATTTATGGATTTTCTTTCCTGCACCATCCTGTTTGCGGGTGTGGATACGGCGTGCGAACAACGCCTTGTGGCTGAACTGGACAAGCATGGTCTGGGGGTGCGCATAGCAGCCGATGGCCGCGCGGTTTTTGCCGGGTTTGATACGGAATTACCCAACCTTTTGGTTGTGCAGGACCATCTGCCGGATATGTCTGCCGCCCAGTTATGCCAACGTCTCCGGCTGACATCGGCCACACGCGGTATTCCGGTGGTTGTTCTGGTTGGTGAGCATAACGCCGCGCAGGAGCAGGAAATTCTGGAACGCGGGGCGGATGCCTGCTTTTGCATAACGGATGACCCGGTTTTTCTGATCTTTCGGATATGCGCCCTGCTGCGAGAGTTTGGGGATGAAACGGTCGAGCGCGAAGGAGCCGTGTTCCGGCAGCCGCGTGTTTCGGTGGTTACCGCGCCCGGTGGAGTTTTGTGGGCATGGCCAAACGGGCGCCATGTCAGCAGAACGCCCAAAATTGTCCATATGCTGCGCGATAACGGTGAGGACGCAACACTGGTGGATGACCCGGACAGGCTTGAACTGTCTAATGTTAGCGCCGGGCGTATTCAGCCAGACTGCATTGTGGTGGACCTGAGCTGCCCGGCCTTTAACGGGCTGGCGCTGGCGCAGACTGTATCCGCTTTTCGGCGTAGAAGCCGCCAGTGTACCCGTGTGCTAGGGGTTGTTGAGCATGGCCAGCTCTCGGCGGAAAAAATACGACTGGCCTTCAGCGCCGGGGTGGATGACCTGACAGATTCGGACATCGCGCCGGAACTGCTGGTGGCGCGGATAAGCAGCCTTGTACGCCGTAAAACCTTACAGGACGAAGCCCGGCGTGAGGAAGCGCATATAGAAAGTGCCCGTGCCCGTATGGCGCTGGCCGATGCGCTACGCCGCGTCAATGCGGATCTGGCGGCTGCTAACCGTAAATTGATCGATGCCCAGGTCAAGCTTGTGCAGTCAGCCAAAATGGCATCTCTCGGGGAGTTGGCCGCAGGTATTGCGCATGAATTCAACAACCCGCTGGCCTTTGTTCTGGCGCACGAAAATACGGTCAAACGGAGTATGGCCCAAGCGTTGCAGGCTGTACGGAGTGGTGACAGGGAGGTGGCGGAAGTGGCCCTGACCAAAGGGTCGGAACGGCTGGTGTCTTCCCTTGTCGGGTTATCCCGGCTGCGCGAACTGGTGGCCAGCCTGCGGCGTTTTTCCCGGCTGGAGGAAGGGGAGTTCCGTCGGCTGGACGTACCGGACGCCATTGCCATGGTGCTGACACTTCTGGCCCCCAAACTTGGGCAGGAAATAGCTGTTGAATGCCGCTTGGAGGCACCGCCGGAACTGGTCTGTCAGGCGGCGCTGGTTAATCAGGTGGTTATGAACATTGTGAGCAATGCGGCTGATGCCATTTTGGAAAAACGCGAGCTGGCCCGCAAACAGGCGGGCGCGGTGAGTGTGGGAGACAAAGACCGGATTCTGCTGATGTCTTTTTTGGAGCCAGCAGAAGGCGGCCAGCCGGAAAATTACGTGTTGCAGATATCGGATACAGGACCAGGTGTGCCGCAAGAGTTACAGGAACGCGTTTTTGAACCGTTTTTTACAACAAAACCTGTAGGCTCGGGGACCGGGCTTGGTCTGGCAACGGCTTACGGAGTTGTGCAGGCGCATGGCGGGAGTATTGTTATAACACGATCGGAGAGGCTGGGTGGTGCCTGTTTTACCATTCGGGTGCCCTATAAGGCAGGAGAGGAGAGGCGCGGTGAGCACGTTATATGAACCAACGCAGCGCCCTTTTGTGCTCGTCGTAGATGATGAGCCGGAAATTCTGGTCGCGCTGTCTGATCTGCTGGAAAGTGCCTACACGGTTCTGACCGCTTCCTCGGGGGAGGAAGGGTTGCAACGGCTCCGCCAGAATCCTTCCGTTGCGGTGATTATTTCCGACCAGCGTATGCCGGGCATGACGGGTGATGTCTTTTTGGCCCATGCGCGTGAGATTTCTGCCGCTGGGGCCATACTGCTGACCGGTTATGCCGATATATCGGCTGTGGAAGCAGCTCTGAACCGGGGGCAGATTTCCTTTTTTGCGTACAAGCCGTGGGATGATGAAACCCTGCTCTCCATGGTTGGGCAGGCGTCTGCGCGGTATTTTCTGGAAAAGGAACTGGAGTGCGAGCGGCTGCTGCTGCGTGGCTTGCTGGATAACCTGCCTTTTGGGCTGGCGGTCAAGGATCAGGACGGCTGCTTTGTGCGCCTTAACCAGCAGATGGCCAGCCAGTTGGGCCATACAGTTGCACAGTGCGTTGGACGACGGGAAGAAGAACTGGTGGACGGCCCCCGGCTGGAAAGCCTGAAGGAAGCCCAGAGCCAACTGGCCCAGACCGGCCGCGACCAGCAGGTGCTCCAGCTTCCTGCCGAGGATGGTCCGGCCCGCTGGCATGACCTAACGCGGGTGCGGCTGGATAGTATGCGCAATACACCCGTGCAGTCCTCCATGTTGGCTGATTATTCCATTCTGATCGACCGCGATGTGAGCGAACTGTTAAGTCTGGAGCAGCGGTTGCGGCAGGCGCAAAAAATGCAGGCCATTGGGACATTGGCCGGTGGCATTGCGCATGACTTCAACAATCTGCTGACAGCCATTCAGGGGTCGCTGGAACTTGTGCAGGACCTGGAACCCCCGCGTGAGGAGTCTGTTGCCCGGCTGTACGAAAACGCCATGGAAGCTGCCCGTCGTGGGGCGGTGCTGACCCGCAAGCTGCTGGACTTCAGCCGCCCCCGGCATCTGGTCTGCCAGAGGGTGGATATGCACGAGGTGCTGGAAAACCTTCAGAGCTTCATGAAGCAGGGTAAGGTTCCGGAGGAAATTCGCGGGGCGCTGGATGCAGCCCGGCTGGAGGGTATGAGCCGCTTTAGTAGTGTGCGCTTCAGCATTCCCGAAGAGCCTCTGCCTCCTGTGTGGACGGATGCCGTACAGTTGGAACTTGCCGTGTTCAGCCTGTGCATTAACGCGCTGGATGCCCAGCCGGAAGGGGGCGAAACCTGCGTGTCGGTGCGCAAGGTGGCGCGTCTGCTTGGTCGGCACGTTGGGCGCGAACATGCAGGTGCGTGGGTCGTTGTGCAGGTCACTGACCGTGGCGTTGGCATGACGGATGACATCCGTGCGCGTATTTTTGACCCCTTCTTTACCACCAAAGGCACCGGGCAGGGCGTAGGGCTTGGCTTGTCTATGATCTACGGCTTCATCAGTCATTGCGGTGGTGAGGTGCGGGTGGATAGTGCTCCCGGTGGCGGCACGTCTGTTGAGTTGTGGTTCCCTGCCATGGATCAGGAAATGGCCGCAGCCATCCCCGCTGTGCCTGCCAATACGGTGCAGACCATAGCCCGTGTTCTGCCAGAAAACAGGGGCGGCAGCACTATTCTGGTTGTGGATGATGAGCCGGGTGTGCGGGCCGTAACCAGTGGCTTCCTGCGCCGTGCCGGGTACGAGGTTGTAGAGGCGTCCAGCGGTGCGGAGGCTGTAGAAAAAGTGCAGTCCATAGCCAGCATAGCCCTTGTGGTGATGGACGTTATGATGCCCGGCATGAACGGGGGTGAGGCCGCCCGGCGTATCCATGCCGTCCGTCAGGAACTGCCCGTTCTGTTTGTGACCGGCTATGCAGATTTTGGCGTGTTGCCAGAAGGCGTTGCCGTTTTGCACAAGCCTTACACGCGTGATGCGTTGCTGGGAGATGTAAGGGCTATGCTGGCAGCATAGCCCTCCCTCTTGTGTCCTGCGTCAGAACGCCTATTTCTTGGTGTTATGGATAGTTTTCATTCTGCTTTGTCTTCGCATGATCCCGTCGGCTGGCACGGGACCACCATTCTTTGTGTGCGCCGCGGCGCACAGGTTGCCATGGCGGGTGATGGTCAGGTCACGCTGGGCAGCACCGTCATCAAAGGGAACGCCCGCAAGGTCAGGCGGATTGGGCCATCTGGCACCATTCTGGCTGGGTTTGCCGGGGCTACGGCAGATGCCTTTACCCTGCTGGAGCGGCTGGAAGCCAAACTGGAGCGCTACCCTAACCAGTTGGAGCGCGCTTGTGTGGAACTGGCCAAGGACTGGCGTACGGACCGCTACCTGCGCAGGCTGGAAGCCATGATGGCCGTGGCCGATGCCGAGCACTCCTATACCCTGACAGGCAATGGTGATGTGCTTGAACCCGAGGATGGTATTATTGCCATTGGATCGGGCGGTAACTATGCCCTTTCCGCCGCCCGTGCGCTTTTGACGGTAGATGGTCTGGGGGCGGAGGAAATTGTAACCCGCGCCATGAAGATTGCAGGCGACATCTGTGTTTATACCAACCACTCCGTGCGGATTGAAACGCTGGACGCCAAAACTGCGGGAGACCAAGCCTGATGCAAGCCCCTCATCTTTCCCCGCGTGACATTGTTGCCGAGCTTGACCGTTATATTGTGGGGCAGGGGGACGCCAAGCGGGCGGTCGCCATTGCCATGCGTAACCGCTGGCGCCGGGCGCAGTTGCCCGAAGCCATGCGTGAGGAAGTGGTTCCCAAGAACATCCTCATGATCGGCCCGACCGGTTGCGGCAAGACTGAGATCGCTCGCAGGCTGGCCAGACTGGCGCAGGCTCCCTTCCTTAAAGTGGAAGCCACCAAGTTTACCGAGGTCGGCTACGTCGGCCGCGATGTGGACAGCATTGTGCGCGACCTGGTGGACGCTGCCATTGTTATGCTCAAGGATCTGCGCCGCAAGGATGTGGAGGAGCAGGCTGCTCAGGCAGCGGAAGAGCGGATTATTACCGTTCTGGCAGGCGAGGGTTCCTCAGCCGATACCAAAAGCAAGTTCCGGACCATGCTGCGCAGCGGCCAGCTTGAAGACAAGGAAATTGATATTGCCGTAACAGACCCGGCACCAGCAGGGCCTACGGATATGCCGGGCATGATGCCGGGAAGTGTCATCAATATTGGTGACATGATGAAAGGCTTTATGAACCGCGCCCCCAAGCAGAAAAAACTCAAGATTTCCGCAGCGCGTGAGCATTTGCGGCGGGAGGAAACCGAACGTCTGCTGGATAGCGAAAGCCTGACGCGTGAGGCCGTGGCCCATGTGCAGAATAACGGCATTGTCTTTTTGGATGAGATCGACAAGGTGTGCGCCCGTTCATCCGAAACCGGGATGAAGGGGGGCGATGTCTCGCGCGAGGGGGTGCAGCGCGACCTGCTGCCTCTTATCGAAGGGACAACCGTTTCCACCAAACATGGTCCGGTCAAAACCGACCATATTCTGTTTATTGCCTCAGGCGCGTTCCATCTGGCCAAGCCGTCCGACCTGCTGCCCGAGTTGCAGGGCCGCTTGCCCATCCGTGTGGAACTGCAACCTCTCTCGCGCGATGATTTGCGGCGTATCCTGACAGATCCCGAACACTCGCTGCTTAAGCAGTACACAGCTCTGATGAAAACCGAAGGTGTAAACCTGACATTTGCGGATGATGCGGTGGACGCTCTGGCAGAGCTGGCAGCCGATATTAACGACAGGGTCGAAAATATTGGCGCGCGCAGGCTGGCTACAGTGCTAGAAAAACTGCTGGAGGATATTTCCTTCACCGCTTCCGACCGGCAGGGAGAAAGCGTGGTAGTGGATGCCGCCATGGTACGCGACAAAGTAGCCCCACTGGCCCGTAAGGGTGATCTGAGCAGGTTTATTTTATAATGGAAGCACCGTTTGTTAGCCCGCAGGAAGACACTGCGGCAGAAGCGATTGAAGCGATTGGCGATGAACTGGACGTGTTTGATGACTGGATGGAACGCTACCAGTACATCATAGAAATGGGCCGCAAACTGCCGCCATTCCCACCAGAGTGGTGCAATGATGCGCACCGCGTACCTGGCTGCCAGAGTCAGGTCTGGCTGGAGGAAAAGGAGGAGGGCGGCAAGCTCTACTTTGCTGGCTTGTCCGACGCTGCCATTGTGTGTGGTTTGGTGGCACTTCTGCTGCGTGTGTATTCTGGCCGCACACGGGAGGAAATTCAGGCGACGGACCCCGGCTTCCTGCGTGATCTGGGGTTGGTTCAGGCTCTTTCCACCAACCGCGGTAACGGGGTGGAAGCCATGGCGCGCGCTATTCGCTCAGCTGCCGCCGTATCGGCCTGACTAGCCGCTCTTGGTCTGTAGTCCCCTGAATCTGTCGGTATAAGCAGGTTTGGGGGAAAGCCGGGGGAGTGGCAGCATCCACCATTCCCGGATAAAAACAGTGAGCAGAATGTTCAATAATCGGCTTGTAACGGGCTTTTTCTGTTCATGCTGGCCGTGTGTTCAAGCACAAAAAAAGCCGGTCCACCACATGGGGGGACCGGCTTTTTTGATAGGAAAAAAACTGAAAGGATCAGGCGTTCCCTTTTTCCTTCAGTGCTTTCAGCACATCCTCTGGGCGGATGGGCAGATGGCGCAGGCGAATGCCAACAGCATTAAAGATGGCGTTGCCCACAGCCGGAGCAATGGTTGTGACACCGGGTTCACCCAGCCCCATCGGTTTTTCCGTGCTTGGCAGGAATTCAACGTCCATGTCTGGCACGTCCGAAATACGCAGTGGGGTGTATGTGTCCAAATTCCGGTCACGTACATTACCATCTACAATTTCAGTGCCTTCAAACAGCGCCATGCTCAGCCCCCACAATGCGCCGCCTTCCGTCTGTGCAGCAGCGCCATCGGGGTCAATAATTGTGCCAGCATCCAGCACCAGCCAGATTTTCTGGCAGGTAACAACGCCTGTTTTCCGGTCAACATGCACCTGCACGGCACCCGCCGTCCATGTTGGCATGTTGCGTTCCTGCCCAAAGGTTGTGGCAATGCCAATGGCTGTATCCGCAGGCAGGGATACTTTGCCGTAACCGCATTTCTCCACCAGATGTTTGAGCACATTGGCCTGACGGCTGGCCCCACCAACGGAGTTGGGGGCACTGCCAGCATTGCGGCCTTTGCTGTCCAGCAGGCTCAGGCGGTAGTCCACTGGGTCCAGCTTACGGGCATGGGCGATTTCATCCAGAAAGCTCTCATGCGCCCATGGCGTCCAGCCGGAGCTGACCGAGCGCAGCCAACCGGGGCGGAAGGTTTCGCTTGCCAGATCATTGTCCAGAGCACGTACCAGCATGGGGCCGACATCGTACCAGTGGTCAGCACCGGCAATGGCGAACTGGTCATAGGGCTTGCCATCATCGCCCTTTTCCATGAATGCGCTGGCCATAACGCGGGTTGGCCAGCCAGCGGAGGCATGGTGCTGCCATGCTGTAATGTTGCCATCCTGCCCCAATGCAGCACGGACCGTCTGCACGGAGGGGGAGCGGATGGAGTCAAACAGCACGTCATCCGAGCGGGTGAAAACCAGCTTGACCGGCTTGCCACCAATGGCCTTGGAAATAAGGGCCGCAGGCACTGCGTAGTCCCCGTTCAGGCGGCGGCCAAAGCCCCCACCCAGCAGATAGCTGCGCATGACCACTTCGGATTCAGGCACCTGTAGCGCCTTGGCAATAACGGGCAGGAACAGGGTCTGCCACTGGTTGCCGCAATGCACTTCCCACTTGCCTTCGTGCTGGCGGGCCAGCGCGTTCATGGGTTCAAGCTGGTAATGTAGCACGGAGGAGCAGGTGTAGGTTTGCTCCACCACCTTGGCCGCTTTGGCAAAGGTTTCGTCCACACCGGGGTCATTGAACACGCGGGAGCCACCGGCCTTGTTCGCAATCTGCTTGCGGCCGTAGTCCAGAATGTCCTGCTCGGTGATGTTGGCCGTTTTGCCCGGTTTCCACACAACCTTGAGCGCATCGGTTGCACGGATGGCAGCGGGGTAAGACGATGCCAGAACCGCAACCCAGCCCGGAACGGTGTCCGAGGGGTCTTCCAGCACAATGTAGCGGATATACCCTTTGACCTTTTTGGCCTCGCTATCGTCCACCGAGATGACTTTGGAGCCATAACGCGTAGGCGGCAGCTTGGGGCGGGCATACACCATGCCATCCAGCTTGGCATCAATGCCGTAAATGGCGGAGCCGTCGGTTTTGGCTGGAATATCCAGCGCCTTGACGTCCTTGCCAATCAGCCGGTGTTCGGAGGAGGGTTTGAGTGGCAGCTTGGCCATTTCCTCCGGTGTGAATGTTTTGGTCGGGTGTGCGCGGCTGACAATATCGCCGTAGCTTACGGAACGGTTGCCAGCAATGACCTGCCCGTTGCGGGCAATACAGGCGGAGGGGGCAACACCAAGCAGTTTGGCGCCCTGTTCCACCATAACCGTGCGTGCAGCAGCCCCGGCCTGTCGGAACTGGTCCCACGTCATCCATACGGACCAAGACCCACCGGTAACCATAAGGCCCCATTTGGGGTCTGTATCCACATAGGTAATGCGGACCTTGTTCCAGTCGGCTTCCATTTCATCCGCAATAATACGGGCGAGGGCCGTGCCAATATGCTGGCCCATTTCCGCGCGGATAATGTTCACGTTCACCCAGCCATCCGGCGCAATGGAGCACCAGATTGTGGGTTCAAAGGCGGCGGCTTCCTTAAGGGCGGCAGGCGCACCCTGCGGGTAAACCTGCGCCGCCTTACCCTGGCGGGCAAACCCGAACAAAAAGGCAGAGCCGGCAGCGGTAAGCAGAAAACTACGGCGTGAGGGGCCACGGCCAGCAGCGCGGTCCTGCTGTGCCGCAATACGTTCGAGCTTACCCATTGGACGCCTCCTCCTTGCGCAGGGCGGCAGCTGCTTTTTTAATGGCTTTGCGAATGCGGACATAGGTCATGCAGCGGCACAGGCTGCCGCCCATAACACCGTCAATTTCCTCATCCGTCGGGTCGGGATAATCCTTCAGAAGGCTCACAGCCTGCATGATCTGGCCGGACTGGCAGTAGCCGCACTGCGGAACCTGAATGTCCTTCCATGCTTCCTGCACGGCGTGTTTGCCATTGGGGTCCAGCCCTTCAATGGTGGTTACATCGGCCCCTTCCAGCGAGCTGAGCGGGGTGATGCAGGACCGGGTTGCCCGGCCGCCAACCAGAACGGTGCAGGCGCCACATTGGCCAACACCGCAGCCAAATTTTGTGCCCGTCAGGTCCAGATCATCGCGCAGCGCCCACAGCAGGGGGGTGTCGTCTGGCACATCGACAGAAACGTCACGGCCATTGAGTTTGAATTTTACCATCTCTTACTCCGTGGTCCGTCTTAGTGCGATGAATTGACAGGAATGGTGGTAACGGTCTTGCGCACTGCGGCTGCTTTCTTTTCCAGATCAGTCCATGGTGGCAGGGTGGTGCGTGTACGGCGCAGATAGGCCGCAATGCGCGCCATATCCTGGTCGGACAGGGCATTGTAGAAGCTGGGCATGGCAACGCCGGACTGGCCTTCTTCCGCCGTCAGGCCATGCAGGATGACCTGATAGAGGTTTGTCGGTTCATCCAGCCATAGAGCGTTGTTCAGAGCCAGATCGGGGCGGCCCAGAACGGGCGAAGGGGCCGCATTGTAATGGCAGGCGGCGCACGCACCTTGGTAGAGCTTGGCGTCCGGGTCCACATTCGGGCCGATTAGATCGGTCTTGGACTGTTCCATGGCGCGGGCAAGGGCGGCCTTGTCATGCTTTTCGCGCTCGGCAGCGTGGTCCACATCAGCAAAGTAATGGGCAATGGCGTGCACGTCTTCCTCAGGCACCGTGGAGAGGAAGCGGTGCGGAACGGGGGACATGGGGCCACCAGCGGGGCCATGCAGCGGAGCTACCCCAAACCGCAGGTACTGGAAGAGTTCGTCCTCCGTCCATGTGGTGGGGGTAGGGTTATGTTCGTTCAGTGGCGGGGCAATCCAGTTGTCCACCACGGCGCCATCGTAAGCAGCGCTCTTCTTTTCTGCCCCCATGAAGTCACGCGGCGTATGGCAGGCACCACAATGCGCATTGCCTTCGGACAGGTAAGCACCGCGGTTCCACAGCGCATCATGCCGTGGGTCGGGCTTGTACGTGCCGGGCGTGAAGTACAGGAGCTTCCAGCCAGCCTGCAGAATGCGCAGGCTAAGAGGGAAGGGCAGTTCGTTGGGGCGGCGCGTCATGTGCACGGCAGGGCGTGTCATCAGATAGGCGTACAGGTCGGACACATCCTGTTCGGTCATTTTGGTAAAATGATCAAACGGGAAGGCCGGAATCAGATGCACACCCTTGCGCGAGACACCCAGATGCATGGCGCGCTGGAAGGCTTCTTCCGACCAGTTGCCAATTCCGGTTTCCGGGTCTGGCGTAATGTTGGAAGAGAAAATGGCCCCAAAAGGGGTATCCATTTTGTAGTCACCAGCCAGTTCCGGCCCGCCGCCCATATCTGTACGGGTATGGCACTCTGCGCAGTATCCCTCGGCTGCCACAATGCGGCCGCGCTCAATCTGCTCGGCAGAAAAACTGCTGGGGTCCGGGCGTTCTACCGGTTCAATAGGCGGGTACCAGGCGTAATAAAGAAAACCCAGCCCACCAACAGCACCAATGGCTGCTGCTCCTGCTAATAGACGTTTGATCACTCTATCCCCACCTTATGTGTAAACGTCCCGTCTGGCAGGCAGATGGATCAAGTCTGCCCAACACAGCCAGAGGAACAGCGTCTGCGGTCTGTCGTTGATTGAGGACTAGTCTTATCTGGATTTGCATCACAGATAAACGCATAGAAGGCGCGTTATTACACGACAAAGTGTATATGATTTATATATATCGCAAGAATATTACAAAAAACGGCTCTTTTTGGTTATTATCTATATTCACAAAGATATAGACAAGTAAAGATTTGCATGTGCGTCATGCATTTTCTTCGGGGGAGCGGTCCGCACTGGTGGGGCTGATACTGTATATATGCAGGCATCAAGGGGTGGAGAATCCGACCGGTCGAAGAATCGGGGCGGTCGGTCTGTTGCCGAATTGTTGCAACGAAGGCTTGAAAGCCCGCCGCCTTTCTTTTAAGGAAGCGCATTCGCGCACGCGTTCCGGGCCTGTGGGGCATGCCCGGCCGTGCAGATGCCGCTTTGCTTCCCCGTTGAGGTAAGGCGGTTATGTCCAGCGTATTTCAGGAGTAATGAAATGCCCAAAATGAAGACCAAGTCGTCGGTCAAAAAGCGGTTCAAAATCACCGCTACCGGCAAGGTGCTCTCCGGTCCGTGCGGTAAGCGTCACGGCATGATCAAGCGTTCCCAGAAGATGAAGCGTTCCGCTCGCGGCACGCAGGTTCTTCAGCCGCAGGACGGCCGTACGGTTAAGCAGTGGGCCCCCTACGGGCTGTAAGGAGCATCTAAGATATGGCACGTGTTAAACGCGGTGTAACCACACTCGCACGCCACAAAAAAGTTCTGGAACTGTCCAAGGGTTACCGCGGCCGGTCTTCCACCAACTACCGTATTGCTCTGGAACGCGTTGAAAAGGCGCTTCAGTACGCATATCGTGACCGCCGTAACAAAAAGCGCGAATTCCGTGCCCTGTGGATTCAGCGTATCAACGCTGCGGTGCGTGAACATGGCCTGACGTACAGCCGCTTCATTAACGGTCTGGCCAAGGCAGGGATCGAGATTGACCGCAAGGTTCTGGCCGCCATCGCATTTGATGACGCAGCAACCTTTGCCGAAATCGTCAAGAAAGCACAG
Organism: Acetobacter ghanensis; assembly: GCF_001499675.1. Classification (NCBI taxonomy): domain Bacteria; kingdom Pseudomonadati; phylum Pseudomonadota; class Alphaproteobacteria; order Acetobacterales; family Acetobacteraceae; genus Acetobacter; species Acetobacter ghanensis. The sequence goes on from NZ_LN609302.1 coordinate 1,443,520, forward strand.
GCCGCTCTGGCAGCCTGATTGCTGGTCCTGACAGACCCGGTATGCAGGAAGGCCGTCCATTACCGGGCGGCCTTTTTGTTATCTGGCGAATGGTTTTTGGGCCAAAGGGCTTTTCTCCCACGGCGGGAGATTGTATCCGCCCGGTAGCATTTTCTCCTCAGCGCGGGGTTCCATGAGCGACGATCTAGAAACTCTTCGGCAGGATGTCCTGTCGGAACTGGCTGGTGCCACAGACCTGCGGGCATGGGATGCCGTGCGCGTTGGCACTCTTGGTAAATCTGGTCGCCTGACCGGCCTGCTCAAAGCGTTGGGAAAAATGCAACCCGATGAGCGCAAGGCGCGGGGTGTGGCCCTGAACCGCCTGCGTGATGAGCTGACACAGGCAGTGGAAGCCCGTGGGCGTGAGCTGGAAGCCGCCGCCCTTCAGGCCCGCCTGATTGCAGAAAAGCTGGATGTAACCGTGCCGCCACCGGCGGAGGCCGCAGGCTACATTCACCCGATCAGCCGCACGATTGAGGAAATGACGGCCATTTTTGGCGTCATGGGTTTTCAGGTTGCCGAAGGGCCGGATATTGAGACCGACTGGCACAATTTTTCGGCGCTGAACACGCCGGATCATCACCCCGCCAGAACTGACCACGATACGTTTTACCTGCCGCCTTCTCCGGGGCTGGACGTAACCCGCGTGCTGCGGACCCAGACCTCCGGCGTGCAGATCCGCACCATGCTGGGGCAAAAGCCGCCCATCCGTATTATTGCGCCGGGCCGCACCTACCGTGCGGACCATGATGCCACGCATTCCCCCATGTTCCATCAGTGCGAAGGTCTGGTTGTGGGCAAGGGGATTACTCTTGGGCATCTCAAAGGCTGCCTGATCGAGTTCCTGCGCGCATTCTTTGGCAAGCCCTCCCTGCCGGTCCGCTTCCGCTCATCCTACTTCCCGTTTACCGAACCGTCTTTGGAAGTGGATATTGGCTGGTCACGCAAAACGGGTGAAATCGGGGCAGGGGAAGACTGGCTGGAAGTGCTTGGCGCAGGCATGGTTCATGCCCGTGTGCTGGCCAACTGTGGGCTGGACCCGCGCGAATGGCAGGGCTTTGCCTTTGGTATGGGGGTTGAACGTCTGGCAATGCTGAAAAACGGCATTCCCGACCTGCGTTCGTTCTACGAAAGCGATATTCGCTGGCTGCGACACTACGGGGCAGACCCGCTCGCACCTGCACTGCTGCACGAAGGGGTGTGAGACAATGAAATTCACGCTGTCATGGCTGTATGACCATCTGGAAACGCAGGCAACGCTGGCCGAAATCTGCGCAGCGCTCAACCAGATCGGGCTGGAAGTGGAAAGTGTGGAGAACAAGGGGGCAGCCCTTGAGCCTTTCCTGACTGCACGTATTCTGGACGCCCAGCCCCACCCCAATGCGGACCGCCTGCAGGTTTGCCGGGTGGATGCCGGCCCCGGTTTTTCGGACGTACAGGTGGTGTGTGGCGCCCCTAACGCTCGTAAGGATCTGGCTGTTATTTTTGCACCTCCGGGCGCTTACGTTCCGGGGCTGGACATTACCATTAAGGCAGGCAAGGTCCGTGGCGAACTGAGCGGCGGTATGCTCTGCTCCCTGCGTGAGCTTGGACTGGGAGCGGAAACCAGCGGTATTGCTGAACTACCAGCCGATACGCTGCCCGGCCAGTCCTATGCTGATTATGCCGGGCTGGATGATGTGGTCATTGATATTGCCATAACGCCCAACCGGGGGGATGCGCTGGGGGTGCGTGGCATTGCGCGTGATCTGGCTGCAGCTGGTCTGGGTACGCTGCGTCCGTGGCTGGCCGAGACGGTGGAAGGCACATTTCCGTCCCCCGTGGAGTGGGCCATTACGTACCCGGAAGCGTGCCCGTGGGTGCTGGGGCGGACCATCCGTGGGGTCAAAAATGGCCCTAGCCCGGAATGGCTGCGTAACCGGCTGGAGAGCATTGGCCTGCGTTCCATTTCCACGCTGGTCGATATTACCAACTATTTCTGTTTTGACCTCGGTCGCCCACTGCATGTGTTTGATGCCGGTAAGATTGCTGGTTCCAAACTGACCATCTGCCGCGGTGAGGGCGAAACTTTCCGCACGCTGGATGGGCAGGATTGCACCGTTACATCGGATGATTGCGTTATTGCGGACCAGAACGGTGTGCAGTCACTCGCCGGGATTATGGGGGGAGAGGCCACGGGGGCAACCGAGGCCACGACCGACGTGTTCGTGGAATGCGCCCTGTTTGACCCCGTGTGCATTGCGCTGAGCAGCCGTAGGCTCGGCCTGTCGTCTGATTCCAGCTACCGGTTTGAGCGCGGCGTGGATCAGGCCCTGCCTGTGGCGGCACTTGAGGCTGCAACCCGTATGATTGTTGAACTGTGCGGTGGGGAGGCCAGCGAGGTTGTCTCGGCTGGGCAGCAGCCTGCATGGCAGCGCACGGCAACGTTGCGTTTTGACCGGGTGCGGGATCTGGGCGGCCTGGATGTGCCAGCGGATGAGAGTGTGGCTCTGCTTGAAAAGCTGGGTTTTGAGGTGCAGGAACGCACCAGCACACAGGTGGATGTGGGTGTGCCGTCATGGCGTAACGATGTGGCGCAGGCTCCCGTTCTGTCTCAGGGTCAGGATCTACCCGCCAATGTGGCTGCTCAGGCGGCCGAAGGCGTGGCAAAAATTGAGGCAGAAAGTGACTTGGTGGAAGAAGTGCTCCGCCTGAAGGGGCTGGACGCGGTTCCCGCTGTGCCCCTGCCTGCGCTCAGCGTGGTGCCCGGTGCGTCTCTGACACCAGTTCAGACCCGTTTTGCACTGGCGCGCCGGGTGCTGGCGGCACGTGGGCTGACGGAGACTGTCGGCTTCTCCTTTGTTTCGCACGATGAGGCCATGAATTTTGGCAGTGCGCCGGAAAGCCTGCGTCTGCTCAACCCCATTGCCTCCGATCTGGATCAGATGCGGCCAACGCCGCTGGTCAATCTGGTTGCAGCCGTGCGGCACAATAGTGCGCGCGGGTGGGGGGATATCGGGCTGTTTGAAATTGGTCCGGCCTTTGCGGAAAATGCGCAGCAGACTCTCGCGGCTGGTGTGCGCTCTGGTTACACCCCACGTTACCCCGGCGCAGCCAGTAACCCGGTTTCGTTGTGGGCGGCTAAGGCCGATGCGCAGGAACTCCTGCGGCAGTTTGGGGTCAACCCGGATGCCATAACAACAACGGCTGATGCGCCTGCATGGTATCACCCCGGTCGTTCCGGCGTGCTGCGGCAGGGGCCCAAGAACGTTCTGGCGTATTTTGGCGAGTTGCACCCCTCTGTGCTTCAGGCAACGGGTATTGATGTGCCTGTTGTGGCGTTTGAAGTGTTTGTGGAAGCCGTGCCGCAGCCCAAAAAGAAAAAGCGGAACGCGCCAACCCTCTCCGCCTTCCAGCCTGTGCGGCGTGACTTTGCGTTTGTCATTGCGCAGGATATTCCGGTGGAAAGCGTACTGCGTGCCGTGCGTGGGGCAGACCGCCAGCTTGTGGTCGATGTGAGCCTGTTTGATATCTATACAGGCCAGCATGTGGCGGAAGGCACGCGGTCGGTTGGGGTGGAAGTAACCCTGCAACCTACGGATAAGAGCCTGACGGATGCCGAACTTGAGGCGGTGTCCGAGCGTATTGTTGCGGCTGTCAGCAAGGCAACCGGAGCCGTTCTGCGATAAAGGCAGCGGCAGCAGAAGGAGCAGATCATGGCACATTACACCCCCGTCCGCGTGAGCCGTTGGGTCAAAGCCGGTTTTGCCGTTCTGCTGCTGTGCGGCAGCTTGGCGCTGCCGCGTGCAGGGCAGGCGGAGGAGGAAATTACAGGGGCAGGTTCCAGCTTTGCGGCTCCTCTGTATCAGGCATGGTCTGCTGCGGCCTCATCCACCATTGGAGTGCAGGTTAATTACCAGACCATTGGCTCTGGAGCGGGGCAGAACCAGATTCTGGCGGGCACGGTGGATTTTGGGGCATCTGACGCTCCCATGCCTCATGCAAAGCTGGAAGCTGGCAAGCTTGTGCAGGTGCCAACTGCTATTGGTGGCATTGTTGTTACGGCCAATGTGCCCGGTGTTGCGGATGGTGCCCTGCGCCTGAGCGGCCCGGTGCTGGCGGATATTTACGCCGGTTCCATTACGCAGTGGAACGACCCGCGGATTGCGGCGCCGAACCCCGGCCTGTCCCTGCCAGATCAGGCGATTGCGCCTCTGCACCGGGCAGATGGGTCGGGCACAACGTATGTTTTTACAGACTACCTTGCTCATGTCTCGCCCGAGTGGAAGCAGAATGTGGGTAAAGGCACATCTGTTGCGTGGCCAGCAGGGGCTGGTGCGCGGGGGAATGATGGCATTGCCGCCTATGTGCAAAATACCGCAGGCAGCATTGGTTATCTGGAATATGCCTATGCAGCGCGTAACCACCTTGCACTTGTGCAGATGCAAAACCACGATGGAGCGTTTGTAACAGCGTCCGCCAGCAGTTTTGCCCATGCCGCAGAGGCCGCACAGTGGGATGATGCAGACTTGACCGCATCTCTAAGTGATGTGGGAGGGGCGGAGAGCTGGCCTATTATCACCACAACCTATGTGTTGTTCCCAGCAACCGCCACGCCCGATAATCAGGGCGACCAAGTGCGGCGTTTTTTCCGCTGGGGGCTGGTAGAAGGCAACGTGGTTACCCAGCAACTGGATTATGTCCCGCTGCCTGACCTTATCAAGGCGCGGGTGCTCAAGCGGTTTGGAGCGGAATAGGCTGCCATTCAGGCGTTATCCCGCGCTCATTCCAGACTTGTCCTATATTTCATCCACAGATTCTGTGGATAAACCGCCTGCCGCGGCTGTTAGTGTAACCAGACCTGAGAAAACAGAAGCTGGTTGACCTCGGTATAAAAAAAATTCTGCACGCGGGAAGATGTCAGGACCACGTTGTTTTTTTCAATGGCGGGGGCAACTGCGGCCTGTTCCATAATCAGCCTGTTGGCTTCCAGCCAGAGCTGGTTGCGCTGTTGTGTGGTCAGGCTGACATCCGTTTTGGCACGGTCCATGACCGACTGGGTGTGCGCATCGCAGAACCCGGGGATGTTGATGGAACTGTCTGAATGAGGATGAAAATTTTCACACCCGAACAGAGCATCCAGAAAGTTGGATGGAGACGGGTAATCAGCCGACCAGCTTGTTAGGGCAATCTGCACGTGGTTGTCCGTATTCTGGATGTAGGCCAGATGCAGGCTGCTGCTAAGCGGGCGTAACACGGCCTGATAACCGAGGGATTGCAGCATGTCCCGCACCCATGCACCCATGGCCATTTCCGCACTGGTGCTGGCAACAACCAGTGTGATCTTTTGCCCTGCGGTTCCACTTTCGCGCACCAGTTGGCGGGCGGCCTGCATGTCTGGCCCGGCCCATTGTTGTGCGGGGTCCGCAGGTGTGGCGCCCCGTGTGTAGGCACATTTCTGCCCCTCAACATCCAGAGCGGAAGGGATAAGCCCGCATAACGGGCGGGCAATGCCCGGTCCACCGTACAGAATAACCAGCGCCTTGCGGTTGAGCGCATAATTAACGGCTTGCCGTACCCTTATGTCTGTAAAGGGGGCTTCATGCATGTTCATGGGAAGAAAATAGAGGGAAGGGTGACGCATGACGTGCGTCTGCCCGGCAAAGCGGCTCCCCAGTTCGCCTAGCCGGTCAAGGGGAATGGCATCTGCCATCCAGTCATACTGCCCGTTTTCCACGGCCGTTACGGCGGCCTCTTCGGGGACACCAAATGTGTACTCTATCCGGTCCGGGTAACCTGCTGGCTGGGCATCTGCACTCCAGACGCGGAAAGCAGGATTGCGGGTAAGAGTAAGAAAATTGTTAGGATCATAGGCTTCCAGCCGGTAGGGGCCGGTGCCGGGCAAGGGGGTATTGCCCGTGTCGTGGTCGGGGGCGCTGGCAGGCAAGATAACGGCGTGGGTAAAAGCCAGCTTTTGCAGGAACTCCGCATCAGGCCGAGCAAGGTGAAAGGTGATGCGCCTGCTGGCGGGGTCAGCCTCAATGCCCTTTTCAAGCGTGCAGTGTGCGGGGGTGCGCAGGCAGGCATCCGCACCGGCAATGGCGCCATAAAAGGACCCTGCTGTGGGTGCGCCAATACGAAAAAGCCGCTGGAAGGAGGCCACAACATCCGCTGTGGTAACGGGCTGGCCGTTTGAGAAGTAAATGTTGGGCCGCAGGGTGAATGTATAGGTCAACCCGCCGTCCTGTGGCGTGGGCAGGGCTTCGGCCAGATCGGGAACAACATCCTTGCCTGCCGGGCCTGTGGTTTTACGGAACGTGGTCAGCCCGTCATACACATTGGCAAAGAGGTTAATATACTGTCCCGTGTAGTTGATCTGGGGGTCCAGAGTGCCGCCAGAGGCTGCGGCAACCAGCCGCAGCGTGCCGCCGCCATGTTCGGGGTAGGGTAGGGCGGGTAACGTTTCCGTGTGCGGCGCGCACCATGCGGGCGGCACGGTGCAGGCCAGAAACCCCATGGCCAGAAAAAGGAAGGAACGTTCTTTAATGGCTCTCATTCTGGCCCAGCGTCTGGGCTGGCTGGTCTGGCAGGGGTTGCCCAGTCATAAGGGCGGCAAAGCCGGAATACATGGAGCACAGGACAATAATGCCAACCATGATGGCCCCGGCAATAACGGCAATACGGACAACTTTTTCCGTTTTGTCTTTATCGGTCATACTGAACAGCCCCGCCGTTGCTGTTAGCGGGTTTCTGATAAGTGTTCAGTGACTTCTGGTAATGGAAGGAATCCTGTGGTGTTGCAGGTGGCCTGTACCAGTCGGGCGCTCCCTGCCCAAGGTGGCGATGCGGGTGGTAATAATGCGCATGCGGGTCTTCCGCACAGGCTGACAGTCCTGTGGCCAGCAACACAAGCATGGCAAGCTGAAATCGGGAGCACATGGTTTTCTTCATGGCATCGACCATACTCCTAATTTTTTGACGCGAAAAGTGTTGTCCGCAGGAGTTCGCAGTCACGCTTTGCGGTTACCGCCGGGTGTGCAAAAACCGCCACTTATGCGTTATGTGCATCTGTCCGCCCCGCGCGTGCGGGTGTGGCATGGTTGCGTATGGCCTGTTAAAAGCGGAGCCAGAGAGATGAGTCTGCCCTTTCCTTGCCTTATCATTATGTTAGCAAGGACAGAATCAGACAGGTTTTGGAATAAAGGGGCATAGGTATGGCGGTAACAGGGCTGGCTGCGATACTGCTTGTTATTGCGCTCCTTCTGGTGGTGGTGAGCGCGGTGCAGCCAATTGCCCGCAAGCTTGAGCTGTCGGAAACAGTTCTGCTGGCTATTGTGGGCATTATTATTGGTTCGCTGGCGGACTTTGCCTTACGCACGTCCTATGCCTCGGCCCTGAGTGGCATAGCCGAAACCCTGCTTGATTTTCCTATCAGTAGTGAGTCGTTCCTGCTGATCTTTCTGCCTGTTCTGGTTTTTCAGGGCGCTCTGGCCATAGATGTGCGTCGGCTGGCGCATGAGGCGGCAACGGTGCTGCTTCTGGCTGTGGTTGCGGTGGCGCTGTCCACCGCCCTTATCGGTTTTGCCCTTATGCCCTTTGCCGGCATGCCGCTGGTAGTCTGCCTGTTGCTGGGGTCCATTGTGGCTACCACGGACCCGTCCGCCGTGGCCGGGATCTTCCGCGATATTGGAGCCTCCACCCGGCTGACCCGGCTGGTGGAAGGCGAGGCGCTGCTTAATGACGCGGCGGCCATTTCCATTTTTTCCATTCTGCTGCCTTCCGTAACGTTGCACCGTGCCATTCATCCGGGGGAGGCGGTGGTCTCGTTTGTTGTCTCCTTCGCAGGTGCGCTTGTGGTGGGGGTGCTGTTCGGGCGGCTTACGCTGGCTATGATGTCGGCCATTGGCAGTTCCGCGGCTGAAATTACGCTCAGCGTGGCGCTGCCCTATGTGGTGTATATTATTTCCGACGAGTTTCTGGGGGTGTCTGGCGTGGTGGCAACCGCTGCTGCGGGGCTGACGCTCTCTGTTTACGGGCCGTCCACCGTGCGACCACAGACATGGCTGTTTCTTAACCAGTTATGGCAGCAGTTGGTGTTCTGGGCCGGGTCTTTGGTGTTTGTGCTGGCCTCCATGCTTGTGCCGCATCTGCTGGTCGGCATGACCCGCTGGGACTGGGTTCTTATTCTGATTGCAAGCGTTGCGGGCCTTACCGCACGCGCCGCTGTGGTGTTTGGGATGTTGCCATTGCTGGCGTGGTCTCGTCTTTCCCCTCCCGTGCCAACGCCGTTCAAGGTGACCATGGTGTGGGGTGGGCTGCGTGGGGCCATTACACTGGCGTTGGCGCTGGCTGTGACCGAAAACGAACATGTGGCAACGCCGATAGCCCATTTTATCGGTATTATCGCCACCGGCTTTGTTCTGATTACCCTGCTGGTCAATGGCACGACCCTGCGCTCTCTTGTCCTGTTTCTAAAGCTCGACCAGCTTTCATCCATCGATGAGGCCATGCGGCACCAGGTGCTGGGCATTGGTTTGGGTAATGTGCGCGAGCGGGCGGAGGAACTGGGCGGAGAACTGGGGTTCAGCGCGGATGCCACGCGCCCGGTACTGGAGCAGATCGAGCGCCGGTCGGAGGAGGAGCAGGCCGCCAATGTGTTCGATCAGGCACTGTCCGACACCCAGCGCGTCAACCTTGCGCTGATCACCATAGCCAGTCAGGAGCGGTCTTTGCTGCTGGACCTGTTCCGTATGCAAGGGTTGTCCCGCCGGGTGATGGAAACGCTGCTTCGTTCTTCGGAAGCGGCCATTGATGGTGCACGTCTGGAAGGGCGGCTGGGTTATGTGCGGGCGCTCCGGCGCAGGCTTAGCCCGTCATTCCGTTTTAATCTGGCGCAATGGGTGCACAACCATATGCGGTGGGACCGGCCGTTGATGCTGTGCATGGCCGAACGGTTTGAAATGCTGATGGTGGCGCATTTCATTTCCATTTCGTTGACCCGGTTTATGCGTGAACGGCTTGAACCCACCTTGGGGAGCCGTATTGGCGAGATCGTGGCCGAGGTGCTCTCCCGCCAGCGCAAATTGCTGGATGAGGCGCTGGAAACCCTGCGTCTGCATTATCATGGCTACGCTGAGGCTCTGGAAAACCGCATCTTCCGCCAGATTGCCCTGCGGTTGGAAGGGGAGGAGTATGACACCCTCCTTTCCGAATCTCTGATCAGTGATGAGCTGAACCGTGAGCTGCTCAAGGAGCTTGAGCGCCGTAGGCATCGCCTGAACAAACGGTTGAGTTTTGACCTGCGGAGCGGGATTGAAGACCGGATTAAAAATGCAGCCGTGTTTAAGGGGTTGCCGGGTGCGGAACTGCATGACCTTGCGACCACAACTTCCCTAAGGTTTGTGGCCCCGCAGGAAATGCTCTGCCGCAAAGGGCAAAAGATGCGTTACGTCTATTTCATCAGCGCGGGTCTGGTGGAGGCGCACGTAGCTGGCGTGGATGAGCTGTACGGTGCTGGGGACCTGCTGGGGGCGCAGGAAGCGCTGCATCGCTGGCGGTGCGTGGGCAATGTAAGGGCTGTGCAGTTTGGGCACTTCATGGCTATTAAGGCATCACGCTTCCGGCGTCTGGTGGATGACTACCCGGTGGTGATGCAGAATATCGAAACTATTTTGCGTAAGCGTGAAGCTGGTGAACGCCCAACCTCGCTCCTGCCTAAGCAGAAGATAGCCGCTATGGATGAGGATGGTCTGGCCGCAAGAGCGTTGCTTGCGCCGGGGACTGATGTGCTGGCCCTGATGCCGCCAGATGAGCGGGACGAGGGTACTACGCCATCGGATAAATAAAGGCGGCAGGCGCGGACTAAACGCTGCGCCTGCGCCACGGTGGTCTTGTTACAGGCTGCCGGGTGGTGTGTTGTTGCTCTGGCGCAGGGCCAAACCGAACTGTACCCAACCAATGCCGCTTGCAATCAGCTCAACCGCAATGAATGTGCCAATCAGCCACAGGCCGGACCACGGCAGGCTGAGGTACAGGCAGGCGCCAACAACAAGGCTGATCAGCCCGCTGCCCAGAATAATGCCCCAACCCGGCATACCACGGTACTGAAGCGCCATGACCGAGCGTAAAACACCAACCACAATAAAACAGACCGAAGCAAAGACCGTAATGGCCACCGAGCCAGAGACAGGTTCCTTGATCAGCAGCGCGCCAGCAATAATATAAAGCCCGGCACAGAGCAGGGAGAACAAGAAGCCTCCCCAGTCCTTGACCGCAAGGGCGTGCACGCCCTGCATGATTCCGGCAAAAATAAGCAGGCCACCAATAAACATGGTGCTGGCGAGTGTGACGGACACGGCATCAATACAGGCGATAAAGCCGAGTATGACCAGTGCAATGCCCAGTCCGACGAAAAGGGCCCATTTGTGTGCAAATGGCATGGAAGGCATCCTTGCATGTCAGAGGATAGATAGGGTGTTGTGATAGTATGTTGTTCTGAGTTGATAAAAGCAAAAACAGCCTGACGCACAGGGAATAATGCGTGGCTTTTGTTGACAGGTCGGTGACGTTCTCGTAAATCCTGCGACCATTGCCGGGAATGTGGACAGACCGGCCAGCGCCTTTTTGCTGGTAATGCGGTATGCGCCCGCTCCGATCCGTGGTGGACGGAGACTACCGGTGTAATGACGGGCTGTTTCTCCCAGCCCGCCTGTTGAGAGATGAAGAGCGCACTATGAGCAAGCGCCTTGAGAGCAAGTACAAAATTAACCGCCGCCTTGGCGTAAACCTGTGGGGCCGTGCAAAGTCCCCCGTTAACCGTCGTGAATACGGTCCGGGTCAGCATGGTCAGCGCCGCAAGGGCAAGCCTTCCGACTTCTCCGTCCAGCTGATGGCCAAGCAGAAGCTCAAAGGCTACTACGGCAACATCACGGAAAAGCAGTTCCGCCGCTACTATCAGGAAGCCGTGCGTCGTAAGGGCGATACGTCTGAAAACCTGATCAACCTGCTGGAACGTCGTCTGGATGCGGTCATCTACCGCATGAAATTCGCGATCACGCCGTTTGCTGCACGTCAGTTCATCAGCCATGGCCACATTCTGGTCAACGGCCGCAAGCTGAACATCCCGTCCTACATCGTTAAAGATGGTGACGTGATCGAAGTGCGCGAAAAGTCCAAGCAGCTCGCCATCGTTCTGGATGCAACTCAGTCCGCTGAGCGTGACGTGCCGGAATACATGGAAGTTGATCACCGCCAGATGAAGGGCACGTTCCTGCGTGGCCCGCAGCTTTCCGATGTGCCGTATCCGGTGCAGATGGAACCGAACCTGGTGGTCGAATTCTACTCCCGTTAATCGGGAACTCCGGTTCGACCTGTGGACGCCGGGTGGAGGGTTTTCTCTCCATCCGGCGTTTGCCGTTTTTATTCATGCCAGAAGCCCCGGAACTGATTTATGTCTGATACCGCCAATCCTGAACTGGGTAAGGAAATTGTCCGCCGTCGTACGTTTGCGATCATCTCGCACCCCGACGCCGGTAAAACCACACTGACCGAGCGTATTCTGCGCGCTGGTGGTGCCATTCAGCTGGCGGGGAACGTGCGGGCCAAGGGCGAACGCCGCCGCACACGTTCGGACTGGATGGCCATTGAGCGTGACCGCGGTATTTCCGTTGTCAGTTCGGTCATGACGTTCGAATATGGTGGGTGCGTATTCAACCTGCTGGACACGCCGGGCCATGAAGACTTCTCGGAAGATACGTACCGCACCCTGACAGCAGTTGACTCGGCCGTTATGGTGATTGACGCCGCCAAGGGGATAGAAGACCGGACACGCAAGCTGTTCGAAATCTGCCGCCTGCGCGATATTCCCATTGTAACCTTCATCAACAAGATGGACCGCGAGGCGCAGGACCCCTTTGCTCTGCTGGACGAAATTGCATCCTCCCTTGCGCTGGATACATGCCCGGCTACGTGGCCGGTTGGTCGTGCGGCAACTTTTGTGGGCACGTATGACCTGCTGAACGGTAAGCTCAATACCCTGACCCCACTGGCCGAGGATGATGCACGCCTGACGCAGATGCGTGAGGAGCTTGAGTTGGCCGAGGCCGCCTTGCCGGAATTTGACCGCGAGGCTTTTGACGCCGGGCATCTAACCCCCGTGTTTTTCGGGAGTGCGATCAAGGAAATTGGCGTGACCGACCTGTTGGACGCGCTTGTGGCCTTTGGCCCGTCCCCCCGTGCGCAGGCGGCAGAAAATCGTACGGTCACGGCGGATGAGCCGGGTATGACGGCTCTGGTGTTCAAAATTCAGGCCAACATGGACCCCAACCACCGAGACCGCATTGCTTTTGCGCGCATATGCTCCGGTCGTTTAACGCGGGGCATGCGGCTCAAACACACCCGCACAGGCAAAAGCTTTGCCGTGCACACGCCCCAGTTCTTTTTTGCGCAGGACCGCCATCTGGCGGAAGAAGCTTTTGCAGGTGATGTGGTCGGTATTCCCAACCACGGCACCTTGCGTATTGGGGATACACTGACAGAGGGCGAGGATATTCGCTTTACCGGCGTGCCCCACTTTGCACCGGAAATTCTGCGTCGTGTGCGCTTGGATGACGCCATGAAGGCCAAAAAGCTCAAGCAGGCTCTGGTGCAGCTGGCGGAGGAGGGCGTTGTGCAGCTCTTTCGTCCGCAGGATGGCGCGCCACCCATTGTGGGCGTGGTGGGCACACTCCAGCTGGACGTTTTGCAGGCACGCCTGCGCGTGGAATACAGCGTTGGCATCGGCTTTGATTCCACACCGTTCTCGCTTGCGCGGTGGATAACCGGTCCGCGGGATAAAATTGAGGCATTTGCCGCCTCCAACCGCTCCGCCATGGCGGATGATCTGGATGATGACCCGGTTTTTCTGGCAACATCCAACTTTATGATGCGGCGAACGGAAGAACAGAATCCAGACATCAAGTTCCACGACATCAAACAGATCGGGATTGAAATCGGCTAGGAGGCTGTTTCAGTAACCGACCGCACGTGGTTTTGAGGTGCAGCGGAGCGCCATCCGCTTTGGTTTTTTGGTAAGGAGCAGACGCACGGGTGTTTTTGCGGCAACTCAGTTATCTGATCGCATTGGACCAGCACCGGCACTTCTCACGCGCGGCGCAGGCATGTGGTGTGTCTCAGCCTGCTCTTTCTTCTGCTATCCGGCAGTTGGAAAACGAGCTGGGTATTACCATCATCAACCGGAACCGGCGGTTTTTTGGGCTGACGGAGGAAGGGCAGCGCGTTCTTATATGGGCGCGGAAGACTCTGGCAGATCTGGATAGTCTGCGGCAGGAAGCTGCGTTTGCGCAGGATATTGCCGGTGGTTCCATCTCCATAGGCGTCATGCCGCAGGGGGTGCCGGTTGTGCCAGTGCTGCTGGAGCATTTTCGGAACGCCGTGCCCGCCTTGCAGGTGGATGTTACTGTTTACCCTAATGCAGAAATTCTGCATCAACTCAGGGAACATCGCATTCAGCTTGGGCTTATGTATCTGGATCAGGTTCCCAAGGGAGGGCCGTTTCAGGTCCAGCGTCTTTATGCCGAACGTTATGTGCTGATCGCGTCCGCATCCATTCCTCTGCCAGCCAAACTGGTTTGTGGGTGGGAGGATGCGGCAGACCTGCCTCTGGGGCTGCTTAGCCGGAATATGCACAGCAGGCAGGTTGTGGATGCCTGTTTTGCACAGGCCGGTGTAACGCCACGGGTCATGCTGGAAACCAATGTGCTCGAATTGCTGCACGCGGAAATTCTGAGCGGCAAGGTTGCCGGGATCATGCCTGTTTCCGCCTTGCCGGAGCGTGTGGGGTTTATGGCGGCTTTACAGGTACGCAGGCTGGACCCGTCTCCCACGCCAGAAGTGGGGTTGCTCCGCCTGAACCAAGCCAATTCCACGGCGTTGCAGGCAAGGCTGTGGCATGTTTCTACTAGTCTGCAACTGGATGATATTTATACCGTTTAGCGTATTGGGCCTCTGATATAAGTTTTGTTTATGATCTGATCAGAACAAACGCTTGGACTTATGGTGCCTATCTGAACATCGTGCCGTTTTTTCCGGTTGGCAGAGCAAGACGCACCATGAGCAAAATGGACCCCAACCCCGGTATGCCAGAAGTTCATCGGTGGGGGAGTGTGCCGCTGTCGGCTCTGTGGCGTGCGTTTACGGCCCATCAGGCTGGTAAGCTCAAATGGCTTATCGCTCCCTCTTGGGGGGATGTGGCGTTTGCTGTGCGTTCGGCGCTAGCAGCGGGGCTTTCCCTCGTTATCGCCATGGCCATGGAGTTGGACAGCCCCCAGTGGGCGCCGCTTACGGTGTGGGTGGTTGCGCAGTCCTCCCGCGGGGAGAGCCTGTCCAAGGCGCGCTGGCGTATTGCTGGCACAGTTTTGGGCTGTTGTGTGGCCGTGGCGCTTATTGCCGCTTTACCGCAAAGCCCTGCTCTGTTTTTTGGTGTTCTCGCTGGCTGGATTGGCCTGTGTTGCGGCATGGCTACGTTTTTGGAGGGGTACAAGGCCTACGGGCTGGTGCTAACCGGGTTTACCTCCGCCATTGTAGCAACCGGCGCCATTATGCAGCCGGATCAGGTGTTTGATATCGCCATGGCGCGCGGCACCTATATTGTGCTGGGTGTGGTGTGCGAAGCCCTGCTGGCTTTGCTGTTTATGCCCGGTTTGCAGGCCCGCGCCCGAGCACGGCTTAAGGCTCGGCTGGATGATGCGCAGATGCTGGTGCGTAAACGGGTGGCTTGTCTGGTGGAAGGGCACCCAACAACCGATCTGGATCAAAGCCCGTTACTGACAGAGCTGACAAACGCAGGCAGCCGGATAGAATACGATGCGCTGGAAGCCGGTGGTTATGGCCACATGGCTGACCACGCCCGTGCCGCTTTGGCCGGGTTGCTGGTTATGCTTGCGCGGGCAGAGGGGCTGGCAACCCTCAATTTGCTCCCGGCCAGTAAGGTACCCCCATCCATCCGCAAGGATGAACGGGCCATCAACCTGCATATTGATGCGTGTCTGACGCATAGACGAGGGGACCATTTCCGTTTTCGTATCCGTTCACGCAGGCATACGCTGGAAGCGGTTGAAAACGGGGTGCGGGCCTGTGCGGGTATTCTGGTCGGCTGGTTGCTGTGGGAGGTCACGGCATGGCCTGCCGGGCCAACCTTTATGTCACTTCTGGCGCTTGTTTATGGCCTGCTGGCAACGCGGGAAAACCCTGTTGTGGCTTCGGCTCCGTTTTTTCGGGGGGCGGTGTGGTGTGTTCTGGTGGCCGGGGTGTATGTGGCCTTGGTGCTGCCAGCCCTTAACACGCCCGAACTGCTAGTGCTGCTGCTGATGGTGCCTATGGTCATAGGCGGGCTTGCGGCCAGAAACCCGGCAACGGCGGGTTATGCTTTTTCCTTCAACATGTTTCTACCTGTGTTGATGGGGCCAGATAATCAGGGACGATATGATGAGGTTTCGTTCCTGAACACGGCGATGGCATTTTTGGGCGCTGTGCTGGTGGCTGGTTGGACATACCGGACTGTTCTGCCCTTTCGGCTGGATTCCCATATGCTGCGCACGGCACGCTGGACCAGCAGGCAGTTGCAGGAGCTGGCCTCCCTTAACAGCCGCGTATCCGTTTATCAGTGGTTGTCGGGAAATGCGGATAGTCTGGTGCGTATTGTGCGTAACGCACAGGGTATTCCTGCCGAGCAGCGTAACGCGTTTGCCCGCCAGCAGTTTTCCGGCATGGTGAGCGGTATGCACGTCATTCTGCTGCGGGAGCTGGCGGATGCGCCCACAACACCACATGCCGTGCAACAGGCGCTCCGTGCTTTTTTGCGGCATTGGGAGCATGATGATGGTGCGGTGGTGACCCAGCAGGCGGCGGTTACAGCACGCTGGCTGAGCAGGCAGATTGAGCGTATGCCGCCGGAACAGCAGGAAATATTTGACCACGCACTGGTCAGCCTCAGGCTTCTGGCCTGCGCACAGCCTGTGGACCTGCCATAAAAAAGGGGATGCCGGAAGCATCCCCTAACAGACCCATTCCGCCGCCGGGCAAGCCAGAAGCGGAATGAGAGCCGGTGTTTAGCCCAGCCCCTGCTTGAGGGCGGCCGTCAGCTCCTTGGACGTGGCGTTGCCGCCCAGATCCTTGGTGCGGACACCGCCTTCGGTGATCACTTTCTTGATCGCGGCATCAATGCGGTCGGCCTGCTTGTTGTGGCCAACATGGCGCAGCATCATAACCGCAGCCAGCAGCAGAGCCAGCGGGTTGGCAATGCCTTTGCCTGCAATGTCGGGGGCAGAGCCATGAACGGCTTCAAACACAGCGGCTTTTTCGCCAATGTTCGCACCCGGGGCCATGCCCAGCCCGCCAACCAGGCCAGCGGTCAGATCGGACAGAATGTCCCCAAACAGGTTGGTGGTCACCACAACATCAAACTGCCACGGGTTGATGACGAGCTGCATGGCGCAGGCATCCACAATCCGTTCGTTAAAGGCGATGCGGCCTTTGTATTCCTCGGCAACCTTGCGGCCTTCTTCAAGGAACAGCCCGGTCAGCAGCTTGAGAATGTTGGCCTTATGCACGATCGTAACCGTCTTGCGGTTGTTCTTGACGGCATATTCAAAGGCGTATTTGACAATCCGGCGGCATTCGGCGCGGGAGGTAAAGCCAGAGCTCAGAGCAATGCCCTTGGGGTCTTCACCCACAGGGATGTAGTGCTCCATGGCGGCGTAGTAGCCTTCCAGGTTCTCACGGAAGAGAACGAGGTCAATGTCTTCAAACCGGCCACCGGGCACAATGGTCTTGGTGGGGCGCAGGTTGGCGAACAAACCAAATTCCTGCCGGAGCGTTACATTGATGGACTTGAAGCCACCCCAACCGGTGTGGTCAGCGGGCCTTTCAGGGCAAGGCCCGTACGGCGGATGCTCTCAATGGTCTGCTTTGGCAGCGGGTCGTTAACCGCATCTACACCAGCCATGCCGGCCAGCTGACGGTCCCATACAAACGGGGCCTCAACTGCGTCCAGAATTTCTATAACCGATTCAACAATTTCAGGGCCAATGCCATCACCGGGAATAAGTGTGGCGGGAATGGTCTTGCTATGTGCTGTCATACTGAGAAGCTCCCTTCAACTTCGCTGCCTGTTCTGCGCTTCTTTGGTCAGTCAGGCGATTCCCAATTACGTGACCATTGGACGTAAAGGTTTGGTATCACGCCTTATTGAGGGGTGCACAGGCCGTTTGCAGCCATTTTTGTGCATCTGAGGGCAGGTGGGGGCCAATCCGTTGCAAGATTTCTGCATGGTAGCCATCCAGCAGGGCGGTATCTGCCGCGCCTAGAATGGCCGGGTCTATTAGCCGCCGGTCAAAGGGGGCGAGGGTCAGGGTCTCAAATTCCAAAAATGGTCGTGTGGAGTCCGCTGTGCTGGCCGCGCGGACCATCATGAGCGTTTCCAGTCGGATACCGTAAGCTCCGGGCAGGTAAAAACCCGGCTCGTTGGAGAGCACCATGCCTTCCTGCAATGCAATGGCCGAAGGCGCTTTGGAAATGCGGGCCGGACCTTCATGCACGGATAAAAAGCTGCCAACGCCGTGCCCCGTTCCGTGGTCAAAGTCCAACCCGGCCTGCCACAGGTCATACCGGGCCAGAGCATCCAGCGCGTGGCCCTTGGTACCGATGGGAAAACGCGCATGACCAAGGCGCAGGTTGCCTTTAAGCACACGGGTAAAAGCGTCTTTTAACTCGGGCGGAGGGGTGTTAGGGCCGGTCCAGAGTGTGCGGGTGACGTCGGTTGTGCCATCGGGGTACTGGCCGCCGCTATCAATCAGGTACACTTCGTCGGGCTGGAGGGGGCGGTTGCTCTGCTCCGTAACACGGTAATGAATAACAGCCCCATTTGGCCCCGTACCAGAAATGGCGGGAAATGAATCCTCCACATAGCCTTGTGCTTCTCGGCGGAAGGCCGTTAACCGCTCGGCGGCATCCAGTTCGGTTGTTGAGGTGGCGTGGGTGTCCATCCAGTGTAAAAAGCGGCACAGAGCAACGCCATCCCGCAGATGAGCGGCGCGCATACCCTGCTGCTCAACCGTGTTTTTGCAGGCTTTAGGGAGCAGGCATGGGTCCGGGGTAGGAACAACGGTTGCGTTGTGGTGGCCCAGAATTTGCGTAAACCACACAGCATTGCTTGCCGGGTCCACGCCAACGGTACGCCCCGCCAGTGAGGCCAGCACTTTTTCCATGTCATCAGGGGCATTGAGGCGCACATCCGCCCCTAGCCATGCTTCAACATCGGCAGGAATTTTGCTCCGCTGGATAATCAGGTCCACGGTTGTATCCGCATGGAGAATGGCAAAGGCCAACACCACGGGTGTGCAGGGAATATCCGCCCCCCGAATATTCAACAGCCATGCAATGGAGGCGGAATCGCTTAATACAGCGGCATCTTGCCCAAGGGTGCGCAGGGTGTGAGCAAGGCGTTCGCGCTTGCTGGCCGAACTTTCGCCCGCGTATTGCAATGGGTGGATAAAGGCCGGGCCTGCGGGCAGGGGTGGACGGTCGGACCAAATGGCATCGACCAGATTATGCGGGGTGGGAGAAAGTGAAAGCTGGACCTGTTGCAGATAAGGCGTCAGTTCGGCCTGACTCATAATGCGTGGGTCATAACCAATAACCGCGCCGGGGTGCGCATGGGTGCCCAGCCATGTAGCGGGTGGAAGCTGGCCACTATGCACGCGCTCCCAACAGGAGGCATCCACCTGCTGGTCCATTTGCGTAATGTAGCGGCCATCAGAAAAAACAGCAGCTTTGTCGGCCAGAACAATGGCGGTCCCTGCGCTGCCGGTAAAGCCGCTTATCCACGCCAGTCTTTCAGCGCAGGCGGGCGTATATTCGCCCAGAAATTCATCACCATGCGGAATAATAAGGCCATCCAGGCCATTCTGGCTCATAAGTGCGCGCAGAGAGGTCAGTCTGGTCATGGATAAAGAGGCCAAGGTGCTACTCCGCATAGATGATGAAAAAAGGGGGAGAACAGGTCAGACGTTACGGACTGACCTGCATGGTAAGAAAGTCAGAACAACGTCAAACGGCAGGCTTTCCGGCCGGACGACGGAGGATAAGCGTTGCCCAGTCCCCTTCGGTCAGGACCTGTTCAAGCACAAGTCCCTGCCTGCGGTGGGCGGCCAGCACCATGCGGACCTGCGTTTGCAGCAGGCCTGCCAGAATAACCGTACCACCGGGAGCCAGAGCCTGTGCCAGATCCTTGGCCATAAGGCACAAAGGGCGTGCCAGAATATTGGCAAAAACCAGATCATAAGGTGCATTGCGGCGGATGGCGGGGGTTTGCCAGCCATTGCCAAGGCGGCATGTCAGAGCGCGGTTCAGCCGGTTGCGGCGCGCATTCTGGGCGGAAACACGGACAGACCACGGTTCAATATCTACAGCCAGTACCTTCTGGTGCAGCAGGGCCGCAGCAGCCATGGCCAGAATACCGGTACCACAACCAAGGTCCAGAATACGGCGGGGGTGGCGGTGCGCTATACGTTCCAACGCACGCAGGCAGCCGCGGGTGGAACCATGTTCGCCCGAGCCAAAAGCAACACCAGCATCCAGTGTTAGCACAATGCGGGTGGCCTCGGGCGCATCGGGCAAGTGGGTGCCGCGGATAACAAACCGTTTGCCAACCTGCTGTTCGGGGAATGCCTCGTACGTACGGGCAAGCCAGCCCTCGGCTTCGGTTGCTGTGCGTTCCAGCGTAGCGGAAACGCCGCTTGTCAGTTCGGCCAGCATTAGTGCCAGCGCCAGATCATCTTCCTGATGCCCGGTGTCTTTTACGCCTTCAACCCGCCACAGGGTACCTTCCGGGTTGGCTTCAAAAATCCCAACCGTGGTGCATACGCTGCCAATGGCGTTTTCGTACGATTCCACGGCGGCTTCGGGCACGGTAACAGAAATGGTTTCCAGGCTGGTTGCGTGGCGGCGGGGAGGAGGGGCCATTATAATTTCTCGATAAAGGAGGAAAGAAGTCGTTTTGTTCCCGCGTTTTCAAACGCGATTTCCAGGTGGTTGCGGTCTGCCGCAATGACAATACCCACGCCAAAACGCGGATGGCGGACATGCTCGCCAAGCTGAAAAGCAGGTTCGGCCTCGGCCTGCCGTTTGCGTCTGGCAACAAGGGGGCCGTTGTCAAACACACTGTCCTCGGCAAATAGGCCGCGGCGGTTGCTGCCGCCTTCATTTTTGCGGGTAATATGCGCGTCTGGCAGTTCGTCCAGAAAACGGCTGGGCATGGATGGCTGCCAGTTGGCATAGATACGGCGGCTTCCGGCATGGAAGATCATGGCCTGCTTGCGTGCGCGGGTAATGCCCACATAGGCAAGGCGGCGTTCCTCCTCCAGCCCCTTAAGGCCCCCTTCATCCAGTGTGCGCTGGGAGGGAAAAACGCCTTCCTCCCAGCCGGGCAGGAAGACGGTGTCAAATTCCAGCCCCTTGGCGCCGTGGAGCGTCATAATGGACAGTTTGGCGTCCTGCGCTTTTTCGTCCGTCTCCATAACAAGGGAGACATGCTCCAAAAATTCGCCCAGCGTGCCAAAGTCGGCCAGTGCGCGCACCAGTTCCTTCAGGTTTTCAAGGCGTCCGGGTGCTTCGGGCGAGCGGTCAAGACGCCACATTTCCAGATAGCCGCTTTCTTCCAGCAGGTGCTCAACCGCCAGAACATGCCCCTCACGCGCCAGAATCTCACGCGTGCTGTTCAGGGCGTCAACAAGAACGCGGAGCTGGTTGGCCGATTTGCCTTTGAGCTGCCCGTTGTCCAGCATGGTTTCGGTTGCCATACTGACCGACGTATTGGCAAAGCGGGCCGCCTCGCGCAGTTTTTGCAGGCTGGCAGGGCCAACGCCGCGTTTTGGCACGTTGATGATGCGCTCAAACGCCAGATCATCCGCAGGTTGATGGACAACACGCATATAGGCCAGTGCATCACGTATTTCCGCCCGTTCGTAAAAACGGAGCCCGCCAACAATGCGGTAGGGCAGGCCGGTCTGCACAAGCCGTTCCTCAAATGCACGGGTCTGAAAACCCGCGCGGACCAGAATGGCCATTTCGGCCAGAGACTGCCCTTTGTGGTGGAGCCGCTCGGCTATGTCACACACGTTGCGGGCCTCGGCATCCGAATCCCATACGCTGGTGACCAGTACTTTCTCGCCATCGGAAGGGTCATCTCGCCCGGAGCGGAGGGTTTTGCCCAGCCTTTCTCCATTATGGGCGATCAGTCCGGCGGCGGCTCCCAGAATGTGGCGGGTTGAGCGGTAGTTCCGTTCCAGCCGCACAATTTTTGCGCCGGGAAAATCTTTTTCAAACCGTAGGATATTTTCGACTTCCGCACCGCGCCAGGAGTAAATGGACTGGTCGTCATCGCCCACGCAGCAGATATTGGCGGGGCCATGTTCGTGCTTGGCCAGCAGGCGCAGCCACAGATACTGCACCGTGTTGGTGTCCTGATATTCGTCCACCAGAATGTAGCGGAACATGCGGTGGTACTGTGCCAGCACATCGGGCCGGGTACGCAGGATTTCGGTCACATGGAGCATCAGGTCGCCAAAATCGCAGGCGTTCAGTTGCAGCAGCCGGGCTTGATAGGCCTCGTAAATGGCGCGGGCGTGGCCGTTGGCAAAGTCCGTATCTTCCGACGGTGTTACGCGTGCGGGAGTAAGCCCCCGGTCCTTCCAGCGCTGGATAACACCAAGCAGTCCGGGCGCAGGCCAGCGCTTGGTGTCGATCTGCCACGGTTCCATAACCTGTTTGAGCAGGCGTAGCTGGTCGTCGGTATCCAGAATGGTAAAGTTCTGTGTTAGCCCCGCATATTCAGCGTGGCGGCGTAGCATACGGGCGCACAGGGCATGGAAGGTGCCTAGCCACAACCCTTCTGCCGGAGCCCCCAGAAGCAGGGCAACACGTTCGCGCATTTCGCGCGCGGCCTTGTTGGTAAAGGTGACTGCCAGAATCTGCCACGGCTTGGCGCGTTCGGTCAGCAGGATATGGGCAAAGCGCGTGGTAAGCACGCGCGTTTTGCCAGTACCAGCACCGGCTAGAACCAGAAGGGGGCCATCCGTTGTTTCGATGGCGGCCCGTTGCTCCGGATTAAGGCGCGCAAGGTAGGAGGTACCGCTTTGTGGGGCGGCAGGAGAATGCGGGTGAGAAGGGGGCTCGAATGTCGTCACTATTCTCTTATATAGTGATGTCCGCCTCAGGCCAATCGGAGCAATAGATGGCGAAAGCAAAGATGCCGCCAGACCACACACCTACCGCACCGGGCGGAGGGGGAGCAGCTCCCGCGTTCGCATCCACAGGGCCTGCGGGGCACCGTAAACGGATGCGGCAAAGAGTGCTGGCGCATGGCGCGGGAGGACTGGCAGACTACGAACTGCTGGAAATGTTGCTGTTTTACGGTGTGCCTCGGCGGGATACCAAGCCGTTGGCCAAAAGCCTGATCAACCATTTTGGCTCTTTTTCCGCAGTGCTCGATTCTTCCGCAGAGGCGCTGCATGGGGCAGGTGCACCGCGTGGGAGTGCCGCCTTATGCAGCCATTTACCAGACGTGGCGGCCTGCCTTGTGCGTGATGGGAGCAGCCAGCGCCCTTATCTGGGCGATTGGGACAGCCTTCTACATTACTGCAATACCGCCCTGCTGGCCGCCAGTCGCCCGCAAATGCGTGTGCTGTATCTGGACAGCCGCAACGCCCTTCTGGTGGATGAGGCGCGGGCATGGGGGCATGGCACGCCAGATGCAGAAACCGTTCGTCTATCAGTTGGGCAGATTTTGCAACGCGCGCTGGAGGTGCAAGCCAGTGCGCTTGTGACCGTGCATCTGCCAGAGCCGGGGCAGGATGTGCACGCGGTGCTTAAGGGCGATGCGCCGTTTGTAACGGCTATTCGCAAGGCTGCGCCTTTATTGGCGGTCAGCGTGCATGATCATCTGGTGATCGGGCAAAAGGGGGCATGGTGCAGCGCACGCCAGCAGGAGACAGACTGGTGAGCGCCCCATCAAGCCTACCAACCCGGCAGGGTGTGGCCGATGCGTCCCTGTTTTTTGCCCGGTCTCACGCTGGGATGCCGGAAGTTCGCCCACTAATTCCACGCCAGCCGGAAGGGATGGATGACCGGCAATGTCTGGCCCAACTCCTTGCAGCGGCCAGGCTCAGCCATGACGCGGCGGATGCGCTGGCGACAGCTCTTCTGGCGGAATATGGCACGTTGGCCGCCGTGCTGCTGGCCGCTCAGCATCAGGAAGGCAGCATACGCCAGCAACCAGAAGCCGTGCGTGTTTTGTTGATACTGGCGCAGGAAAGTGCTTTCCGCCTGCACCGTGCCCGGTTGCAGCGGGGGAATGTGCTGGCCGAGCGCCCGGCGCTGAATGCTTATCTACAGGCCGTTATGGCGCGTGAGAAAACCGAGCAGATGCGGGTGTTATTTCTGGATGCCGCGTACAGGCTTCTTGCGGATGAGGTGCTTGGGCGCGGCACGGTGGACCATGCGCCCGTTTACCCGCGAGAGATTGTTCGGCGTGCGTTGGCGCTGGGGGCAGGGAGTTTTGTGCTGGTCCATAATCACCCAAGCGGGGATGCCATGCCCTCAGCGGAGGATGTGAGCATGACGCAGCAGATTATTGCCGCAGCCCGTATAGTGGGGCAGCAGGTGGCAGATCACCTTATTGTTGGAAAAGGGCAGGTCCTGAGCATGAAGGAGGCCGGGTTACTGTAGCCTCCTCCATGCTTCTCTCAGAACCAGCCAATCAGTCTTCGTCAGCTGCCGGAGGTGCGGCACATTTGGTAGCCAGCGGACCAAGCGCTGCCTGTATGCCCCATTCACCGGGAAGGCCACTATAGGGGAACAGAATGTTCACATGCCCCATTTTGCGGCCCGGACGGGCTTCCTTTTTGCCGTATAGATGCGGGATGTGCCCCGGATTGGCCAAAATGGCAGGCCACAGAGCCATATCTTCCGGCCCTACCAGATTTTTCATGACCGCATCCGAGTGACGGATGGCGGCGGGGAGGGGGAGGCCCGCAACGGCCCGGATGTGCATGTCAAACTGGTCCTGCGGGCAGGCGTCCATTGTCCAGTGCCCGGAGTTGTGGGGGCGGGGGGCAACCTCATTGATCATGAGCGAGCCGTCCCGCGTGAGGAACATCTCCACACCCATAATGCCGATCAGGTCAAACTTTTCCGCAATAATGGCCGCTAGTCTGCCTGCTTCCTGCGCCACGTTTTCCGCCACTGGGGCGGGGGCCAGAGTAAGGTCCAGAATGCCGTGCCAGTGATGGTTCAGAACCGTGTCAAAACAACGGGTTGTGCCATCCGTGCCCCGTACGACCATAACGCTGAGTTCGCAGGCAAAATCGACCATGCCTTCGGCAACCAGCGGATGGGGGGCCAGTGCTTCAAATGCTTCATCCAGCTCCGCTTCCGTGTAAACGCGGCGCTGGCCTTTGCCATCGTACCCGTTGCGGGTGGTTTTGAGAATGAGAGGGAAGCCCAGCTTCCGGGCGGCCTCATGGAGTGTTGCGCGGTCTGTTACGGCGTGCCACGGCGCCAGAGGCACACCGGCTGATGCCAGAAAGGTTTTTTCTGCCAGACGGTCCTGACTGATGCGTAAAATATGGCCAGATGGGCGAACTGGGCAATGCCTGCTCAACCGGTCCAGCGCATCGGCGTTGATGTTCTCAAATTCAAAAGTAACAACATCAACAGCCTTAGCAAAGGCATCCAGCGCATCGGGGTCATCATATGCGCCAAGGGTTACTGCGCTGCTGACTTGCGCGGCAGGGCCGTGGGCATCCTGCGTGAGAATATGCGTTTTAAAGCCCAGCCGGGAGGCTGCCACGGCGGACATGCGGCCAAGCTGCCCCCCGCCAACAATGCCAATAACAGCATTGGGGGCAAGGGCGGAATGTGTCTGGGTCATTCGTTTTCTGTCACGGGTGTATCGGCAACCGATGCGGTTTGTACGGCGCGCCAGGCTTCAAGCCGCGCAGCCAGTTCGGGGTTTTGCAGAGCCAGAATGGAGGCAGCCAGAAGGGCAGCGTTCTTGGCTCCGGCCGAACCAATGGCCAGAGTGCCAACCGGCACACCGCCGGGCATCTGCACAATGGACAGCAGGCTATCCATGCCTTTGAGCGCACGGGATTCAACTGGTACGCCCAGCACGGGCAGGCGGGTCCATGCTGCACACATACCGGGCAGATGGGCGGCTCCTCCCGCACCTGCAATAATGACTGACAAGCCCCTGTCCGCCGCTGTGCGGGCGTAGTCCGCCAGCCGGTCCGGTGTGCGATGTGCGGAAACTATGCGGATCTCATGCGGTATGCCCAGTTCTGCCAGAATAGCATCGGCATGGCGCATGGTCTCCCAGTCGGACTGGCTGCCCATGATAATGCCAACCTGAGGGGGCGCTGCCGCAGTCTGATCTTCTGCTGTGCGGGCGGAGGAGGTCTGAGGGGAAGTGTTCACAGGGGTAGGGTATCCGGTCTTGCTGATCTGGTCCTGTTACGAAGTCAGGCAATATTGTCGGGTATCAGCTGGCTTTCAAGCCGTGTTATGCGGTCTTTGAGCAGTAATTTCCGTTTTTTTAGCCGTTGCAGGTAGAGCTGGTCGATAAAGGCTGTCTCGCAGGTCATTCTGTTAATGACTGTATCCAGATCACGATGCTCGCTTCGCAGTTCAAGAAGTTGCCCCAGTAGTGACTCGCGGTCTTGAATCATGGTGCTGGTTCTCCCTGTGTGCATCTGACTCGTGCATTCAAACGGATACTCCGTTGTTGCACTTATGGCACGGTTTACCAACCATGCATTGCTGTTGGGGTCTCTGCAAACAGGAAAAAGTTCCATGTGCACAGCGCATATCGCCATGCGTTGGAATATGAAATTAGCATGAATTTTTTGGCCGTCTGTACGTTAGCGTAAACCTGTCACTAACCGAATGGAGGCAGCCATGGCGCGCCTAGCAAGGATAGAGAGTCTCAAACACCGCCATTCCTATATTGACCAGAAAATTGCTTCCGAAGGGGGACGCCCCAGACCGGATGAACGTGTCCTGATGTGCCTGAAGCTGCAAAAGCTCAGGATTAAGGAAGAAATTGAACGGCTGGCGAGCTAAAAACGCACCGTGGTTCTATCTGCTGTGAGCAGGCGCCCAGCAGATAGAACCGACAGGATTTTATTCAGCAGAAAAATCAAGATCACCCGCATCCAGTGCCGGTGTGGGAATTTCCGCCCCTTCGCGCTCAAGGCGTGCATTGGCGTCTGCCACAGCGGCGTTCAGGTCCGTCTGGCTGCACAGGCCAACAGTGACCGGGTCACGCGGTTTGATGTTGGGCGTGTTCCAGTGCTGCTTGTTCCGCACTTTGGCAATGGTGTCTTTGGTGGTGCCCAGCAGTTTGACAATCTGCTGTTCGCTTAGCTGTGGGTAGTTGCGCAGCAGGAAGGCAATACCATCGGGACGGTCATGGCGCTTGGCAACGGGGGTGTAGCGCGCGCCCTTGGACCGGCGACGTACGGGGTTGTTGGTCGCCAGAATTTTAAGCCGTGCGGTGGGTGTTGCTTCGCAACGGCGAATTTCTTCAAGTGCGAGCTGGTGGTTGGCAACCGGATCGTAGCCAACAATGCCCTGAGCCACCTCACCATCGGCAATGGCCTGTACTTCCAGCGGGTGCATCCCACAAAAAGCGGCAATCTGTTCAAAGCTGAGCGCGGTCTTTTCGATCAGCCACACAGCGGTTGCTTTTGGCATCAAG
This sequence comes from Acetobacter ghanensis, assembly GCF_001499675.1. NCBI lineage: Bacteria > Pseudomonadati > Pseudomonadota > Alphaproteobacteria > Acetobacterales > Acetobacteraceae > Acetobacter > Acetobacter ghanensis. The sequence goes on from NZ_LN609302.1 coordinate 1,470,350, forward strand.
GGTAAGGTCGTCATTTGGCTTCTATCCTGTCGTCGGGCGGCGCTCACGCAGGCACCGGTAAAATTGACGGCCTGGAACCTCTTCCGAAGCCTGCGTGCCTGCCGACGCGCATCTATGCCCCCGATATGGAGGGAGCAGACCGTTCAGGTCAAGCCGCAAAAATACAACAAAAGGGGGCGGAACCAGAGTTCCGCCCCCTTTTGGGTCAGTTAAGTGTGGTCAGGCCGCAGTTGGCACGGGTTCATTCTGCTGTGCATCTGGCTCAACCACCGTGGTGTGGTTGGGAACAGCAGGGACCGTGTCGTGCTGGACCCGTTGCGTGGGTTGCCCAACATTGACCGGAATACGCCGGGGTTTGAGCGCCTCGGGCACAATCTGGCGTACGCTAATGCGCAGCAGGCCATTGGTCATATCCGCGCCGGTGACTTCAACATGGTCGGCCAGTGCAAAGCGGCGTTCAAAGGCACGGCGGGCAATGCCGCGGTGCAACACCTCTCCCTCATCCTGCGGGGTGTTTACACGGCCAGAAACAATAAGTGTTCCGTCCTGTACGACCAGTTCAATATCATCTGGTCCAAACCCCGCTACGGCCATGGTCAGGGCGTAGCTGTCACTCCCTGTTTTGGCGATGTCATAAGGGGGGTAGCTTGATGTGCCGGTGTTGCGGGCGGCCGTATCCATAACCTGAGCCAGCCGGTCAAAACCGATGGCGGTACGGAACAGTGGTGCAAAATCATAAGTCATGTGGAACCTCCTCGTTCAGCAAGGTTCTGCCGTGCAGTTAGGCCCCATAAGGCGGCCCCTGTGGCAGTTTGTCCGACCGACCCCGTTGGGGCGTCAGTCATGCACCAAACGTGGAAAGCCCCGCCTCCTTTTTCAAGAGGGCGGGGCTTAAAGCGCGCAGCAATGCTGAAAAAATCAGCCTTTCTTGCGGGAGCCAATTCCAGCAAAACGCTTGTTGAACTTGGCGACCTGGCCCCCCGTGTCCATAATGCGCTGAACGCCGGTCCACGCCGGATGGGACTTGGTGTCAATGTCCAGACGGATGGTGTCACCAGCTTTGCCGTAGCAGGAGCGCGTGGTGTATTCCGTGCCGTCGGTCATGATGACGGTGATTTCGTGGTATTCGGGATGAATGCCGGACTTCATGGGGCAGGTCTTTCTTTACAGCATACGAAGGCCCGATACCGACCGGGCCGAATTGCCGTGCATATAACGGTATGCGCGAGCAGGATCAACTGTTGATTCCGCCTTCATTCTCCGGCGCTCGTGCAATTCGGGTATCTTTTTTGGGTGGGGGGGAGTGCGTGTGCGAAGAGGAGCAGGCAGAAAAGATAAATAGGGGAAAGTTTTTCAAGAATTTCAATAAATAAGACTTGAGAAACAGCAAGCGTGGCGGATACAGATTGGTATCTTTGCTTAAAACCCTATAAACAGGATATTAATTTATGGTCGATCTTAAAGCTGATCTTAAGGCCCATGTTCGCGCGCCAGGCTGGGTAAGCGAGTTTCGCTCCTTTATCATGCGGGGCAACGTGGTGGATCTGGCCGTTGGTGTTATCATCGGTGCTGCGTTTACAGGGATTGTAAACAGTCTGGTCAAAGACGTTTTTAACCCCTTGATCGGCCTGTTGGTTGGCGGGATTGACTTCTCCAACCTGTTCGTCACCCTCAAAGGCCCGCACGAAGCAACGCTGGAAGCCGCACAAAAAGCGGGTGCGGTGACCCTGAATCTGGGCCTGTTCCTGAATGCGGTTATCCAGTTCCTGATTGTGGCCATGGCTATTTTCTGGATGGTTAAAGCTCTGACGCGCCTGCATGTGCGCGAAGATGCAAAACCGGCAGCCCCCGTGCCCCCCACCAAAACCGAAGTTCTGCTGACTGAAATTCGTGACGAACTGGCAGCACGTAACAAGGAACAGGCTGCACCGCAGGGCTAAGGGCGGGACAGTCTATAATAAAAACAGACTTTGCCCTTAGGGGCAGAGGCTGTGTTTTCGGCAGGCGGAATATGGGGTAGGCTCTTGCAAATGAAGCGTCCCGTATTCCGCTTTTTTTATAAAGCACCGGCTTTTGCCGTTACTGTTGCCATTGCCGCTGTGGCGGGGTGTCAGGCTGTGCCCTATGAGCTCAAGGTAGAGCAAACCCCCAGCACGTTGCTCTACAGCTACGCCATAGCCAATGGTATGGCACGCGGGCAGTTGATGAGCGGCTCCATGACGCTCCCCCAGATTGTGCACATTATTACCGCAGACCGCGCAGCACTTAACGCCATTCTGGTTTTCCGGGACCATCCGGGGCACGACACGCTTCAGTTAGCCGGCCAGAAAGTGGAAGATTTTCTGGCTGTTATCGACCAGCCAGCCAATCCGGCTGATAGTGTTATGGTTATGCCAAACGGGCAGGTGGTTCCTCTCTCCCATCACTAGGCCCAAAAAAACGGAGCAGTTTGACTGCTCCGTTTTTTTATAAGTTCCAAGCTGGCTTCCCTTAGGGTCAGGAGGCTGTTGCTTTGGGGTTTTTGGCACCACGCTTCAGGCGTCCTTCTCCCATAAACAGGAGAAGAGGGGCAGCGATGAAGATGGAGGAGGAGGTGCCAACAACAATACCAAACAGCATGGTCCATGCAAAGCCGGACAGTGTGGCGCCCCCCCACAGGGCCAGCGGTAGAGATGCCAGGAAAACAGTGGAGGAGGTGCCCAGTGTCCGGTTCAGCGTCTCGTTAATCGAGAGGTTGATCAGGTCAATGAGCGGCATGGTGCGGTATTTGCGCAGGTTTTCACGCACACGGTCATACACCACCACCTTGTCGTTGGTGGAGTAGCCCAGAATGGTGAGAATGGCGGCCACCATGACCAGATCGAATTCAAAACCGGTCAGAACCAGAAAGCCCATGGTTTTGGTCAGATCAAGCACAAGCGTAATGACCGCGCTGAGCGCAAATTCCCACTCAAACCGGAACCAGATGTAGGCCAGAATCATGGCAAGGCTCAGGCCAAGCGCCAACATGCCGTTGCGGAACAGTTCGGCCGAAACCGAGGCCCCTACAGCATCCGCCCGCAGAATGGTGGTGCCGGGTAGGGCCTCGGATATTGTGTGGCGCACATTGTCCACAATGGCCTGCGTATCCTTCTCCGAGCCAGCATCCAGCCGGATCAGCACATCATCAGCTGCGCCAAAGGACTGGAAGGAGGCGTGGGATACGCCATGTTCGGCCAGAATTGTACGGAGTTTGGCAAAGTCTGCCGGACCGTTGGTCTTGGCTTCCACCACAATCCCACCCCGAAAATCCAACCCAAGGGTCAGGCCGGGGTGAAAGAACAGAATAATGGAGGCAAGCGAGAGCACGGCAGAGACGATCAGCCCCATATAGCGGCCGCGCATGAAGTTGATATGCGTATCCTTACGGACAAAACGCAGAAGAGGACGTCCGAACATAGTAGCGCCTCGTTGGTTCAAACAGGCAGGCTGGTTGGGCGCGTACGCGCGTACCAGCGGGCCATGAGCATGCGGGAGAGCAGCAGGGTGGTGAACAGGGTGGTCACAATGCCAATGGTGATGGTGAGTGCGAACCCACGAACCGGACCTGTGCCAAAAACAAACAGCATGACATGGGCCAGCAGGGCCGTGGCGTTACTGTCGATAATGGTGGAGGTGGCTTTTTCAAACCCTGTCTGCATGGCTGCCAGTGGGGTACGCCCACGGGCAACTTCCTCACGGATGCGCTCGTTGATCAGAATGTTGGCGTCTACCGCCATCCCCAATGTGAGCAACATGCCCGCCATACCGGGCAGGGTCAGCGTTGCTTCAAAAAGGGAGAGGATCGCCACCATCAGTACCAGGTTGGCCAGCAGGGCCATATCCGCGTACCAGCCGAAGCGGCCATAAAACAGCACCATAAAGGCCACAACCATAACAAAGCCGACGGCAAGGCTGATGATACCGGCACGGATGGAGTCAGCCCCAAGTGATGGGCCAATGGAGCGTTGTTCAATAACGCTCAGCGGGGCAGGCAGCGCACCGGCCCGCAGCATAAGGGCCAGATCGGTGGCCTTCTGGGCATCAAACCCGCCGGTAATCTGGCCATTACCGCCGGTTATGGGGCTCATGATCACGGGTGCTTCGATAATCTTGTTATCCAGCACAATGGCGAATCGTTTGCCCACGTTGGCCTGCGTTACTGCGGCAAAGGCGTGTGTGCCTGTCGAATCGAAAGAGAAGCTGACAGCCCATTTGCCGCTCTGCTGGTCAATAACCGCGCCAGCGTTGGTCAGGTCGGAGCCATCCACATCCACATGGTCAAAAACGGGCAGTGGGCCACCTTCTGCCGGGTCGGCCATGGGCAGGAGGCTGACACCCTGCGGCGGATAGGTGGCGTGCAGCGGGTTGGCATCCACCAGATGGAAGCTCATTTTGGCTGTGGTGCCCAAAAGTGCCTTAATCCGGTCCGGGTCGCTAATGCCGGGTAGCTCCACCACAATGCGGTCATCACCTTGGCGGGTAATTTCGGGATCTACTGCGCCAGTGCCGTCAATACGGCGGCGCACGATCTCGATCGACTGGGTTACAGCCTCACGCGCACGGGTGCGGATGGATTCGGGTGTGAGCGTCAGCGCAATGCTGCCATCCTCACGCTTGCTGACGCTGAATTCATTGGGTACGGCGCGGGGCAGGGCGTTGAGCGCCGTAATGTCGGCTTCAGTCTCGGAGGCGGAGCGGGGCGTGAAAGAGATAACGCCTTTGTCGGCATCCACCGCAATGTTCTGGTAGCCCAGTCGCGCGTTAAGCAGCGCGTCACGCGTGTTTTCAGACAGGGTTTGCAACCTGTCATGGGTCAGGCTTTGCAGGTCAACCTGCATGAGCAGGTAGGAGCCGCCCCGCAGATCCAGCCCAAGATGGATCTGTCGCCAGGGTATGGAAGGGAGCGGCTTGCGCATGCCGTTAGGCAGGCACAGCAGCAGGCCTAACAGGCATATGCCCAGTACCGAGGCCAGTTTGGTGCGGCTGTAATACATTCTCACCTGATCGCTTGCAGTTTTGCTGCCGGGAACATGCCGTTCAACCCCAACAGATGCAACCCGTCCACGTGCTTCTGGGTGGAATGCTTTGTGTTTTCGTTCATTTTGCGTGGCGCATACGCATCACCTTGCACAACGTATGGCAGGTGGTCAGTGGTTGGGGCGGGGCTTGTTTGCATTCGGGGGTTGGCCTGCTACCCCTTGAGCAGGCAAAAAACAGGCCAGACGGGCAAGGGCAAAAACGAATGAGCACAACGCTGCGTGTAGGGGTTATTGGGGCTGGGCACTTTGGGCGTTACCATGCCCTGAAAATACGTGACGTGCCGGGCGAGACCCTGTCCGGCCTGTTTGACCCCGATGTCGCCCGCGCCCGGCAGGTGGCGCAGGAAGCCGGTTGCCCCGCTGTGGAGGACGTGGAGACTCTACTGGCGCAGTCCGATGCGGTTGTGGTGGCAGCACCAGCGGAGTTCCATTTTGATCTGGCTGTGCAGGCGTTGCGAGCAGGACGGCATGTACTGGTGGAAAAACCGGTAGCCGCCACGCTGGAGCAGGCTGATATGCTGGTGACACTGGCACAGCAGGCGGGGCTGGTCTGCCAAGTGGGGCATCTGCTGCGTTATTCCGCCGAGCATGACGCCATTACCCAACGCATTACCCGCCCGCTCTATATAGAAGCAACGCGCATTGCGCCCTACAAGCCGCGTGGAACGGATGTGTCCGTTATTCTGGACCTTATGATCCACGATCTCGATCTGGTTCTGGCCATTGTGGACAGCCCCATTGCGCAGGTGGATGCGCTGGGGGCCGCGGTTAGTTCAGCGCATGAAGACATAGCCAATGCCCGTGTGCGGTTTGAAAATGGGTGTGTGGCGACCATTACCGCTAGCCGGATTTCCCTCAAGACCGAGCGCCGGATGCGCCTTTTTTCCGAGGAGGGCTACCTGTCCGCAGATTTTGTAAAGCGGGAGTTGAGCATGATCGGGCGGGAGCGGGGGCTGCCTCTGCCGGGTACGGGGGGATTCCGGCGGGAGAGCATAAGCTGGAAGGAGCATGATTCGCTGTTTGCCGAGCATCAAGCATTTGTGGCGTCCTGCGTGCATGGCGCGCCTGTGGTGGTGGATGCAGCAGCTGGGCGGCGCGCTCTGGCCGCCGCTCTGGCTGTGGCGGATGGAATCAGAGCCTCCCGCAACCTGATGGAGCAGTCGGGGTTGATTAAGGAAAGCTAAAAAAAAGCGACATGTGAGGAAGCGGGAAGAATCAGCCATTTTTCTTGAGAGCAAGTTGAAATTGGCCCCGGAGCGGAAAAAATTCTCTAGATAACCCTCCCATATCTAGATATGGGGGACGGAGTTGGATGTGGGCCCGATATGTGGTGTGCGGCAGCGCCAGCACATAACCCCATCATCGTTTGCAAAAACCGGAGAGTTAGAGCCATGAGTCTGATCGACGTGCATGAGAATGACGTTCGTCGTTCCCATTCAGGAGCATCGGGCTCGGCTGAGGAACCGGATCTGTTCGGTGCAGAGCAGATGCAGGATATGGTGCAGCTTCCGGGGCACCATCAGATTCGTGTCGATCGTTCGCGCGATGCGCTGCTGACCCCATTCGGCAAAGCGACGCTGGATAACCGCTACCTGCTGCCGGATGAGAGCTATCAGGACCTGTTTGGTCGTGTGGCGTCCTATTACGGAGCGGATGCGGACCATGCGCAGCGTATTTATGACTACATCAGCCGCCACTGGTTCATGCCTGCAACGCCTGTGCTGTCCAACGGCGGGACAACGCGCGGTCTGCCTATTTCCTGCTTTTTGAATGAAGCAAGCGATAGCCTTCAGGGCATTGTCGACCTGTGGAACGAGAATGTGTGGTTGGCCAGCAAGGGTGGGGGCATTGGCTCCTACTGGGGCAACCTGCGTTCCATTGGTGAGAATGTGGGCCGTAATGGCAAAACGTCCGGTGTTATCCCCTTTATCCGGGTGATGGATAGCCTGACGCTTGCTATCTCTCAGGGGTCTCTGCGCCGGGGGTCTGCGGCTGTTTATCTGCCAGTCTGGCACCCTGAAATTGAAGAATTCATAGAAATTCGCCGTCCGACGGGGGGAGACCCCAACCGTAAGGCGCTAAACCTCCACCATGGTATTCTGGTGTCCGACGCGTTTATGCGGGCGGTAGAGGCGGATGATGAATGGGCGCTGCTCTCCCCCAAGGATAATTCGGTTATCCGCAAGATTTCGGCACGGAGTTTGTGGATTCGTATCCTGACCGCCCGCATGGAGCAGGGCGAGCCCTACATTGTTTACTCCGACCATGTGAACAATGCGCGCCCCGAGCACCACAAGCTGGCCGGGTTGGAAGTCAAAACGTCTAACCTGTGTTCGGAAATTACGCTCCCAACAGGGATAGACCACCACGGCAAGGCGCGTACGGCAGTCTGCTGCCTGTCCTCCCTCAATCTGGAAACGTGGGATGAGTGGTCGGACAATCCTCAGTTCATCGAGGATGTCATGCTCTTCCTCGACAATGTTTTGCAGGACTTCATTGATCGCGCTCCGGCAGACATGGAGCGGGCCAAATATGCCGCTATGCGGGAGCGGTCCGTGGGGCTGGGCGTCATGGGGTTCCACTCCTTCCTGCAAGCCAAGAATGTTCCGTTTGAAAGCGTGATTGCCAAGGTCTGGAACCGCAAGATTTTCAAGCATATTCGCGAGCAGGCCGATGCCGCCTCCCGCAAGCTGGCTGATCTGCGCGGGGCGTGCCCGGATGCCGAGGAATATGGCATTAAGGAACGGTTTTCCAACAAGATGGCCATTGCGCCCACCGCGTCCATCTCCATTATTGCAGGTAATGCCAGCCCAGGCATTGAGCCGATTGCGGCCAACGTCTTCTTGCAGAAAACCCTCTCAGGTTCCTTTACGGTGCGTAACCGGCATTTGCAGAAGCTGCTGGCCGAAAAAGGGCAGGATACGCCAGAAGTGTGGTCCTCCATTACCACCAGTAAGGGGAGTGTTCAGCATCTGGACTTCCTGACCCAGCAGGAAAAGGACGTGTTCAAAACCGCGTTCGAGCTGGACCAGCGTTGGGTGGTGGAACATGCGGCAGACCGGCAGCCCTTCATCTGTCAGGCGCAGTCGGTCAACCTGTTCCTGACGGCAGACGTGCATAAGCGTGACCTGCACCAGATTCATTTTCAGGCATGGAAAAAGGGCCTCAAGTCCCTTTATTATTGCCGTAGCCTGTCTATCCAGCGTGCGGATACGGTGAGCAATGTTCTCAGCAAGTCCGAGGTGCTGGGGGCCGGGGTTGCCGAACAGGCCGCAGCGGACCATGCCGCCAGCGGTAACGGCAACAATTATGACGAGTGTCTGGCCTGCCAGTAACGGCAGCCTGACCATCCGAGATATTTTCCAGAAGTAGTGCGGCGGTTTCCTCGGTGGTGCCGCCCGATGGAGGCACAATGAGCGAGCACAAAGCCGGACAGGAGCCGCAGGAACAACGTTTTGACCTGCTTACAGCCAACCCGGTGTACAAGCCGTTTCGGTACCCGTGGGCTTATGATGCGTGGCTGACCCAGCAGCGTGTGCACTGGCTCCCCGAGGAAGTGCCTCTGGCTGATGACGTTAAAGACTGGCACCGGGTGCTGAACGAGAGCGAACGGCACCTTGTGACCCAGATTTTCCGCTTCTTCACCCAGTCGGATGTTGAGGTCAACAACTGCTACATGAAGCATTACAGCCGGGTGTTCAAACCGACTGAAGTGCTGATGATGCTCTCGGCTTTTTCCAATATCGAGACCATCCATATTGCGGCTTACAGCTACCTGCTGGACACCTTGGGTATGCCCGAGGAAGAGTATTCCGCGTTCCTTAAATATAAGGAAATGAAGGATAAATACGATTACATGCAGTCCTTCACTGTGGACAGCAAGCATGAAATCGCCAAGACTCTTGCCGCATTTGGCGCCTTTACGGAGGGACTTCAGCTTTTTGCGTCCTTCGCTATTCTGCTGAACTTCCCGCGCTTCAACAAGCTCAAGGGCATGGGGCAGATTGTCTCATGGTCCGTGCGGGACGAAACCCTGCACTGCCTCTCCATTATCCGTCTGTTCCGTGTGTTCATTCAGGAAAACCCGCATATCTGGACCGAAAAGCTGCGGCAGGAACTGACAGACATCTGCAAGACCATTGTCGAGCATGAAGAGGCCTTTATTGATCTGGCGTTTGAAATGGGGCCGGTGGAAGGGTTGGATGCAGCACAGGTTAAAACCTACATCCACTTTATTGCAGACCGCCGTCTGACCCAGCTTGGGCTGGACCCGATTTACAATACGACCGCCAACCCACTGCCTTGGCTGGATGACATGCTGAATGCAGTCGAACACGCCAACTTCTTTGAAAACCGCTCGACCGAATACAGCCGTGCATCCACGCAGGGCACATGGGAAGAAGCGTTTGAAACCTCGGTTTTCTCGTAACCGCAGGATTTAAGCAAAGAGGAGGTGCTTACAGGCCGGGCAGGGGTGTGCCGTTTTCCAGCACATCCCGCGCCTGAGGTGTAAAGGCTCCGTCTGCTTCATGCAGCACAAGTCCGGATAACACACGGGCTGGGCTTTTAACCCCCAGTCTTGCCTGTACGAGCAGAATGCGCGCCTCGCGGTCCGCTTTGGGCCAGAAGGGGTAAAGGGTTACGCCACCAAAGCCTCGGGCGGCCAGTTCGGCAATGGCCCGGTCGGTCAGGGCTGTGGGAAGTGCTAGCGTCAGGCTGCCTTTGTGGCGGAGGATGGTAGCGGCCCCTTTAATCCAGAGCGGTAGCGTGTGCATTCCCATACGACGTGCCAAGTCGCGGCGGGGTTCGGGGGATGCGGTGCTACTTGGGGCGTGCCAGGGCGGGTTTGTCATACAATGGTCAAAACGCATGTCCTGCGGCACACCTTCGGGAAAAGATGCCGTGAGGACAGTGGCCTGTTCTTGTTTGTTGGCAAGTAGGTTGGCGCGGGCAAGGTCTGCTGTTTCGGAGTCTTTCTCAATTCCGGTTCCATGCAGGTCTGCTACGCGGTGCATCAGGCATAACAGCCCTGCACCGGCCCCGCAGCCAACTTCCAGCACATGCTGGTTGTGGCGGGCTGGGACCGCCGCAGCCATGAGAATAGGCTCAAGCCCCGTACGGTAGCCTTGCTGGAACTGGCTATAGGCTATACGTCCACGGAGAAGAGTCCCGTGTGACGTGATGGGAAGGTGGCTTGATGGCGCTTGTTGCATCATTGTATCTGGCTGGCTTGAATTTGTTGGTGCTTGACCGTTTTTCAGGTGCCTCGCATATAAGAGAACGTCAACTCATCCCGTGGCTGGGGGAATAGCATTTGGGTGTTGCAGTCAGTCTGTCGGAAAAAGGCAGCGCCGCGAGCCAGGATGGATCTGGAGTTTCTGTGAGTAAACCAGGGGAAGCTGGCCTTAAGGCGCTGGCTGATTATCTCGCTGCGGATATGCAGGCATGTAATCAGGTCATTGTGGACCGCATGCAGAGTTCCGTAGCGCTTATTCCGCAGTTAGCTGCGCATCTTGTGGCTGCGGGTGGCAAACGGCTGCGGCCGTTGCTTACGCTCGCTTCCGCACGGCTGTGTGGCTACAACAATCAAGACGGGCGTATGCGGCATGTTGAAATTGCCGCCTGTGTCGAGTTCATTCATACAGCAACGCTGCTGCATGATGATGTGGTGGATGACAGCCAGCTCCGCCGCGGGCTGGCGAGCGCAAATGCCATTTTCGGCAACAAGGCCTCGGTTCTGGTCGGGGACTTCCTGTTTGCGCGCTCGTTCCAGATTCTGACGGCTGATGCCTCGCTGGATGTCATGGCGATTCTCTCCGCTGCGTCCGCAACATTGGCGGAAGGCGAGGTCATGCAGATGACCACGCAGAATGATCTTTCCACCTCGGTTGAGCAGTATCTTCAGGTCATTTACGGCAAAACTGCGGCCTTGTTTGCAGCAGCCTGCGAATCCGGTGCGGTTATTGGTGATGTCACTCCCAAAGAGCGTGAAGCCCTGCGGGTTTATGGCGCCAATCTGGGTATGGCCTTCCAGCTTGTGGACGATGCGCTGGATTACTCTGCTGATCAGGCCGTTCTGGGTAAGGAAGTCGGGGACGACTTTAAGGAAGGCAAGGTTACTCTGCCGGTTCTGGCGGCGTATGAGGCCGGTAGCGAGGAAGACCGCATTTTCTGGCGGCGTGTGATTGAGGACTGCGAGCAGCAGCCTGAAGATCTGGATGCAGCACTTGCGCGTATTGCCCAGACCAACGCCATTGGCATTACGCTGGCTAAAGCGGAAGACTACGCAGCTCTGGCCCGTAAAGCGTTGCAGGATTTTCCCGAAAGTGACCTCAAAGCCCTGCTTTTGGAAACAGCCAGTTACTCTGCCAGCCGTGCTAGCTAGACTGCCTAAGGGCTGGTTCTAATAGAATTGGCCGAGGACGGTCTGCTTTCCCGGTTTAGGCCGGGCAAGGCAGGGTTGCCTGATCTTCCCACAGATTAATGCCATCAAAACCATAGGCGGGCAGATGTTCGGTCAGGGCATCTGCATCCTGTGGACAGGCTGTAAACCATGCGCGTGCAGGCGTGCGCCCGTCCTCCTTATTGGGGGGGAGGCTTTGCAGGACCGTGCAGCTATGGCGGGCTACGGCGCCCGCTGGGTCCAGCCACGTAATGGTGGGGGGCGCAAGCCTGCGTAGAAGGTCAAGCATAAAGGTGTAATGCGTACACCCGAGGCCGATTGCGTCCAGCCGGTTTGAATCCGGGTGGGTAAACAGACCTTCAATTTCCTCACGAATTGCATTGTCCGGTACGGAGCGCCCTCGAAAAACCTGTTCAGCGTAGCTTGCCAGACGCGGTGCAGCATGGGCGATGAGCGTACATTCTGGCGCATATAGCGCGTGTAGGCGTGTCAGATAGGGGCGGCGGATGGTCGCACGTGTCGCCAGCAGGCCAATAACGCCAGTTTGCGTCTGCCGGGCCGCCCAGCGGATGGGGGGAACACAGCCGATAAATGGCGTTGAGGGGCAGGCCGCGCGCAGGGCGTCCAGCGCCAGAGTGCTGGCCGTATTGCAGGCTATAATGACAGCCTGAGGGCGGAGGCGCGTAATTGCTTGAGAAATAAGGGTGATGATGCGCTCGATAAGGAGCGCATCATCCTGCTCGCCGTAAGGGAAGACGGCAGTATCCGCCAGATAATCCACGTGTATATGTGGAGAGAGCGACCGAATGGCCCGCACAATACCTAGCCCACCAATACCCGAGTCAAACGCCAGAACACGGTAGGGACCAGAAAGCGCGGGGCCAGTCGTCTGCACGGTGTTATTTGTCCTTGCGTGCCTTGAATTCGGCAGCTTCTTCCAGACTGCCAACACCGCCACGGCGTGCGGACCACCCACATGGATCTTCCAGAAAGCGGCGGACTTCAGAGGCTGCTTCTTCCGAGAAGTAGGGGCGGCTGGAGCAGGCTTCCAGCACATCCCACCATGTGCACAGGGAGTGCAGGGTGACGTCCATGTCTGTCAGCGTTTGCTGCGCACCGGGGAAGACGCCGTAGTAGAAGACCACAAAGGCGTGGTTCACAATAGCACCTGCATTGCGCAGGGCATTGGCGAACTGCACTTTGGATGCACCGTCGGTGGTCAGGTCTTCCACCAGCAAGGTGCGCATGTTTTCGGGCACATCGCCTTCGATCTGGGCGTTGCGGCCAAAGCCTTTGGGTTTTTTGCGCACGTAAGCCATGGGCAGCAACATGCGGTCTGCCATCCATGCAGCAAATGGAATCCCCGCTGTTTCGCCACCCACAATGGCTTCAAGGCTTTCGTAGCCGACATGGCGACCAATTTTTTCCACGCCCAGTTCCACAATTTTTGCGCGGGCGCGGGGGAAGAAGATGATCCGGCGGCAGTCAATATAAACAGGGGACTTCCAGCCGGATGTTAGCGTATAGGGTTCTTCTGGGCGAAAGTTGACTGCCTTGATTTCAAGCAGCAGGCGTGCGGTAGTGAGGGCGGCATCACGATCCCATTCGCTGGTCTCTCCGGTGGGAGAGGCAATGCCTGCGGGCGACATCATGGCAGATTCCTTGAAGTTATGGTGGTTAAAGTCGGTTTGGCATACCGCTAGCCGGGCCGAAAATCCATGCCCCATCTGGTTGTAAATGCTATTTGTACGCTACTTTGGGCGCGAAAAAGGCGGATTTGCATAAGCTGTTGATAAACAGAGATCATAAGCAAGTTGTGATTTTATGTGTAAAGTAAAATGCATTTTACACCTTGCGCTGGCGCAGGATGTGGCGTTTAATTGCGTCAGTTGAGATTGGTTATCATTTATAAGGTGAATGTCGTGGCTATGGAACCAAGTCGGATCGCACGGAAATGCGAGCGGGCCGTCATCACGGCTTACACGGAACTACGCGAAGTGGGGACGGAGGACGTTACGGCCTTCAATGCCTGCACAACGCTGTACCGTATTCACCACCCCGAATCTTCTTTGAGTGAAGCGCGCATGTTGGTCTCCGAATGGATTGACCACCACATGGTACGTAAGTCCGATGGCCCAACGCCGGGGTGCAACTGCGCCTAAGCAGCAGGCCGCCTTCTGGTTATCTTGAAATAAAAGTAGCGGACGCTCATGAGTATGAGCATCCGCTTTTTTTATAACCAAGAACGGCTCGGCACAGATTTGGTTTTACGGAATTAAAAAAGCTGGTCCGTGGTGCCACGAACCAGCTTTTTATGAACCTGAGTGGTTCGTCGCTTTAGCGTTTGCTTAGGGGAACAAAGTCGCGTTCCGTGGCACCCTGATAAAGCTGGCGCGGGCGGCTGATGCGCTGCCCCGGTTCCTCAATCATTTCTTTCCACTGGCTGACCCAGCCGGTCGTGCGGGCAACGGCAAACAGCACGGTGAACATGCTGGTGGGAATACCCATGGCCTTGAGGATAATGCCGGAATAGAAGTCCACATTCGGGTAGAGCTTGCGCTGCACAAAGTAGTCATCGCTCAGTGCAATGTTTTCCAGCTCAACAGCCAGATCAAGCAGAGGGTCGTCCTTGATGCCCAGTTCGGTCAGAACTTCGTGGCAGGTCTGCTGCATAATTTTGGCGCGCGGGTCGAAGTTTTTGTAAACGCGGTGGCCAAAGCCCATGAGCTTGACGCCGCTGTTTTTGTCTTTGACCTGCGCAATAAAGGCAGGAATGTTTTCTTTTTTGCCGATATGCGCCAGCATTTTCAGCACGGCTTCATTGGCGCCGCCATGGGCGGGGCCCCATAGGGCGGCAATACCTGCGGCAATACAGGCAAAGGGGTTGGCGCCAGTAGAGCCAGCCAGACGCACGGTGGAGGTTGAGGCGTTCTGTTCATGGTCGGCATGAAGGATCAGGATCCGGTTCATGGCGCGGGCCAGAACTGGGTTGACCTTGTAGGGTTCGGACATACGCGCGAACATCATGGACAGGAAGTTTTCCGCGTAGTTCAGGTCGTTACGCGGATAAATAAAGGCGTCACCCTGCGTGTATTTGTAGGCCCATGCCGCAATAGTCGGGATTTTGGCAATCAGGCGCATAGCTGCCAGTTCGCGGTTTGCCGGAATGGCAATGTCGCTGGCGTCTGGGTAAAAAGCAGAGAGCGCGCCAACCGTACCGCATAGAATGGCCATTGGGTGTGCGTCACGCCGGAAGCCATTGAAAAAATTGCGGATCTGCTCATGGAGCAGAGTGTGGTTGGTCAACGTGGACGAAAATTTGTCGTACTGCGCTTTGTTCGGCAGTTCGCCATTGAGCAGGAGGTAGATCACCTCTTCGTAAGAAGCATTTTCCGCCAGCTGCGCAATGGGGTACCCACGGTGGAGCAGAACACCTTTATCGCCATCAATGAAGGTGATCTTGCTGCTGCAGGAGGCCGTCTCGCCGTAACCGGGGTCATATGTAAACACGCCCAACTCTGCCGGCAGCTTGCGGATATCAATGACATCCGGCCCAAGTTTGCCGGAAAGTAGGGGCATTTCGGCGGTTTTGCCACCGATCGAAATGGTAGCGGTGGACTGCTTACCCTCGTTCTGCGACACGCTCATGGTGTTTCCTTTTGCATAATGGGGTCACGGTCGCGGCTGCGGCCTGCTGTTTGAGTGTTGTCTCCCATTCGAGAGCAAACAAAAAGGTTCATCCCGATAAACCGCGCGTTATCGCGTGCCTAAAACGGCGGAAAACCGGGTTTTTTTCTCTCAGGGTCGCGTGAATGTGTGCAAAATCAGGCTTGTACTGCTACAGTTTGCCCAAGAGGTCTGGTCTGGAACAAGGTCGCTCCCGCTCATCTTGAAGACGGCCAGTGAACCGGGTGCGAATCCCTGATCAAGCTGGGCGTTTCTGCTATCCAGCCAGCGTGCAAACTCGGAAATTCCGGGGTTATGTCCAATAAGCAGCACGGTGCGGGCCTGGTCTGAAATCTGCCAGAGCATCATGGCCAGTGCACCGGGTTCGGCCTCGTATATTTCGGGGCACAAAAACACGTTTTCCAGAGGCGGCGGGCATAGAACACCCTGAATGCCCGCAAGCGTCTGTTGTGTTCTGACTGCCGGGCTGCACAGAACTGTATCTGGGATCAGATGGTTTTCTCTTAGCCATATTCCGCATCGCATGGCGGCCCGTTCTCCATCTTGCGTCAAGGGGCGTGCCATATCTGAATCGGGAGAAAAGCTTCCCAGATCAGAGGAGGTGGCTTCAGCATGACGGAGGAGAATCAGGCGGCGGGGCGTAGGGACAATAGGCATGGGATCACATGATGTTATGGTGTGGGGGGTAAGGGGGTAGCCTTACTGGCAATGGCTTCATGGTGCCGAATGACTTCATGGATAATGAAATTAAGAAATTTTTCGGCAAAATCTGGGTCCAGATGCGCGTCTTCGGCCAAGCTGCGCAGGCGTGCAATTTGCTGTGCCTCACGCGTTGGGTCCGCAGGCGGAAGGTGATGGCGGGCTTTAAGCGCGCCAACAGCTTTGGTGCAGCGGAAGCGTTCCGCCAGCATGGCAACAAGCGCTGCGTCAATATTGTCTATGCTGCGGCGGAGGTCCTGCAGGGCTTCCGGGGGGCACGGCTGGTTTGTCACGGTGTTTTAAGTCTCTGATTACAGGGAAAGAACATTGTGGGATCGTTATAAACCCCTAACGCTCAGACGTTAACAGACAAAAAATTTTTCTTCCACAGGTGGAAAAGGCAGGTCTACCCACGCCAGATGGCCACCCTTGCCTGCACCTGTGTCTACAAAGATGGCGCGCCCACCCGCGCGGCCGGGTATGGCCAAAGGGCAGCCATTGGTCGAACGCTGGTCATGCCCGCAGTAAACGGTATAGCCGTTGGGAATGTGATTGACCCAGTTGAGTGTGCGTTCGGGAAAACCATCAGGCTGTACCCTGCTGGTTGTTTCGCCAAACAATGCGCGGGACAACAGATAAGTCACCCTGCCCAGTGGAGGTGGGGGCGGCTCGTTGAGCATATGCGGGTCAAACGCACCGTGCACAAAAACCGTACGGCCCATGACCAGCCACGCCGGAGCCTGTTCCAGCGCAGGCAGCACATCTTGTAGAACATCCGCATTGTCCGGAGCCAGAATCTGGGCCAGCGTATCGTCCAGATGGGGGGAGGAGCGGAGCTTCTTGCCCATAAGGGCCCGGCCCAGTTTGCGGTCGTGGTTGCCAATCAGGAACAGGCCGCGTCCCTCACGCTGGACCTGCAACATCAGGCGCAGAACGCCCGCGCTATCTGGCCCATAATCCACCAGATCTCCAAGCTGAATGATAAAACGGTCAGTGGCGACCGCATGGCGGAATGCTTCCAGATCCCCATGCACATCGCCCACAATGCGGAGTCCTTTCTGCATTGCGTTCTTCACGTTTTCGTCATGCCGGGTATCCGTGCACATTCCATCCATACCTGTTCTTTTCTAACCTTCATGTAGGCTTTTCGAGCGAAAACAGGAACGGTGCTGGCAAGTTTTTTTTGAAGGGGGCATACGGATGCACAAGTATGTGACGCGCCAGAATGTTCTGTTTGCGCATAGGGTGCAGGAGCTTTCAGGGGCGGAAACAAGCCTGAAAAATGCAGAAGAGGACAGAACTATGGATGGTAGCGCACTGACCCATACAGGTATCTGGCGCGGGAACTCCGTGGTGCTTGGCCCCTTTTGTAAGTTCGGAACAGTTTGAGAAGAAAAAACAGGAAGGCCTCTCATGACAGAGCGCATTCGGAACGTCGCGCTGCGCAGCAAGGTTTGTCCGGCTGAGGCCGCGGCAAAGCTGATCCGAAATGGTGACGTGGTCGGCACCAGTGGTTTTACAGGTGCGGGCTACCCCAAGGCTGTGCCAATCGCACTGGCCCAGCAGATGGAAGACGCCCACAACCGTGGGGAAAAACACCAGATCAGCCTTATTACGGGAGCCTCCACCGGCCCGCAGCTTGATGGTGAGCTGGGCAGGGTCGATGGCGTTTTTTTCCGTTCTCCGTTCAATACCGATGCGGCCATGCGCAACCGCATTAACTCCGGCAAGACGGATTATTTTGATAACCACCTTGGGCAGGTCGCGTTGCGGGCCCATCAGGGCAACTACGGCAAGTTCGACTTTGCTGTGGTAGAAGCAACGGCCATTACGGAAGAAGGGGGGATTGTCCCAACTTCCTCGGTTGGTAACTCGCAGGCATTTCTGGATCTGGCCGAAAAGGTCATTATCGAGGTGAACGAGTGGCAGCATCCGGGGCTGGAGGGTACTCACGACGTGTGGGACGGCAACAGCTACGGCAATGCCCCGCGTGATGTTATTCCCCTTTCCCGTGCAGACCAGCGTATTGGCCGTAACTTTCTGAAGGTGGACCCGGCCAAGATTCAGGCCATTGTCCGGACGAATGATAGCGACCGGAACGCACCGTTTGCCACGCCGGATGGTACAGCCAAAGCGATTGCTGGTTATCTGCTTGATTTCTTTGAGCATGAAGTCAAACAGAACCGCCTGCCGCCCTCCCTGCTGCCATTACAGTCCGGGGTTGGTAACGTTGCCAACGCAGTTCTGGATGGGTTGAACGAAGGGCCGTTTGAAAATCTGGTTGGTTTTAGCGAGGTTATTCAGGATGGCATGTTGGCCATGCTGGATTCCGGCCGTATGCGCATAGCCTCCGCAACATCGTTTTCTCTCAGCCCGGAGGCGGCGGAAGAGATTAACAACCGGATGGACTTCTTCCGCTCCAAGATCATTCTGCGCCAGCAGGATATCAGCAACAGTACTGGCGTTATCCGCCAGTTGGGCTGCATTGCCATGAATGGCATGATCGAGGCGGATATTTACGGCAACGTGAATTCAACCCGCGTTATGGGTTCAAAAATGATGAACGGAATTGGTGGTTCGGGTGACTTTGCCCGGAATGCCTACCTGTCCATCTTCCTGTCACCGTCTACTGCTAAAGGCGGAAAAATTTCGGCCATTGTGCCTATGGCGGCGCATGTGGACCATATTATGCAGGATACCCAGATTTTTGTGACCGAGCAGGGCCTGGCTGACCTGCGTGGGCTTTCGCCCGTCAAGCGGGCTCAGGTCATTATCGAAAAATGTGCCCATCCTGATTATCGTCCAATGTTGCAGGACTACTTTGACCGTGCACGCAAGGACTCGTTCGGCAAACATACTCCCCATCTGCTGACCGAAGCTTTGTCATGGCATCAACGGTTTATTGAAACAGGGTCCATGCTGCCCGCATAAGCGGTAGTCTGGCGTGGTGTTATGGGCCTCTGCTCTGTAATTTAAGGGCAGGGGCCTTTTTTATGGGCGAAAGAAAACCAGCACGCTTAGGTTGCGCGCACTCAGTCGGAAGTCAGCTTATTCGGAGTGCGTCACGTCAGACGTGGGAAGCGCTAATGACGTGGTAAGCTGGTAAGGCTGATGCGTAATCATAATATCAATCGGTCGGTTTGCGAGAAAATCCGCCGTGGATATTTTGGAGGAAGGTGTTTCGGTAATAATGGCCTCTGCATCACGGTGTACCAGAGAGAACAGGCTGGGCGATGCGGTGGGCGAAAGATAGGCTGCGTAAGGATGGCGCCCCGCCATGCGGTGGGCATTATAGGCATCCCGTTCAGAATTAACGGGAATGGCGACCATAACCTTGGAGTCGGCTTGTAACGCCGCAGTCGTGCTTTTGTAGTCTGCTGGCACAAAAATAACCCGGTCCCGCATATGGGCCTTGCTGACCTGAAAAGCCACTTCCTTGGGGTCAGCCTCATGCAGGTCAAGCATAAGGAAGGTGTTGGAGTGGCGGGCCGTATCCAGCACCGTGGCCAATGTGCTGCTGCCCGGTTCCACGGCAACCTGACCATCGGCACTGTTTGTCAGGCCAAGGCGCACCATGCTGGGGCGGCCGATGGAGGAAATGGTAGCGGCCTGCGCAACATTCTGCGTGCCGCTATTGCTGGCGCACACAATAAGCCCGTGGTGAATGCGCGCCATAATGCCACTGGTCTTGGTGTGATGAATGGCCAGTATGGCAACGGACGCTACGCAGAGTGCTGCCGCAACGGCAATTTTTTTTCAAACACCTGTGCGACGTCGTGGCAGTGCAGCAGACAGACATGTCAGCTCCCTGTTCAGGATGTGACATCAGTGGGTTCCTTGTCCTTCTGGCCGACCATGGAGGCCGCTTTAGCCAGATCAACAGAAAGAACGCGGCTTACTCCGCGCTCCTGCATGGTTACACCAAAAAGCTGGTCCATATGGGCCATGGTGAGCTGGTGGTGTGTCACAACCAGAAAACGCGTACCGGCTTCCGCAACCATATCGCCAAGTAGTGCGCTAAACCGCCCAACATTGGCATCATCCAGTGGTGCGTCTACTTCATCCAATACGCATATCGGAGCAGGATTACAGCGGAATACTGCAAAGATCAAGGAAAGTGCGGTTAAAGCTTGTTCACCTCCCGACAGGAGCGAGAGTGTCGCCAGCTTTTTACCCGGTGGTTGAGCATAAATTTCCAACCCGGCTTCCAGCGGGTCATCGCTCCCCACAAGGCCCAGATGGGCGCGGCCACCGCCGAACATACGGGTGAAAAGGGATTGAAAATGCTGGTCAACCTGCGTGAACACGGCCATCAGCCGTTCCCGGCCTTCCTTGTTGAGCGAACCGATGGAGCCACGCAGCCGATTAATGGCTTCCTCCAGATCGGCAATTTCCGTGCCAAGTGTTTCCGCTTGAGTGGAGGCTTCTTGGGCTTCCAGTTCCGCGCGCAGGTTGACTGGCCCCATATCGTCGCGCTCGCGTGTCAGACGGCCGATCTTGCGGCGCAGAGACGTCTCGGCACCTTCCGTCAGGTCGGAAACAGGCGGTCGTGGCGGGACGGGGGTTTCGACCAAAAGCTGATCCAGAATAGCTTGCGCCTGCTCGCTTTTCCCTTCCGCCTTCAGCAGGTTTTCTCTGGCCGTGGCCAGTTCCCCTTCGGTTTTGCGGCGCAGGTCGTTGGCGCGGGTTAGTGCGGCTTCTGCTTCTGCCCGCAGGCGGTCGGTCTGGGTAAAATGGTCTTCTGCGTCTTCCAGCGCGGCCAGTGTGCTGGCCTTCTGTTGTTGTACCGCAGTAGGAAGTTCGGCCACACGGCCATGGTTGGCGCGCGCACTTTCCAGCCGCTGGAGGGCGCTGGTGTTGTCTGCTTGGGCCTGTGCTTCACGCGTTGCCCATTCGGTATGGGCGTTATTCAGGGCGCTAAGGCGGTCCGTTAGCGTGCCGCCTTCGGCCTGAAGGGTGGCGCGTAGTTCACGCGCCGTATCCAGTTCGGTCAGCAGGTCTGCCCGCTGGGTGCTCAACTGCTTCAGCCTGACCTGTGCATCTGCCGGCAAAGCGGCAAGGGCGGTCTCTAGGGCTGTTTGCGCGACTTGCAGTTGCTGTTCGGCATCAGCACATTCCGTGCTCAGTTCAGCCTGCCGTGGTGTCAGACCTGCCAGACGGCTGCGGAGGGTAAGCGCCTGTTCCCGCAGGGAGCGGTAAGCTTGTGTTGTGGCCGCCGTTTGCTCATCCGCGCTGCGTGTCGCCAGTGTTGCGGCCTGCAAGGCGCTTTTTGCCGCGTTCAGTCTGGTCTGGGCTTCCTGTAGCTTGGTCTGTGCCTGTTGCACCGCGTCCGCCGAGGTGAGCTGGGCTTCCAGTTCTGTCACGGTGGTATTTTCTGTTGCCAGATTGTGGCGCAGGCGCTCCAGTTCAGGCGTTAGTGTTTCCAACCGCGTGGTGGCGGATGCGTGTTGTTGCTCGGCTTGTGCCAGTTTGTCCCGCGCAACTTGCAAGGCTGCTTGTGCCTGTTTGAACGCGGTATGGGCCTGTTGCTCAGCCGCCTGCGCTGCGGTGTTCCGCTCCCTCGTGGCAGCCAGTGCGGATTGAATATCCTGTAGCGCTGGCAGATTATCGTAAGTACTCTGGGCGCTTGCAAGCGTAACGTCAGCTTCTGCCAGAGCCGCCTGAGCGCGCTCGTGCTGGGGGAGTATGGCGTCCAGCCGGGCACGGTAGGAGGCGTGGCGACGTTCGGTTTCCGTCTCATGCGCACGGGCTTTTTGCAGTGCCTGTTCCTGCGTGTGCCGCTTGCTCCGAAGCTCCTTGAGCAGATTTTCATTGTTCTGCACGGCTGTAGCGCAGGTGGCTACGTTGGACTGTGCGGCAGGGCACTCGGCCTGTAGTGCTGCAATCCGAATTTGTGTTTCACGCAGAATACGACGTTGGGCCAGCCGGCGGGCCGCTGTGCTGGCACCGCCCGCCCGGGTGTAAAATCCATCCCATCGCCAGATGTCCCCTGCGAGGGAGACAAGGCATTGCCCCGGTGCCAGATTTTGCTGGAGCGCGTGTCCATCTGCTTTTGCAGGCAACAGCCCGGTGGACATGAGAATACGGTCTAGCTCTGGTGGAGCCGTAATATAATTTTTTAGCGGAGGGACCTCATCCGGGAGGGCAGGAAGGGATTCGGGGGGAAGGTTCCGCCAGCCCTGTGGAGCATCGCCGGCAACTGGCGCATCCAGCCCTTCCGCCAAGGCCGCAGCCAGTGCGTTTTCGTATTCTTCAGGAACGCTGATCTGGGCCGAAACAGGGTTTTCGGCTACGGCGCTGTCCTGCCCCAGAGCCTGATCCAGCCCCTCGGCTTGTGCTTGCAGGCGGGTCAGTTCGGTCTGAAGCGTTGTCTGCTGGTCACGGGCTTCCGCGTAGCGGGCCTTGTGTTCCGTTAGTGTCTGTTCGGCCTGCTCCAGTTCCTTGCCGGTCTGGGCTAATGTGTTTTCATGTTGGGTGCGGGCCTGCCGTGCGTCATCCAGCACAGTGTCGGCAATGGCCTCACCCCGGACCTTGTCCAACTCACGCGTGAGTGTTTGCGCTTCCTGCTGCGCCCGCTGCTGTGTGGAGCGGGCCGTGCGTAGGGCCTCGGCAGTGCTGCGCTGGTGCGCCTCGGCCTCCTGCGCAGTGCGGCTGGCTTCTGTAAAAGCCGTGCTGGCCGTGCGGCGTTCAGCCTCGGCTTTTTCCTGCGTTTGCGTAGCCTGTTCAAACGCCGTAGTTGCCTGATCTCTGCTGGTTTGCAGGCTGGTGAGAACATCCGGGCTGACCAGTGCGGCCAGTGCTTCGCTATGGCGTTTTTCCGCTGCTAGTAGCTCGGTCTGTAAAACTGTCTGGCGCTGGCGTGCCTGTTCCAGTGCCTTTTTCTGCTCATTTTGTGCGCTTTCGGCTGCCTGAGCATTATTTTTGGCAATGGAGAGGTCGAGGTTGCACTGCGCGCAAAGGCGTTCGGCTTCTTCCTGCGCGGCTTTGGCGGCCTGCTGGGCAAGGGCCGCCTGCTCAGCCGCGTTCTGCGCATCGGCCAAGGCTTGTTCTGATGGTATCTGGGCTTCCAGTTCAGCCAGTTCGGCCTGAATGGTGGCGAGAGCCTGCGCAACCCGCTCATGCCGCGCACGTGCGGTGGCAACCCCGTCTTCCGCCCGTGTTTTGCCTGCTTCGGCAGCGTTCAGTTCTGCCGTCAGGCTGGCGAGGTTTTGCTCTGTATCGGCCAGCTGGGCGGAGAGGTGCTGTAACCGCTGTTCTACCTCGGCGGTGCGGGTGGGGAGCGAGGTCTGTGCCGCCAGAACTTCGGCCTTGTCGGCTTCCAGACGAGTTAGGGCTGCTTGCGCATCTTGCAGACGGGTCGCGGCGGCCTGGGCATCAGCTTCATGCTGTTGCAGTAGTTCGGCGGCGGCCTGAGCCTGAGCAGCCGCCCGCTCTTCTTCTTTGGCAACGCCTTCGGCCAGAACACGGCACCGTTCCAGCGTTGTGCGTGCCGCATCCGCTTTTTCACGCAGGGCGGGGAGGGCTTTGGTGGCTTCAAATTCAGCCAGAACGGCGGTCTCGGCTGCGTCTTCATGCTCGGTCAGGTTTCGCCGCGCCTGTACTGCGGCATCTGCTGCACGTTCCACCGCCAGTCTGGCCCGCGCGTGCAAAACAGCCAGCAATTCGGTTTCCGCCTCGCGCAGTGCGGCCGAAATTTCACGGTAGCGGCTCGCTTCGCGGGATTGTTCCGTCAGACCGTCTAGACGTTCGGTCAGTTGCAGGCGACGGTCTTCTGCTCTGGTCAGGTTTCCTTCGGTTGCGCGGAGCTTGATCTCGGCTTCGTGCCGGCGGGCGTGCAGGCCGGTAATGCCAGCCGCTTCTTCCAGAATACTGCGACGTTCTTCCGGTCTGGCCCCGACCAGCATGGCCACGCGGCCCTGACTGACCATGGCGGAGGAGCGTGCCCCGGATGCCAGATCGGCAAACAGGGTCTGCACATCGCGCGCGCGCACAGGGCGGCCGTTAATGCGGTAATCGCTCCCGGAGCCACGCTCGGCTCTGCGGGTAATCTGGAGTTCATCCAGATCGGCAAAAGCAGCGGGGCCAAAGCCCTTTGTGCCCTCAAGCGTTACGGTGACTTCCGCCAGCGAGCGGGCAGGACGCCCCGTTGTGCCAGCAAAAATCAGATCGTCCATTTCCCCCCCACGCAGGGAGCGTGCGGAGGATTCGCCCATTACCCAGCGCAGTGCTTCCACCACGTTGGATTTGCCACAGCCGTTAGGGCCAACAACGCCGGTCAGGCCGGGCAGGAGCTCCACGGTTATGGGGTCGGCAAAGCTTTTGAACCCCACAATGCGGAGGCGGACAAAACGAACCGTCATACAGATCTGTGTTTTTCTGGTCGGGAGGGCTGACTGTTAAAAAAACAGTCAGCTGGCCTTTGTCAGATATTTGACAAAGTCATCGTAGGACAGGGCGCTGGACACCTGCTCCTTGTTGTTGAAGCGGAATGTCGGCGTGGATTCAATGTTGTATTTGTCCTGCGCCTGACTCTGTTCGGACATAATGAACTGGAGCAGATTCTGGTCCGTGACCGCTTTTTCAAATGTTTCGGCGGGCATCCCGGCAAAGGCGGCCATTTTTTGCAGCTCGGCCTTGTGGTCGGCTTCGTTATTGTAAGCCCACCTGTCCAGGCTGGACAGCACAGCCGAGCAGAAGGGCTCGTACCGTTCTTCGGGCAGGGTCCGGGCAACCATGGCAGCCAGCGTTGCGAGCTGGTCTGTTGGGAAGTCATGGAAAACATAACGGATCTTGCCCGTATCAATCAGGTTCTTTCTAACCTGCGGGAAGGTCTGCTCAGCAAAATGCGCGCAGTGGATGCAGGTCAGGGAGAACCATTCTTCCACAACCACCTTGGCGTCCGGGTTGCCCAGAACGCGAGGGGTAAAGCGGGTGTCCGGCGCACCTGCGGCAAAAGCCGCGCCGTGGAAGGAACCGGCCGTGAGCGCTGCGCCTGTGGCGACAAGGAAAGAACGACGTGTAAAGGACATGAGAACCAAGCCTTCCCGATCAATGGGTCATAATTCTGGGAAACAGGGATGGCGGCAGAAAGAGCAGCCGTCAACCTGTTGTTGACGGCTGCCCTGCCTGAACTGCTGGGTTGGAGGTGTTTTCCCCCTCGCTCACCAGCCGACGGACCCGTACCCGGCGGATGTGGCGTGCATCGGCATCCAGCACACGGAACAGATAACCATTTTCATGCGTGAGCACTTCCCCGCGTGTGGGTACGTGCCCGGCCATGCGGAAGACGAGGCCGCCAATGGTTTCTATTTCGGCTTCTTTTTCGCTTTCGGTCAGAATCGGGCCTATTTTGTCCTCAAATTCTTCCACCGGGCAGCGGGCATCCACATCAAACGAGCCATCAGGGCGCGGCGTAATCAGGACCGCTTCGGGCTCGTCATGCTCATCTGAAATATCGCCCACAATGGTTTCAATCAGGTCTTCAATGGTGACCAGACCGTCAATCCCGCCATATTCGTCAATGACCAGAGCAAGGTGCATGTGGCGCTGGCGCATCTGCAACAACAGGTCCAGAACAGGAATTTGCGGGGCAATAAATAGAGGCTGGCGGAGGAGAGGCTCCAGATTGAACGCCTCACTGGTGCCAACATAGGCGATCAGATCCTTGACGTGGATCATGCCCACAATATCGTCAAGCTGATCGCGGTACACGGGCATACGGGAGTGGTTTTCTCTCCGCATCATGGCCAAGGCTTCATCCAGACTGATGGAGACCGGCATGGCGACAATATCGGCCCGAGGTACCATCACATCATCAGCGGAGATGTTACGCAGCCGCAGGATGTTGGCGATGAGTGCCCGTTCCTGTCGGTCAAGTTCGGGTTTTTCGCCATCTGGGGCGGTTTCATCTCCAGCTTCGGCAGCTTGCTGCACCAAAGCCGCAATGGAGTTGCGCAGCCCCCCGGCAGGTTTTTTGCGCTGAAAAAAGGAAACAGGCCACGCCCGGAGGTTTCTGCCCGCTCGGAGGACGTATCGTGTTCGCTCATGACCGGGTTTTCCACGGGTTGGGCACCTTCATGCGTGACAGCAGGCGCGATTCCAGCATTTCCATCTCCCGTGCCTCGCCGGGGTGGTGGTGGTCATACCCAGCCAGATGCAGGCTGCCATGTACAACCAGATGCGCCAGATGATGGCTAACCGGGCGGCCAGCCTTGCGGGCTTCACGCACAACGGTTTCCAGCGCCAGAATAATATCTCCGCCACCAAAACCGGGTGGGGGTTCAAAGGTCAGGACATTGGTCGGTTTATGCTTGCCCCGGTGCCTGCCATTAAGCCGTCGCACGTCCCGGTCGGTTGCCAGCACAACACTGCCGGGCTCCACGCCGTACTGGGCGCAGGCGGCAAGGGCACGTCGCACGGTTTTTTCAGGTGCGGGTGCGTAGGAGCGCCAGCGGGCATCACGGACCAGCACTTCGGGGCCGTCCTGCTCGGGCTCATCGTATAAACCTTCTGGATACGGGTCCGTATCCAGAGGGCCGGCCACCTCTTGCGTCAAGACGGGGCCAAGACTACTTCGCGGTTCCATTGTTCTCCTGACGACCCTTGTGGCGGGAATGCCCTTTTCTATCAGCCGTCGTTTTTGCATCATAAGCTTCAATAATGCGCGCGACCAGCTTGTGTCGCACAACATCTGCTGCCTCAAAACGGGAAATGGTAATTCCCTTCACGTTTTCAAGCGTATTGACCGCGTCCTGCAACCCGGAGGGGGTGTCGGGCGGCAGGTCGATCTGGGTCAGATCGCCCGTTACAACCATGCGGGAACCCGGCCCAAGCCGGGTCAGGAACATTTTCATCTGCGCAATGGTCGTGTTCTGGGCTTCGTCCAGAATCACAAATGCGTGGGAGAGGGTGCGCCCGCGCATAAAGGCCAGTGGCGCAACTTCAATTTCACCCGTGCTCATACGGCGCATGACTTGGTCGCCGGGCAGCATGTCATGCAGGGCGTCATACAGTGGCCGCAGGTAGGGGTCGATCTTGTCCTTCATGTCTCCGGGCAGGAAGCCAAGGCGCTCCCCCGCTTCCACCGCAGGACGGGAGAGAATGATCCGGTCAATGGCCCCGGCAAGCAGGAGAGAGACGGCCTGCGCCACCGCAAGGTATGTTTTGCCAGTTCCCGCCGGGCCAATGCCAAAGACCAGCTCCTTACTGGCCAGTGCCTGCATGTAGGCAGCCTGACCGGGGGAGCGTGGCTCTATGTTGCCCTGACGCAGCCGGATGATGGGGAATGCAGGGTCCTGATTTGCAACAGGGGGCGCCTGAGCAACAGACAGGGGGAGGGAGGGTCTGCTTTCATGTACTCTGGACATGCGTATGGCCGCCTCTACTGCGCTGATGTCAATGGTCTCACCTGCAGCCAGCTTCTGGTACAGCAGGCTGAGGGTCGTGCGGGCAAGGGACATGGTTTCGGGCAGACCACGGATGGAAATGCGGTTGCCGCGTCGCGCAACGTCCACTTCCAGCCCTTCTTCCAGGCAGCGCAGGTGCCGGTCATGGTCTCCGACCAGACGGGCAAGGAGCGCATTGTTTTCAAATTGCAGTGTTACGGGGCGGGGCAGACCCGTAACCGCGACGGAAGGAGGGGGGGACGTGCGCGTGGTATTCAAGCGTAAACTCTCTCCTCTTCCAGAATGCCGCCCAGCGAATTTGTCAGGCGTTCTGTTATGCGGACTGGCAGTTCCTGACCGATCAGATGGTCAGGCCCGATCACATGGACCGGCTGAAGCCAGGGTGAACGTCCTGCAATCTGCCCGGGCTTGCGCCCTTTGGAAGTAAACAGGACGGGCACGGTCTTGCCCACCATGGAGGCATTGAATGCATCCTGCTGCTCACGCAGGAGCTTTTGCAGGGCTTGCAGGCGGGCATCCTTTACGTCCTCGGGGACCTGCAGGGGGGCACCTGCGGCAGGCGTGCCGGGGCGTTGGGAGTATTTGAAGGAGTAGGCCAGTGCAAACCCAACATCGCGCACAAGCTGCATGGTGGCTTCAAAATCTTCATCCGTCTCACCGGGGTGACCGACAATAAAGTCGGATGAAAGGGCCAGATCAGGCCTTGCCGCACGGAGGCGCTGCACAAGCTCGCGGTATTCATCTGCCGTATGGCCACGGTTCATGGCGCGCAGAATACGGTCGGAGCCGGATTGTACGGGCAGGTGGAGGAACGGCATAAGCTGTGGCAGGTCCCGGTGGGCGGCAATGAGCGCATCGTTCATGTCCCGCGGGTGGGATGTGGTGTAGCGAATGCGTGACAGGCCGGGAATTTCGGCCAACGCATAGGCTAGGCGCGTCAGATCCCAGACTTCTCCATCCGGTCCTTCCCCGTGGTAGGCGTTAACGTTCTGCCCCAGCAGGCTGATTTCCTGCACGCCGCTTTTGGCCATGCGCTGGGCTTCAGCCATAACGGACTGCACGGACCGGCTGCTTTCCGCCCCGCGTGTGTAAGGCACAACGCAGAAGGAGCAGAACTTGTCGCACCCTTCCTGAATGGTCAGGAACGCCGTGTAGTTGCCCGGAGTTTGCGGGGCTTCGGCCTCGGGTAGGAAGTCAAACTTCTGCTCGGCGGGAAAATCGGTTTCGATAATGGAGTTGCCCGCACGGGCTGCGCGGGCCACCATTTCTGGCAGGCGGTGGTAGGTCTGTGGCCCCAGTACAATATCCACATACGGTGCGCGGGTCAGAATTTCCTGCCCTTCTGCTTGGGCAACACAACCTGCCACGGCAATAATGGTCTGCTGCCCCTCAGCCTTGCGGGCTTCCTTAATCAGCCGCAGCCGTCCCAGCTCGGAAAAAACCTTTTCCGCCGCCCGGTCACGAATGTGGCAGGTGTTCAGGATAATCATGTCCGCCGTGTCTGGTGTGTCTACCGGCTGGTAGCCAAGTGGGCGCAGCACATCCCCCATGCGTGCACTGTCATACACATTCATCTGGCAGCCCCATGTAATCACATGCAGGGCGCGGGACGGTGCAGTCGGGTTGGGGGGTCGGGTCATAATGGCAGCCACTCCGCTCTACCGCAGGCCCATTCCATGCGGCGGAAAGAGGACATCAGGCGTGTGGAGGCGCAGGTCAAGCCTCTTTTCTCACGGCTGGCGGGTGAGCGGGGGCAAACGGTGCAGAATAAGGGCCGTGCCGTGCCTGACAGTGTGGTCTCCTGTCCCGAACAAGGCGGAAATCGCAAAATGCGTCTCCGCTGGTTATGTCCTCTTTCTGAATGAAGCAAAAAATGAGGTCGCTCTGTCAAGCAGCAGTTTTGTTTTCTTGATATGCGCAGGCAAAAAATTGGCAGGGAGGGACGCGGGGTTAAACCGGCCGGGTTGGATGTGGGGTTCGCGGTTCTGCCTTAAATCCGCGCATCCTGCTGCTACGGCTTTCCATGCCGCCTGTGCCAAGGCCTTGCGGCTGGGGAACAGGTCCGGGTCCAGCGGTTCGTGCAGGACAACCGTTACGTGCGAACGCTTCCATTGCAGGAGCGCCCACACATGGGGGCCAAGATCCATATCGCCGTACCATGAAAAAACAGGACGCCGGAAGCGGCTGATAGGCAACCCTTCCAACTGGTCATAAACAAGAGATACGGGCTGGATAAGCGGTGCCATGCCCGGCTCATAGGTTACGGGCAGCAGGCTTTTGTCCATGCCTTCCTTGAGTTTGGGAAGTTTGGCAATGGCAAAAAAGGCCGACATGAACGGCAGAACACGGGACCCATCGGAGGACGTGCCTTCGGGGAACAGAACCAGATTGTCCCCGTCCACCATGCGCTGGATCATCTGGTCACGCTCGCGCCCGGTGGTGCTGCGTTGCCGACTGACAAAAATGGTGCGGCCAATATGGGAGACCAGCCCCATGACCGGCCATTTTTCAATATCTCCCTTGGCCACAAAAACCGATGGGAGCAACGTGCCCAGTACCGGCACATCCAGCCAAGACATGTGGTTGGAGATATAGATAACCGGTCGCTCACCGCGTTTGCGTGCTTTTATGCCGCCAACCGTGCCTGCCCGGTCGCCTTTGACCGTAATGCGCAGGCCAATAATACGGCACAAAACGCCCCAGATAACCCGCGTCCAGCGGATTTTGGCCGTGCCGGGAACCGGCAGCAGGCAGGCCTCAAACCCGACGGAAAGCGGAACCCACACAAGCAGGCCAGCCAGACGCAGGGCAGCACGAGCCTCCCCCGAGCGACGGGACAATGCATCTACCCATGAGGGAAGGGGAGAGATCGGGGCGGTGGCAGGCGTGCCCAAGGGCAGGGGCTGCGTAGTTTGGTCAGGCTTGGTGCGCATGGTCCTGCTTCTGCCCGGCTCTGGCCGGACAGGCCAAGGAGTGGGCAGTAATGTGGAAGAAACACAAAAACATGTGTTCTCATACCGCGAACATGGGGGAGGGGACAATCCATCGCGTGTGAAGGTTTTTTTTGGCGGACCATCTAATTTTTGTCATGGTATGGTTATAGGCAGGGTAGGAATGCAAAAAAAGGCCGGGCAAAGGGCAGTGTAGCCTTTATTCAGCAACGGACAGACAGGGAATAGTGGCCGTTTACAACAGCAACATACTGGGCAGGCTTGCCGGTGCAACGAATCGCTTTTTGGCCGGAGCCGTGCTCTGGGGGGCTTTTGTATGCGACGCACGTGCTGCGGACCCGCAGCCATATGTAACAAGCCTTGCACCCACCGGGCAGAGCGACCTGGATGCGGCGCTTAAAACATCGTCCGACCTGCTGAGCCTTCAGGCCACGCGTGCGGTGGGGCCGTTTGCGCTGGCTGGCCGCGTGCGGAATGAATATGACCGCCTGCGCGGAGCGTTGGAAAGCTGCGGCTATTACGATGGCACGGTGCACATCATGCTGCGGAGTGGCAAGCAGGGTATTGCCATGGATGGTATGTCCTCCGCTCTTGCCTCATGGATCGAGACCGTCCCCGCAAAAGAAAAAGTGGATATTACGGTCAAGGTGGATACGGGGCCGCTCTTCCATATCGGTTCGGTCAAGTTGGTGGAGAGTGCAACGGGTTTGGCGCCGCATCTGACTGCCGCGCAGCAAAAAGCCTTTGACCTGCATACTGGGCAGCCTGCCGTGGCGGCAGATGTGCTGGCTGCTGGCGGGCGGTTACTGGATGCGCTGCGCGAGGGTGGTCATGCGTTGGCGCAGGTGGATAAACCCATGGCCTATTTGCGCCCCGCAACCAAAACACTGGATATTGTGTACCCCGTTGTGCCGGGGCCGGTGCTCAATATTGGCACCATCAGCATGGACGGGCTGAAACGGATGCACGAATCCTTCATCCGCAGGCGGCTGACGGTGAAGGAAGGGGAACTGTACCAGCCATCACGCATTGAGGCGGCCCGGCAGGACCTGACCACGTTGGGGGTTTTTTCCAATGTGACGGTAAAGGATGCGTCCAACAAAGCCGTTAATGGCACCATGCCGCTGGATTTTTCCTTTCAGGAAGGCAAACGCCACTCTGTGGGGGCGGAGTTGGGGTACTCCACGGACCTTGGTGCGCGTGTGGGGGCTACATGGACCCATAACAACCTGCTGGGGAATGCCGAACGCCTGCGCCTGACGGCCCTGATTACAGGTCTGGGCGGGTCAGCCCAGCAAGGGCTGGGTTACGATGTGTATGCTGATTTTTTCAAACCTGATTTTTTGGAATCGAAGCAGAACCTCAACGCCCGGGTTGAAGGCCTGCGCCAGCTCTTCTGGTCCTACCGGCAGACCGCTCTGCTGGTGCGGGGTGGGATAACTCGCCCATTGGCCAAAAACTGGAATGGGAATTTTGGTCTGGCGGCCGAGCAGGAAAGAATCGAACAGTTCAACGTGACCCGCAGCTACACCATTATTTCCGCCCCCCTATCTGGCATGTATGACAATACCGGCGTGGGCAACCCAATTGAACCGGCCACACATGGTATGCGTGCCAGCATAAACGTAACGCCTTCCGTCTCTTTGGGGAGCAAAGGCGTTGGCACATCGTTTTTTACCATTATGAACGCAACAGCCTCCACCTATGTGGACCTGCACAAGCTGGGCATCAGCCGCCCCGGTCGCAGTATTCTGGCTTTTCGTGGGACTATTGGCAGTATTCAGGGGGCCGGTACGTGGGACATTCCGCCTGACCAGCGCATGTACGCAGGGGGGAGTGCCACGGTGCGTGGCTATCGCTGGCAAGGCGTGGGCCCGCAATATGGTCGGACCAAATACGCCATTGGTGGCACCTCGCTGGATGCGGGGTCTGTTGAGTACAGGCAGCGCCTGTTTAAAAGTTTTGGCATGGCGGCCTTTGTGGATGCAGGGCAGGTGGGCAGCAGTAGTATGCCCTTTACCGGCACTTTACGCGTGGGTGCTGGCGGTGGGGTGCGGTACTACACCCCCATTGGGCCTGTCCGGTTGGATGTGGCGGTGCCCCTTAACCGCGCACCACGAGGGGATTCGTGGGATCTGTATATCGGGCTGGGGGAAACATTCTGATGGCAGACTCCACACCGAATCCTCCGCGCAAAAGGTGGCGGCGCGTTGGCCGCGTTGCGCTGGTAACTGTTGGTTCGCTCGTGGGTATTGGCGCACTGGCGACAACCGTGTTGCTGGTTGGGGCCAATACCGGGCCGGGGCGGCGGATGCTGGTCCGCCAGACCACCTCTCTGACCGGGGGGATGGTCACGCTTGCGGGCCTGTCTGGCCGTTTCCCCGATAACCTGCATGTCGCAACGCTTGCTATCCATGACCGGCAGGGCGCGTGGCTGACGTTGCATGATGTCCGACTGGACTGGTCCCCGCTGGCTATACTGGGGCGTCAGGCACGGATTTACGCTTTTACGGCGGCTCAGCTGGATATTCCGCGCCTTCCCGTATCAGACCCAGCGGCCAAACCCGCGCAGCCTGCCTCTTCTCCGTCATCGCTGCGGCTGGGGGTGGATATTCGCAGGCTGGAGGTCGGGCGTATTAATGTAGGCGCGCCTCTGGCTGGGCAAGCCGCAAGCTTTAGTGTGAGTGGCCATGGGAAGTTAGGGAATATTGACCCGATTATTAACGGGTTGAGCCTTCCCAAACTGCCGCGCTCGGATATTGGCTTACAGGTCAAACGGCTGGATAAGATAGGGCAGATTACCCTCGCCACGGCAACGGGCGGGGGCAAGCTCTCGTTGCATCTGGACGCCAGCGAGGGGGCAGACGGGTTTACGGCAACCCGGTTGGATATGCCGCAACTGGCCCCCATTGCCTTGCGGCTGGATATGCAGGGGCCGGTTGCGGCCTCAACCCTGACGTTTGCCGCATCGGCTGGTGCCGTCAGTGCCCACGCAAGTGGCAAGTTGGACCTGCTTGCCCAACAGTTGACTACGCTGGATGCCTCCGCACAGGCTCCCCAACTGAGCCTCACGCCGGATATTGGATGGCAGGCCATACGGTTTGCCGCACATCTGAATGGTAAAATGGCGGCCCCCCATGGCACCGCGCAACTGGATATAGACCAGTTGGCCGCATCAGGCGTGCAGGTAGGCGCGCTGAATGTCCGGTTTGCCGGGGAGGGAGGGACAGCCGCCGCTGCGGAACAACTCCACCTGAACCTGAGCGCGGATGGTTTACGCCTACCGGGCAAGGCCCCCACACTGCTTGCCGCTGCCCCCCTGAAGTTGGATGCGCTTGTTAAACCCGGTGACCCCGGTGTGCCGCTGACCTTCACGCTGGATCATCCAGTTCTGGGGCTT
Organism: Acetobacter ghanensis; assembly: GCF_001499675.1. Taxonomy (NCBI): domain Bacteria; kingdom Pseudomonadati; phylum Pseudomonadota; class Alphaproteobacteria; order Acetobacterales; family Acetobacteraceae; genus Acetobacter; species Acetobacter ghanensis. Next base: position 1,503,955 of record NZ_LN609302.1, read on the forward strand.
ACGGGGGACATAAAGGCCGCCGCTCCTCAAAAAGGAACACTGAGCCTGAACGTGCCGGATCTGCTGCCTCTGGGGGAAGCAGCCGGTGTGCCCTTGCGTGGCCATGCTGCGTTAACTGCTCAGTTTGACCGTCCGCTTGACCCTAACGGGGATACGCACCTTGCTGCCAATGGGGCACTGGCCGTGACCGGGGGACAGGCGCAGGCCGCCGGACTGCTGGGGGCGGATGGGCATATTGCCCTTACTGCCGCCATGCATCCGCTTGCAGCACAAGGTAACCTGCCTGCCGGGCAGCAGATTGACCTGTCATCCCTGACCGTGACCGGGCAGGCGCTGGATGCCCGTGTACAGGGGCATGTGCAGACAGGGCGCAATGTGGACATGACGGCCAACATTGCCTTGCCCGTGTTGGAAAAACTGGCCCCCACCTTGCGGGGGGATACTAATATTGCGCTGGCCCTGAAGGGACCCTTGCAGGATTTTGTCGCTACTGTGGGGGCAAAGGCCAATATAGGTACGGCAACCATGCCCAAAGGCGCTTTGGCGCTGGATGTGTCCGTGGCCCACCTGCCTAAGGTGCCGCAGGGCACACTGGCTTTGCAAGGCACATTGGACCGTGCGCCGTTGCAGTTGGAGGTGGCGTTTGACCAAGCCGCCGATGGTATGCGCCACCTCGACCTGCAAAAACTGGCGTGGAACACCACCAAAGGGCAAGGGGAGCTTACGCTGGCCCCCAAGGAAGTGGTGCCACAGGGGACTTTGGACCTGACCATAGCGCGGCTGGCTGATTACGCACCTCTTATCGGGCAGGCTATGTCCGGCACCTTGGCAGCATCCGTCAAAACCACCACGGTGGCGGACAAACCCGTGGTTGCGCTCAAGCTCAAGGGCAATGTGACCACGCCTCAGGCGCGGGTTGGCTCCATTGCTTTGGCTGGCTCGGTGACCGACCCGGCCGCACACCCCTCGCCAGACCTGACCCTGCGCCTTGGTGGTCTTTCTGCGGCCGGAGTGACCGGGCAGGCGCTGTTGAGCGCAAAAGGGCCAGATACAGCCATGTTGCTGTCGGCGCAGGTGGGGCCAGCAAGCTGGTCGGGCAGTCCTCTTGCCCTGAACACGCAGGCGTTGCTGAACCTGCCCGGCAAACAGGTAAAACTGCAAAAACTGACAGCCACAGCCAAGCAGGAAAACCTGCGCCTGCAAGCGCCGGTAATGGTGTCCTTTGGGGATACGCTGGGTCTGGACCGACTGCGCGCGGAGTTGAGCACGCCGGGCAGCCAGCCTGCCACATTGGATGTGGCGGGGCGTCTTAAACCCAGCCTGTCGGTGACCGCAGATATTCGCAATGTTACACCGGCTCTAGCCCACCCGTTTATGCCTAACCTCAAGGCAACAGGGGTTGTGTCGCTCTCTGCCAAGCTGGCGGGGTCATTGGACAGGCCAGAGGGGCGGGTGCAAGTCAAAGGCAGTAATCTGCGTATGGCGGATAGTTCTGCCGCCGCCTCCGTTCCGCCTTTGCAAGTGGATGCTCAGGCCAATCTGGCCCGCACACAAGCACAGGTGCAGGTTGATGCGTCCGCAGGGGGCAAACTTGGGATGCAGATACGCGGGAGTGCCCCCCTATCCAAAACAGGCGCGTTGGACCTGCGTACAAATGGGCATCTTGATCTGAGTATTGCCAACGGCATACTGGGTGCGCAGGCCCGGCAGGCACAGGGGCAGATGCAACTGGCCATGCAGGTCAAGGGGAGTGTGGCCTCTCCCGCCGTATCTGGCGCGATTGACCTGATTAACGCGGATTTTCAGGACTTTGCGCAGGGGTTCCATCTGAGTGCCGTAAACGGTCGTGTTGTGGGTGCGCGGGACCGCATTGTTATTCAGACTCTCAGCGCAAAGGCTGGGGACGGCACGCTTGGCGTCACCGGTTTTCTCGGGGTTGCTATGCCGGGTATGCCCATAGACCTGCATCTGGTTGCCAAGGATGCGCGCCCGGTCTCAAGCGACCTGCTGACAGCGGTACTGAATGCCGATGTTACGGTGCGCGGGCAGGTGCAGACCCGTATGGACGTGGCGGGCGGCGTGGATTTGCAGCGTGTGGAAATTAATATTCCCAATTCGTTGCCATCTTCTGTGGCCCGGTTGGATGTTGTGCGTCCGGGTGAAGAAAAACAGAGGGCGGAAGAAGCTAAAGCCGCCAGTACGCACCAGTCTGTAATAGGGCTGGACCTTAAATTAACATCACCGGGTAAGTTCTTTGTCCGCGGGCACGGTCTGGACGCGGAAATGGCGGGCCGCCTGAAGGTAACAGGCACTACGCAGGCACCAGTTGTAACCGGCGGGTTTGATCTTAAACGCGGTAATTTTGATCTGGCGGGTATTTCGCTCAACTTCACCAAGGGGCGGGTTGGCTTTAATGGCTCTGGCGTCGGGCACAAGCTTGACCCAACACTGGATTTTGAGGCCGACCGCGCGGTTGAGGGGCAGACGGCCATGCTTAAGGTTGGCGGGTACGCAAGCGCACCCAAGATCAGTTTTGATTCCATTCCCAGCCTACCGCAGGATCAGGTTCTGGCCATGCTGCTGTTTGGAACAGATGCGCACTCCCTGTCCTCCACCCAGATGGTCGAAGTGGGCACGGCTTTGGCCACACTGACCGGGCTGACAACCTTTGACCCCATGGGCACCCTGCGCAAAACCTTGCACCTGGATAGGCTGGCCGTTGGCGGTGGCTCGGGCGTGGGGAACGGTGGCACCAGCGTGGAAGCCGGTAAATACGTGATGAAGGGTGTTTACGTGGGGGCCAAGCAGGCCACGTCGGGCTCTGGCACACAGGCACAGGTGCAGGTGGATCTGACCAACCACCTCAAACTTAATACAACAGTTGGCACCGGTGGCTCCGTAACCGGCTTTACCACACCGGAAAACGATCCGGGCAGCAGTGTGGGGCTGCTGTGGCAGTACCGGTATTAGGCTGCTCTTATAGGGTTATGGCTGAATATCCATAACCACGGGAACATGGTCCGAGGGGGAGGGCCAGTCTCTGGCATCCTGCACAACGGTCATACTGGCCAGTTGGGGTACAAGGTCTGGTGTAACCCATATGTGGTCCAGCCTTCTCCCGCGGTTGGACTTTTTCCAGTCCCGGTTGCGGTAGGACCACCAAGTGTAAAGCTTGTCCTGTGGGGGGACAAAGTGGCGCATGGCGTCCACAAAGCCCGTTTGTTGCCAGTTGGTCAGGCGTTCTGTTTCCGGCGGAGTGTGGCTGACAATTTTAAGCAACTGTTTGTGACTCCAGACATCATGCTCCAGCGGCGCAATGTTGAAGTCCCCCACCAGTACCGTACGTGCGAGTTTCTGCCGGGCAAACCAGTCTGTTACTTCTTCCACAAAGGTAAGTTTGTGCGCGAATTTGGGGTTGGTCTCTGGGTCTGGCTCATCCCCTCCCGCAGGAACATAAAAGTCGTGCAGGGCAATATCGCCTCCCGGTGCGTGGAGGGTCGCCGCAACGTGGCGGCAGTCTTCCTTACCGTACCATGAGGGCGTGTCTGTTGCGGGGCTAAGCGGCAGGCGGGAGAGGATGGCCACGCCGTTATAGCCCTTCATGCCCTTGTAGTGCAGGTGCTCAAAACCAAGGGCACGCACCGCGTCCAGCGGGAAAAGGGCATCGGGGACCTTGGTTTCCTGCAGGCAGACAACGTCGGGCTGCAAGGTGGTGGTCAGCTTTTCCAGCAGCGGCATACGCAGCCGGAGGGAGTTGATGTTCCATGTCACAAGTCGCATGGGCAGGGCATGGCGTATTGCATGGCGTTGGGCAAGTAAAAAGAGGAAGGGCAAGCCGGGTGGATGGAAGGGGATGACTCTTGCAATTTTTTGTATCCACCCCATGATATTGAAAGATGGATACCGTATTCGCCCAGCCCGCCGCCCCGCAGAGCGCCATAGCCCTGCACCGTGACCTTCTGACGCTGGATAGCCATATCGACATTCCTTGGCCGGACCGGGCCGATGCGTTTGACGATACGCCGTCCCGCAAGGTCGATTTACCCAAAATGCAACGTGGCGGCATGTCCGCTGGCTGCTTTGTTGCCTATACGGCGCAGGGGCCGGTAACGGCCGAGGCCCATAAGCAGGTGCAGCAGGAATGCCTAGCCATGCTGGATGCCATTAACACCATGCAGGGAACCCATAATGGCGTGAGTGCAGCCATTTGCTCCCGCGTGGCTGATATTCGGGCCGCTCATGCAAAAGGCGTTATCGCGGTTATTCCAGCGGTTGAGAACGGTTATGGCATGGGGGATGACCCGGCGCTGCTCAAGGCGTTTCAAAAACGGGGTGCACGCTATGTGACCCTGACCCATAACGGCCACAATGCTCTGGCGGATGCGGCCATCCACCGCCCTAGCCTTGGGGATACGCCGCAAAAACATGGAGGCCTTTCCGCTCTGGGGCGTGAGGCCGTGCGGGAGATGAACAGGCTTGGCCTGTTGGTGGATGTCTCCCACGCATCCAAACAGACCATGTTGCAGGCCGTGGATGCCTCGGCCACGCCGGTTGTGGCCAGCCATTCCTGCGTACGGACACTGTGCGACCATCCGCGTAATCTGGATGATGAGCAACTGGATGCACTGAAGGCCAGTGGGGGACTGATCCAGATAACCGCCATGCCCGCGTTCCTTAAACCCAAACCGGAAGAAGGTAAGCGATCAGCCGGGGTGGCGGACCTTGTGGACCATATTGACTACGTTGTGCGCCGTCTGGGGCCTGCCTATGTTGGTATTTCCTCCGATTTTGACGGCGGTGGCGCTTTGTCGGACTGGCAGGATGCTATGCAGGGCGTCAACATTACGGCGGAGTTGATGCGCCGGGGGTATGACAGAAGCGAGATAGCCGCCTTTTGGGGAGAAAACTTTTTGCGGCTTCTGGAAAAGGCGGAACAGGTGGCAGAACAAAGCGAGACTGCACCCCACGTTGCAGGTTGAAAATTTTGTCCACTATTCCTCTTGACATGCCCTATTTTCAACAAAGAGTTTGAAAAAGCAAAGTCAGACAACGCCAGCAAAAGAGCAAAATCCTTTTAAATCAATGTCATGACCTGTTTGACTAAAAAATATGCAATCCGTTGGAAGGGCTGAAAATCTGCGGTTTGCACCCCATCCGCACCCTATCTTCCACAGACTTATCCACAAAAACGGTGGATGAAATTGACGACCCCCCAAAGAGCGCCAGATGACTGCACAAAATTCAACACCGGAGGGCACCGCCGCGCAGGCTGATGCCGAGGCCAGCCTGCCGCTCAAAGGGGTAGAGGCCATACGGTATGCGTTACGTACCATGCCTTTTGCGCCCGGTGTTTACCGTATGCTCGGCAGCAAGGGGGAGGTGCTGTACGTAGGTAAGGCGCTTTCGCTCAAAAAGCGTGTCACGTCCTATACGCATGTGGCTCGTCTGCCCGAGCGCCTGCGGCGCATGGTGTCGGAAACGGCCTCCATGGAAATTGTGACGACCCACACAGAGGCAGAAGCCCTGCTGCTGGAGGCCAATTACATCAAGCGGATGAAGCCCCGCTTCAACATCCTGCTGCGTGATGACAAAAGTTACCCGTGGCTGATGCTGACGGATGGCCATCCATTCCCCCAGATTGCCAAGCATCGTGGCAAGGCGGTCAAAGGGGCCAGCCTGTGGGGGCCATTTGCTTCCGCATGGGCGGTTAACCAGACGCTTAATCTGATCCAGCGCGTGTTTCTGCTGCGCTCCTGTACCGATTCCGTTTTTAACAGCCGGAGCCGCCCATGCCTGCTGTTCCAAATCAAACGCTGCTCCGCCCCCTGTGTGGACCGCATAGACCAGCAGGCTTACGGGGAGCTGGTTGAGCAGGCTCGGGATTTTTTATCCGGCAAGGATTCCGCCCTGCGTGAAACGTTGGGTGCTGATATGAACCGGGCAGCCGAAGAACTGGATTTTGAGCGTGCGGCCATGTTGCGCGACCGTATCCGCGCCTTGGCGCAAATGCAGGACTCTAACGTCATCAATCCCGCTTCCTTGCAGGATGCGGATGTCTTTGGCCTCTGGCAGGAGGCAGGGCAAACTTGCATTCAGGTCTTTTTTGTACGGGGCGGACGCAACAATGGCAGTCGCTCGTTTTTCCCCGCTCATGCGCAGGAGGAGACCGCGGCAGATATTCTGTCCGCCTTTATTGCCCAGTTTTATGACGATAAACCATGCCCCGCCCAAATACTGGTCAACCACGCCTTGGCGGAAAGCCCTTTGCTGGCGGAGGCGCTCTCCCTACGGCGTGGCAGGAAGGTTGAAATTCTCAACCCGCAGCGTGGTGAGAAAAAACAGGTGGTGGACCATGCGGTAACCAATGCGCGGGACGCGTTGAACCGCAAACTGGCCGAAACGGCCGGGCAGGCCAAACTGCTCCGGGGTGTGGCCGAGGTGTTCGGGCTGGATGCCCCGCCCGAACGCATAGAGGTGTACGATAACAGTCACATTCAGGGCGCACATGCCTATGGGGTCATGATTGTGGGCGGCCCGGAAGGGTTCAACCGCAAGGCATACCGCAAATTCCGCATCAAAGGCCCCATTACACCGGGGGATGACTTTGCCATGATGCGCGAGGTGCTGGAGCGCCGCTTTGGCAGGGCGCTGAAGGAGGCGGACGAAGGCGACACGTCCAACTGGCCCGATGTTCTGCTGATTGATGGCGGGGCAGGGCAGTATTCCGCTGTTCGGGCCGTGCTGGATGATCTGGGTGTTACTGGCGTCAAACTGGTGGGTATTGCCAAGGGGCCAGACCGGGATGCCGGGCGGGAGTGGTTTTATACCGACCACAGGGAGCCTTTTCAGCTCGATCTGCGGGACCCGGTTCTCTACTACCTACAAAGACTCCGGGACGAGGCGCACCGTTTTGCAATCACCACCCACCGTTCGGGGCGGTCCAAGGCGCTGGTCACATCCGAGCTGGACGATATTCCCGGCATAGGCCCCGCGCGTAAAAAAATGCTGCTCAATACGTTTGGGTCAGCCCGTGCGGTCAAGCAGGCCGGGCTGGCGGAACTGGAAGCTGCGCCGGGAGTCAGCCGCGAGATTGCGCGGGTCATCTACGGCCATTTCCACCCCGACTGGTCGCCGGACTAAAAAGGCGAATGGCAGGATTGCAGGGAATGAGGGTGAGTGACGACATTGCGATAAGTCAAAGCATTTCAGTCTGGCAGGAAATGCGCTAGCATACGCCATAATGTTAACAGACCTGCCCAACGTCCTGACCCTTTCGCGTATTGTGGCCATTCCCATCGTGGTTGGATTTGCCGCGTGGGGTACGCCACAAACGGACGCGCTTGCGTGTCTGCTGTTCATTCTGGCGGGAATTACCGATTATTTTGATGGAAAGTTGGCGCGCTCTCGCCACCAGCTTTCCGACTTCGGGCGGATGTTTGACTCCATAGCCGACAAACTGCTGGTGGGAGCCTGCCTTATGGTGCTGGCAGGCTTTTTGCGTTTGCCCTACCAGAGTCTGTGGCCTGCCATCATCATTCTGTGCCGGGAAATTCTGGTGTCTGGGATGCGGGAGTATCTGGCAGAGCGGCGTGCCAGCCTGCCAGTAACCCGTTTGGCCAAGTGGAAAACCGGTTTTCAGATGACAGCCATAGGCTTTTTGTTGGCGGGGGACGGCACAAGTGCCCTGCTAGGTATTCCGTGGTTGCCCGTTGCTCTTATTGGCGCCGTGCTGCTCTGGGTTGCCGGGGTGCTGACAATGATTACCGGATGGGATTATCTGACCAAGGGTTTGCAGCACGTCGATCTGTAAAAAGTCCTTGCCTTTGAGAGGCCAATATTTGGGCGACTGGCCTGCGGCTATAGGCTACAGGGCTGTTCACTTCAGCCAAAATTATCAGGGCACCGTGCATCAGCCACGGATAGTCCGGAACAGGCTGGGGAAAGTGCTGGCGTAATGCGGAGTCTGGGTATGAGAAAAGCCGCTCTTCTCGGAGTGTGCGTGATGATGAGTGGATGTGCAGGCTTTGAAAAAGTCATGTCCGACACAATGTCTCTCCCCGGCGAAAATCCCAATGCTCCAAGTGGTTCTGACCTCAACATGCGGCGTGTGCAGGGGCAGGCGACAAGCGAGGTGCCGATTCTGCCGCAGGGCGGTAATGTCTGGCCCGGTCCGCCCGACCCGCTCCCCACGCTGGAAGATGTTGCCAAAGGCCGGACCGGTAAATTGCCGGGGGAAGAGGTGACGGCGGCCACAGGCCCGCAACTGCCCGATGGTCAGGAGATGAGCATCGGGGAAAAGGAAAACATCCATAAGGGTGTTGTCGGGAATAGCCTGTATGCCTCCCCTGTGGCGGGCGCGACGACTGCGCAACCGGCCGGGGCGGCAAAGGCCAAAGCAGCCCCCATCGAAATTCCGAATGGTGACGGCACAACCACCCTTATTCATTCGGATGGGTCTATCAGCACCATAGGAACACCCCGTCGTGGTGCCATGCCTGCACATTAATGTGCGACAGAAAGCGCGCTGGCTTCTATAAGGCCCGCAAGAGCTGGGGCGTGTTTGGATAAGAGGGTGAAGGCGGATCATGACAGATCAGGTGACAGTCTTGTTTTTTGCCGCATTGCGCGAGCAGATCGGTCAGGAAAGCCTGAGTGTGGCCATCCCATCGGGTGGCGTGCCGGTTACCGCCCTGCGGCATCAGATCGAAGGGGCATCGCCCGCTATTGCACAGGCTCTTGCAGACCAACCCAAGCTGCGGGTTGCCATTAACAAAACGCTGGCAACGTTTGACCAGATGGTCCGTCCGGGGGACGAGGTCGCTTTTTTCCCGCCCATGACGGGTGGTTGATAAACGCCATGTCTGTTCATGTTGCCGTCCAGACGGCTCCGTTTGATGTGGGGGCAGAGACTGCCCGTTTAAGTGCCCTTTCTCCCCATATAGGGGGTATTGGCCTGTTTGTGGGGCAGGTGCGGGGTGGGCAGGGGCTTAAGGCCATGACCTTGGAGCATTACCCCGGCATGACCGAAGCCATTATGAACGATCTGGCGCAGGAAGCGCGGGCACGGTTTGCGCTGACGGGCTGCACGCTGATTCATCGTGTCGGTCGGCTGGAGGTGGGGGCAGGCATTGTGTTTGTTGGTGCCGCTGCTGCACACCGGGGCGCGGCCTTACAGGCCACATCTTTTCTGATCGACCGGTTGAAGACCGGAGCACCGTTCTGGAAGCGGGAAGACTACGAAGATGGTCGGGCAGTCTGGGTGGATGCGCGAGAGGCGGATGAAGATGCCGCCCGCGCATGGTTGCCGTAAGGCACTCTCGTTCTTAACCCGCCAGTACGGTGTGGATAGTGCGGCACAAAAACCGCAGCTCAGGCTCGGTTATGGTGAAGGCTGGCGTTAGATAAACAATATTGCGGAAAGGCCGTATCCACGCGCCGTGGCTAATCAGCTTCTGGCGGAGTGCATCCGGGTTGGCAATGTTGTCCAGTTCCACTACGCCAATGGCCCCAAGCGTACGCACATCCCGCACGCCGGGTAATGCCCGGCATGGTTCCAGGGCTTCGGCCATCAGTGCGTTAAGAGTGGCAACCTGCTCCAGCCGTGGTTCTGTCTCAAACAGGTCGAGCGATGCGTTTGCACAGGCACAGGCCAGTGGATTGGCCATAAAGGTGGGGCCGTGCATCAGGGCATGTTCGGGGTTGTCAGACAGAAAAGCCTCAAAAACGTGCCGCCGCGCTACGGTGGCGGCAAGAGCCATGGTGCCGCCCGTCAGGGCTTTGGAAAGGGTGATGATGTCAGGCGTGATGCCTGCCTGTTCACAGGCAAACATGGTGCCTGTGCGCCCAAACCCTGTAAAAATTTCGTCCAGAATCAGCAGGACATCGTAGCGGTCTGCCGCAGCGCGTAATGTGCGTAGGACCGATGGTGCATGAAAGAGCATACCGCCTGCTCCTTGCACCAGAGGCTCTACAAGAATGCCGGCCAGCTCGTGTGCGTGGCGTTCCAGCAACGCCATAAACGCCTGTGTGCTGGTCTCATCCACGGGCAGGGGGGCAATAACGTGTTCTGCCAGAGCTGAACCATACAGATGGTGCATACCTTCTTCCGGGTCGCATACAGCCATGGTGGCGAGTGTGTCTCCGTGGTAACCGCCACGAAAAGCCAGCATTTTGGTGCGTTGCTGTTCCCCTTTGTTAAGGCGGTACTGGATAGCCATCTTCATGGCGACTTCCACTGCGACGGAACCGGAGTCTGTAAAAAATACCCGCTCTAAGTCTCCGGGCAACATGGCACATAAACGGGACGCAAGGCGCAAGGCGGGTTCATGCACCATGCCGCCAAACATCACATGCGGCATCACATCCAACTGGTGCGCTACGGCTTGGCGGATATGGGGGTGGTTGTAGCCGTGGCAGGCAGTCCACCATGCAGCAACACCGTCCACCAGTGTGCGTCCATCAGTCAGGGTAATGTGGCTACCCTGTGTGCTCCGGGCTGCAAGCGGGGGGGATGCGGTCTTCATCTGGCTATAGGGAAGCCAGATATGGGGAAGCCCCTGCTGGTACCAGTCGGGCATGGAAGCGGGTGCAGACATGCGAGGTGTTCCTGTAGATGATTGACCGGGAGAGCAGGCTCCGGCACCAAAGGTGTCATGACGCGGTTTGACAATCTTTTCCAGCAGGGGCTGGCCAGTTTTGCCGCACAGGGGCGTATGCGTTCCTGCAAACAGTGGCATGCAGCCGGACCCGGACTTTTGCAACAGCCCGACAGCGGCGCTGTTCTGGTCGATTTTTCCTCCAATGACTATCTGGGCCTGCGTACCCACCCGTTACTGCTTGAACGGGCCAGCATATGGGCACGGGCTGAGGGGAGCGGGAGTGGCGCTTCCCGCCTTGTAACCGGCACACCACCGCAGACTGTGGCGTTGGAGCAGCGGCTGGCCGCCCTTAAAGGCATGGAGGCAGCAAGAATTTTTTCTTCCGGCTGGCAGGCCAATGCGTCTGTTGTTCCTGCGCTGGCCCGGCTTTCCGCGCAGGTTACGGGGGCCCCTGCTGTTATTGTGGCAGACCGTTTTATACACGCCAGCCTTTACCATGGCTGTGCGGCGGCCGGTGTGCGCCCAAAGAGGTTCCGGCATAATGACATGGCGCATCTGGATGCCCTTTTGGGGCAGGATACAGGTGATGGCCTAAAAATTGTGCTGACGGAAAGCGTGTTCAGCATGGATGGTGACCGGGCGGATATGGAGGCGTTGCGGACCATTACCCAACGCCACAACGCCTTCCTCTGTGTGGATGAGGCCCATGCAACCGGCATTTTAGGCGAACATGGCAAAGGGCTGGCCCACGCACAGGCCGATCTTGTTATTGGCACCTTCAGCAAGGCTCTGGGGGGGATGGGGGCATTTATAGCGGCCTCCCATGCTGTGTGCCGCTGGTTGGATAATACGGCTTCGGGCTTTATTTATTCCACGGCACCTTCTTCCATGGTGCTGGGCGCTGTGGATGCGGCGTTGGACCTGCTGCCCGGCATGGATGAACAGCGTGCTCATGTGGCGGACCTTGCCGCCCGGTTTAGGGAACTGATGGCAGGGGCCGGATTGGATGTGGGGCCATCCACAACTCAGATCGTACCGGTGGTTGTGGGGGCGGAGCAAACGGCTCTTGCGCTAACGCAGGCAGTAGAGCGGGCAGGCTTTCTGGCTGTTGCTATCCGCCCGCCAACGGTGCCACCCGGTGGGTGCCGCCTGCGGGTGGTTTTTCACGCTCATCATACACAGGAGCAGATGGAGGCATTGGCCAACGCCATTATTGCCGCGACCCGAGACATTGCCGGGGAGGTCGGGGGATGAAGGGTATTCAGCCTGTATTTGTGCATGGCTGGGGGTTTGGGCCAGATTTTTGGGCCCCTGTTATCTCCGCTCTGGGCTGGACGGATGCCTGTGTGCTGGATCTGGGCTTTTTAGGGGGGGGCAATGCTTCGCCCCTGCAAGCAGCACAACAGTTGCAGGCTTTGCAGGCGGAGGGACGCCCCGTATTGGGGGTTGGGCATTCCCTTGGCTTTTTGTGGCTGGCGCAGCACATGGCTTTTGCCAGCCGAGACAAGCTGGTGGGAATTAATGCGTTTGCAGTATTTGCCGCGCGGGCAGGCTTTGCTTCTGGCGTGCCAGTCCGCGTTATGCAGCGCATGTGTAAGGGACTTTCCACTGCGCCAGAAAAGGTTCTGACTGATTTTCGTACTCTGTGCGGCGCGCAGGTTGCAGCAGAGCCTCCACAGACCCAAAATTTATGTACGGGGCTGGAGATGTTGATGTCAGCGGATGCCCGGCCTGTGCTGGCTGGCAGAGCAAGGCAATGCGTGGTGCTGGCCGCGCGGCAGGACCCTGTTGTTTCCCCCGCCATGACGGAGGAAAGTTTTGTAGGTGGTCCGCCAGTGCAATGGATGGATGGTGGGCACCTGCTCCCCCATACCCATGTAAAGGCCTGTGTGGCGCTGCTTGAAGGGGTGCGAAAAATGATGGAACAGAACGCGGGATGAAAGGCATGGAGCACAAGGAGCGCGTACGTCTCAGCTTTGACCGGGCAGAGGGGTATGATGGAGCCGCTACGGTGCAACGCCTTGCCGCGCAACGTCTGGCAGCAAAGCTGGCAGAGACCCTCAAAGGCAGAAAACCACAGCGTATTCTGGAAATAGGGTGTGGTACCGGCCTACTGACGGAACAGTTGGTCCGTCTGTGGCCAGACGCGCAGATTGTGGCGACCGATTTTGCTCCCCATATGCTGGAACGGGCCAGACGCAACGGTGTGGCCACAACGGTTTATGAACTGATGGATGCCGCCAACCCAACGGTTGAAGGCCCGTTTGATGTGGTCTGCGGCAATCTTGTCATGCAGTGGCTGGAGCAGTCCAAGCACGTACTGGCCCGTCTTGGGGAACTGCTGGCACCCAACGGTGTGCTGGCCGTTACCGCTTTGCTGGATGGGACGTTTGCGGAGTGGAAAGCTGCCTGCAAGGCGGAGGGGGCGGAACCTGCAACCCCTCATTACCCTAAAGCCACACAAATACAGGACTGGGTACCGTTCCCGTATTCCGGCCTGTGGCAACGGGAGAGCTGTGTGCAGGTGTTTGCCAGAGGTCTGGACTTTGTCCGGCATCTTAAGGCGACAGGGGCATCGGTTCCCCAGCCCGGAAGCACGCCTATGGCGGCGGGTACGCTCCGGCGTGTTACTGAGCGGCTGGAGCAGGGCGGGGCATCCATGACGTGGGAACTAGCTTATGGCTGTTTCCGCAAACCACCTGTTGCGGGTGTTTTTGTAACCGGTACGGACACAGGTGTTGGCAAAACCCTTGTTTCGGCTTGTTTGGTCAGGCGGTGGCAGGCCGCCTACTGGAAGCCGCTGCAAAGCGGTCTGGCGGATGAAGCGGGGGACACCAGTACGGTTGAACATCTGGCCGGTCATCCCATGTGCTTTCCGCCAGCAGGGGCGTTTCAGGCTTCGCTCTCACCACAGGCGGCAGCCGAGGCGGAAGGTGTGCATATCGATTCCCGCCACCTTGCATTACCACAGGTGGAGAAGGACAAAGTGCTGGTGGTGGAAGGGGCTGGCGGTCTGATGGTCCCAGCAACAGACACTTTGATGATGCTGGATTTGGCCGTGTTGTGGGGATTGCCTGTTGTGTTGGTGGCCCGCAGTGGTCTGGGCACACTCAACCACACATTGCTCAGTTTGCAAGCACTTCAGAACCGTGGCGTGGCTATTGCAGGAGTGGTGTTGAACGGTCCAGCAAACCCGGCCAACAGTCAGACCATTGCACAAAAAGGTGGGGTTCGCATTCTGGCGGAAGTAGACTACCTGCCGCAGGTTACGCCAGCAACTGTAACGGCACAGGCGGCGGCCTTCCCAGCATGGGAGGATGTGTGCCCAGCAACCTGAGCACACATGCGCCGTACTCAGTAGTGGCGGATCAGCCCAGCCAGATGGCCCTGAATACGCAGGCGCTCCGCGGGAACAATGCGGGTTTCGTAGCGGGCGTTGGCGGGTTCGAGCGCGATCATGTTGCCTTTGCGGCGTAAGCGCTTGAGCGTCACTTCCTGCTCATCAATCAGGGCAACCACAATCTGCCCATTGTCGGCCTGATCGGACTTTTTGATAATGACCTGATCGCCGTCCAGAATGCCGGCTTCGATCATGGAATCACCCGCAACTTCCAGCGCGTAGTAGTCACCACTTCCCAGCATGTCTGCCGGAACGGTGAGCGCGTTGGATGTATCCGCCATGGCCTCAATCGGCAGGCCAGCAGCAATGCGACCATAAAGCGGAATTTTAACAGATTCCTGCTTCTGGCGCGTAAAGCTGCCACGGATCACGTTGGTGGGCAGTTCCTCTTCCATTTCGGGGAGTTGTATAACCTCCAGCGCGCGGGCGCGGTGGTGGTGGCGGCGGAGGAAACCGCGTTCCTCCAGCCCTGAAATCAGGCGATGGATGCCAGATTTGGAGCGCAGGCCCATAGCTTCGCGCATTTCGTCAAACGAAGGGGAAAAACCGGTCTGCTTGAGGTGCGAATCAATAAAAAGCAGAAGCTTGTGCTGTTTTCGGGTCAGCATGTCGCACCTCGGTCTGTCTGTTCGGAATGGAAGAGTGATCTCATAGTTTGTTCTATGTAAGTTCTTGTTTTTGTCAATATCTAATTCAGGGCAGGCGTAGGATACGGCATGGGGCTCCGGCTTTTTCCGCACCGGCATGGGGCGCGCGGATGATCAGCGCCTGACTTTGCGCCAGAATGTTCAACTGTGCAGAATCCTGACGTGCAAACGGGGTGGCAACCAGATGCCCCTCGGCGTTGGTCTGGAGTGTGGCCCGCAGAAAATCCTGCCGTTGGTCGTTCTCCTTTACGTCTGCCCCCAGCAGTGCCGTTTGTGTTTCCAGCGAGTCTGAAACGGGGCGACCCATAAGTTTGTGAAGGGCGGGGACCACAAACACCAGGCAGCACACCAAAGCGGCAACAGGGTTACCCGGAAGTCCAAGTACGGGCATGCCGTTGAGCGTGCCAGACATGAGCGGCTTGCCCGGACGCATGGCAATTTTCCAGAAATTCTGGATCAGGCCAGCTTTTTCCAAAGTGGGGCGAACCAGATCGTAAGTTCCCACACTGGCCCCGCCAATGGTGACAAGCATGTCCAGATCATGAGTCTGGGCAAACGCGTTGGAGAGCGACGTTGCGTTGTCTCTTGCAACTGGCAGGATAACGGTCTGCGCCCCTTCCTGCTCCAGAAGGGCGGAGAGCATGAATGACGCGGAGTTAAAAATACCGTCTGGTGGGGCGGTGTCTCCGGGGAGCAATATTTCGTTTCCCGTCGCCAGAATGCCCACACGGGGCCGGCGGAATACGGGTAACCAGACCAGCCCACCAGCTGCGGCCAGCCCGATGTCCCTTGGCCCGAGTCTGCGGCCTGCTGTCAGGAGCACCGCGCCTTCGGCAAAGTCCTGCCCCTGTTTGCGAATGAACTGCCCTGTGGTGGCTGGCTGGGTGAGTGTAATCTGCTGACCAGCAAGCAGGGTGTTTTCCTGTATGACAACAGCATCTGCCCCGTTGGGGATCTGGCTACCGGTGTAGAGGCGGATACATTCGCCGGGCTGTAGGGTCCGGGTGGAGGGACGGCCTGCCGGGGCTTCATCTATAATCCGCAGTGTAGCGCCCTGCTGGGCATCGGCTGACTGTACGGCGTAACCATCCATGGCGGATACGCACACAGGAGGGTTGGCCCTGCGTGCGTGTACATCCTGCGCCAGAGTGCGGCCACAGGCGGCGGTCAGGGCGACGGTTTCCTGCCCGCAAAGTGGCAGGTTTTCCAGAATTCTGGACCGCGCGGTTGCCACATCCAGCATGAATTCGTCTCCTTTTGGCGTTCGCTGCGCCATATTGATGTAAGAAAGCTTGACCTTTTGCCTTTGTATGCGCATTTTGCCGGCACTTGAACACCGCCGGAGCCGTATGGACCGGCTCTGTAAATATGTTCTGCTGAGGAAGTCATGGCCAAGACCAACGTCATCAAGATCCGTCTCGTTTCGACGGCTGACACCGGTTACTTCTATGTGACCAAGAAAAACGCTCGTGCGCACACGGGTAAAATGGAACTGAAGAAGTACGACCCGGTTGCTCGCAAGCACGTCGTATTCCGCGAAGCCAAAATTAAGTAATTCTGGCCAGACCGGTATGTCATAAAAAAACGCGCTTCAGGCGCCGTTTTTTTATGACCTCATGCCAGCAGAAAATCTTTTAGCCCGTAGGGTATAACCGTCAGAGATTAAAAAAGTGGGTCGCGCCGGTCATAGGGAACGACCACATCATTCCGGTTGGCCATATTCAGCATGGCGCGGGCGCGCTCATCCAGAATATCCGTATCCAGAGTATTTTCACGCAGGCCGTTAACGCGGCGCTTCCATGCAGCCTGTTCGGCCAGTGCGTCTGTCCGTGCCTGTTTTGCCTGTTCTAGCAGGCCAAGCTGCTGTTGGTACGCCTGCATACCGTGGTCGCCTTGCGTTGCATTCCAGCCAAAATACCCAGCAATGCTCAGGAATGCCAAAGGAGGAACAACAGCCCGCACGACACGGCGAAAGAAACGGCCAATCTGCACTGTATGGTCTGCTCCTTGCCAGAGTCGTGGTTACTTGAAGACATGAATACAGCGTAATGTGTAAACCATATTGGCTGCTGGAGGAAAGTACGTTGCGCACAAAAAAGCCGGCTCCCCAAAAGGAACCGGCCAGAGCGGGCCACATCCATAAGATGTGGCCGTTAGTTCAAGGGTAATCAGCCGTTCTTGAGGATGGAGCGGCCTGCATACTGGGCGGCTGTCACCAGTTCCTGCTCAATACGGATCAGCTGGTTGTATTTGGCTGTCCGGTCAGAGCGGGAGAGCGAGCCGGTTTTGATCTGCCCACAGTTGGTGGCCACGGCAAGGTCCGCAATAGTGGAGTCTTCCGTCTCACCCGAGCGGTGGCTCATAACGGCGGTATAGCCTGCCCGGTGGGCCATTTCCACGGCCTGAAGGGTTTCGGTCAGTGTGCCAATCTGGTTGACCTTGACCAGCAGGGAATTGGCAATACCTGCCTTGATGCCACGGTTCAGACGCTCGGGGTTGGTTACAAAAAGATCATCTCCAACAAGCTGAACTTTTTTACCCAGTGTCTGGGTCAGGAGCGCCCAACCTTCCCAGTCATCTTCAGCCATGCCGTCTTCAATGGAGACAATCGGATACCGGCTGACAAGGTCTTCCAGATAAGTGGCCATGCCAGCGGAATCGAAGCTCTTGCCTTCGCCTTCCATCACATACTGACCGTTTTTGAAGAACTCGGTGCTGGCGCAGTCCAGCGCAAAGGTGACGTCCTGACCGGGGCGGTAGCCCGCGGCTTCCACAGCGCGGGTGATAAAGCCCAGAGCCTCGTCGGCAGATTTAAGGGCAGGGGCAAAACCGCCTTCATCCCCCACATTGGTGTTCAGGCCCGCCGCGCTTAACGCTTTTTTCAACTGGGCAAAAATTTCCGAACCCCAGCGAATGGCGTCCGCCACAGTGGGCGCGCCCACTGGCTGGATCATGAATTCCTGAATGTCGATCGGGTTGTCCGCGTGCTGGCCACCGTTCACAATGTTCATCATCGGCACGGGCAGAATGTGGGCAAACGCACCGCCAATGTAACGGTAAAGAGGCACTTCCAGTTCGGCTGCCGTTGCTTTGGCTATGGCGAGCGATACACCCAGAATGGCATTGGCACCCATACGGCTTTTGTTCGGTGTGCCATCCAGATCAATCATGGCGTTGTCGATGTCGATCTGGTCGGAGGATTCTGCGCCCTGCAGGGTGGGCAGGATTTCGCTCTCAATGTTTTCAATGGCGCGGAGCACACCTTTGCCGCCATAGCGCCGTGCATCACCGTCGCGCAGTTCCACGGCTTCATGTGCGCCAGTTGATGCGCCAGAGGGAACAGCCGCGCGGCCTTTGGCACCAGATGCCAGTTCCACGTCCACTTCCACAGTGGGGTTGCCACGGCTATCCAGAATTTCGCGGGCGATGATGTCAACAATGGCGCTCATGGTGTGTCTGTTCCTGCTTGTCAGTGGGTACTGGCTGGACCGGTACCGCCGTTTCTTATTCTTGATCTATGACGAAACCTGCATGGGGCCTTTAGTCCCACACGGTTGCTAGTGGCAGCGTCTTGGGCTTTTCTGTCAACACTGAGAACAAGAAAATACAGAGAAAAGGGTGTCTGTTCCCGAATGAAGAAGCTTCCGTTTCTGGGTGTGGTTCTGATGCTGGCGGGGGTTCTGCCTTACGTCTTATGCACATGCGCCATTGTGTTCTACGATTCCCATATGCCGGTGCCCAACCTGCTTATGGCGCTGGTGCTGTACGGGGCGATCTCCCTATCCTTTATCGGGGCGGTGCACTGGGGGCAGGCGCTGGAGCCGGAGCGCACCATTATTGTGGCCTCGGAAGCGCAGACGGACCATGTGCGTCTGTTGCTGGGGGTTGTCCCCGCACTGGTGGGCTGGGTTGCGGCTTGTGTGGGTATTTTATGGCAGCCCTTATGGGGGCTTGCATTGCTTGCCGTTACCTTTCCGCTTGTTGCTTTTGGCGAGCGCGCAGCATGGCGGCGTGGCTGGGTGCCGCCGGGCTACATGGGAGTGCGCTGGATTGTGACCGCGGTGACGGAATGTTGTCTGCTTATGGTGCTGCTGGTTCGCCTTTTGTGAATGGCGGCAGAGGGGCCAGTGCGGTAGAGAGCGCAGCGGGTATGTTATAACACGCAGGGTTTGCGAACATGCGTGCAGGATCAGTCTGGAAGTTGGAAAGCAGGGCTTATGAAGGGCAAACCGCACATTCTGGTTAAAGGAGCGGGCGTGGCAGGCCTAACAGCCGCTGTCACACTTGCGGAACGTGGCGGGGTGGTTACCCTGTATGATTGCGCAGGCCGGGTTGGTGCCGGAGCATCGTGGATGGCGGGTGGTATGCTTGCCCCGTGGTGCGAGGCGGAATCCGCTCCAGCGGAAGTGACTGCCCAGTCTGTGGATTCGGTGGACTGGTGGGCCAGCCACGTGCCCGGCGTCGTGCGGGAAGGGAGCCTGGTGTTAGCCCCCGCGCGTGATGTGGGGGAACTGGCCCGTTTTGGCCGACGTACATCGCATTTTGAGACAGTGGGAGAGGCCGATATTGCGCGGCTGGAACCAGACCTCGCCGGGCGTTTTCAAAAAGGTCTGTTCTTTGCGGATGAGGGGCACGTGGACCCCCGCAAGGCGCTTCCGGCTCTGGCTCGCAGTCTGGAGCAAATGGGCGGGCAGGTGATTGTGGATCCTACCCATACCCCCGATGAGGACGGGTTTGACTGGGTGGTGGACTGCACCGGCCTGCATGTGCGTGACCAGCTTGAGCATTTGCGCGGCGTACGGGGCGAGATGCTGCTGTTGCGTTGCCCGGATGTTATTCTGCACCGGCCTGTGCGTATGTTGCACCCACGTATTCCGGTTTACATTGTGCCACGCGACAACCATGTCTTTATGGTCGGTGCAACCATGGTGGAAAGCGAAAACGCCGGTGGCATGACTGTGCGCTCCATGATGGAATTGCTGAATTCCGCTTGGACCCTCCATCCCGGTTTTGCTGAAGCGGAAATTTTGGAAATGGGGACCGGGCTGCGTCCGTCCTACCCGGACAACATGCCCCGAGTGGTGCGCAAGGGGCGGCATGTTTATGTTAATGGCATGTACCGTCATGGTTTTCTGCTCTCCCCCGCACGGGCACGGGAGGCTGCCGATCTGGTTTTCGGGCTATAAAGCCCAAGGAGTGATGCCCGATGAAGATAATCGTCAATGATGAGGCGCAGGAGGTTTCGGCCAGAACACTCGCCGCGCTGATTGATGAGCTGGGATATGCCGGTGCGCGTATTGCAACTGCGTTGAACGGGCATTTTGTACCAAAAACTGCGCGCGCGGACACACTGCTCGATGCTGGTGCGCGGGTGGAAATTGTAGCTCCCATGCAGGGTGGGTAAGGGTATGACGGCATTGTTTTATGGGCAGGAACTGTCCTCCGCTCTTATGCTGGGTACGGCACAGTATCCATCGCCCGAAATTTTGCGTGATGCGGTTCTGGCTGCACGGCCCGGTGTGCTTACCGTGTCCCTCCGGCGGGAATCTGCGGGGGAGCGGGCTGGTCAGGCTTTCTGGTCGCTGGTGCAGGAACTGGGCGTGCCCGTGCTGCCCAATACCGCAGGCTGCCACACGGTCAAGGAGGCCATAACCACCGCCCACATGGCGCGAGAAGTGTTTGGCACGGACTGGGTCAAGCTTGAGGTCATAGGTGAGCTGGATACGCTTCAGCCAGATGTATTCGGGCTGGTTGAGGCTGCGCGTATTCTGACGGAAGAAGGCTTCAAGGTTTTTCCGTACACCACGGAGGACCTTGTTGTGGCGGAGCGTTTGCTGGCGGCAGGGTGCGAAGTGCTTATGCCGTGGGGGGCGCCTATCGGGTCGGGTAAGGGGTTGAACAACCTGTTTGGCCTGCGCGCCATGCGGGCGCATTTTCCGGGTGTTCCACTGGTGGTAGATGCAGGCATTGGTGTGCCGTCTCATGCCACGCAGGCGTTGGAGCTGGGGTATGATGCGGTGTTGATCAATACCGCTGTGGCCAAGGCCGGGGACCCGGTGCGTATGGCGCAGGCTTTTGGTCTGGCGGTGCAGGCCGGTGTGCTGGCGCGGCAGGCTGATCCGATGGAAGAGCGGGATATGGCCGCTCCCTCCACGCCCGTTGCAGGAAAGGCATTTTTGGGATGAGCGGACTGCCACAGAAATTTTACCCCGTTGTCGATAACGCCCAGTGGGTTAACCGCCTTGGAGCCGCTGGTGCGCGCTTTATCCAACTGCGGGTCAAAGATCTGCCGGAGCCTGAACTTAGGGCGCAGGTCAGGCTGGCGCGTGATTATGCGGCAAAGCACGGCGTCTGTCTGGTGCTGAATGACTTTTGGCAGATCGCGCTGGAGGAAGGGGTCTCCTACATCCATCTGGGGCAGGAAGATCTGGATACAGCCGATATGGACGCCATTCGCAAAGGCGGTTTGCAGTTTGGCATCAGCACCCATTGTCATGAGGAGCTGGAGCGTGCGCTAACGTTTGCTCCCGATTATGTGGCGCTGGGACCGATATGGGAAACCCGGCTGAAAAAAATGGCGTTTGGCCCGCAGGGCGTGGACCGGCTGCGTGAATGGAAGCAACTGGTGGGAGACATGCCTCTGGTTGCCATTGGCGGCATTACGCTTGAGCGTGCGCCATTATGCCTGACTGCCGGGGCGGATTGTGTGTCTGCCGTATCGGCTTTTACGCAGCATGATGACCCGGAAGGGCAGGTTAAGGCGTGGCTGGCGGCAACAGAGGCCTAAACAGGCGTTAGCCGCCGCTAAAAATACGGGCTGCGTCCGTTTTGCCAAAAAGAGTTAAGAGCAGGCGGGCGGAAACAGGTAGCCTGTAAGTGCCAGTGGTGTTTGCCTGCGTATCGGGCAGAATGCGCTGGGCTTCCGCGTGGGCGGTGTCCAGCAGCAGGTCAACCAGAATTTCCGGCGCCATGCGGTATTCTGGCAGACCAGACTGCCTGCGGCCCGTCGCTTCTCCGCCACCGCGGAGGCGAAAATCCTCATCGGCAATCAAAAAACCGTCTTCAGTTTCCCGCAGGCAGGCCAGACGGCGGCGGGCAGTCTGGCCTAGCCCATCCTCATGCAGCATCAGGCAATAAGATGCCTTGGAGCCACGCCCTACACGCCCGCGTAGCTGGTGGAGCTGCGCCAGACCAAATCGCTCGGCATGTTCGATCACCATAATAGTGGCGGAGGGCACGTCCACCCCGACTTCAATGACCGTGGTGGCAACCAGAATACGGGTCTGCCCGCTGGCAAAGTCCTTAAGTGCCTGCTCGCGGGCGTTTGTGTCCTGCCGTCCGTGGGCAAGACCTACCATATCGCCAAACCTGTCAATCAGTACCGCCTGCCGTGCCTCTGCGGCCGCTATGTCCAGCGCTTCACTTTCGGACACAAGAGGACAGACCCAAAAAATCTGCGCTCCGGCCTGCAGGGCGCGGGCAATGGCGTCCAGAATGTCCCCCATTGTATTCAGGCTGTGCAGGGAGGTGCGAATAGGTTTGCGGCCGGAGGGTTTGCCCTCAAGCCGACTGACCTGCATATCTCCAAACTGGGTTAGTAGCAGTGTGCGGGGTATGGGGGTTGCGGTCATAACCAGCATGTCTGCGTTATGGCCTTTTTCCACCAATGTCAGGCGCTGGTCCACGCCAAAGCGGTGCTGCTCATCCACCACGGCCAGCCCAAGGTCCGCAAATTTTACGGTGTCCTGCACCAGAGCATGGGTGCCGACCACAAGTTTTGCCGTGCCATCGGCCATATCGGCCAATGCCTGTTTGCGGGCTTTCCCTTTGACCGAACTACACAGAAACGCCACGGGCACAGGGGAGAGCCGCGCAAATGTTGCGGCATGTTGGCGGGCCAGAATTTCGGTTGGGGCCATAATGGCGGCCTGCGCGCCTGCTTCTACTGCACGGAGCATGGCCAGCAGGGCCACCAGTGTTTTGCCCGCGCCCACATCCCCTTGCAGGAGGCGGCTCATACGGTGAGGGGCGGCCATATCGGTCTCTATCTGCCGCAGGACATGCCTTTGCCCCGGTGTAAGCGGGTGGGCAAAAGCCGCCAGGGCCTGCTTTTGCAAATGACCATCCCCCCGCAGGCTGCGTCCGGGCCGGTAGCGGGATGCCTGTTGGGCAATGCGCATGGCAAGCTGGTCGGCCAGTAGTTCATCACAGGCTAGGCGGGCCTGCGCACGGGTGCGTTCCGCCTGCCATTGCGTGCCGCTTTGGCTGTCGGGAATACTGTCTGGTCGGTGCATCCATGTGAGGGCGGTTGTAAAATCCGGCCATTTTTTTTGCGTTATCAGCGCCGGGTCGTGCCATTCCGGCAGGTCAGGGGGGAGCAGGGCAAGGGCTGCGGTCATAGCCTGCCGTACCTGCCCGCTGAACAGGCCTGCAGTGAGCGGCCATACGGGGTCCAGCAGGGGGATCCGTTCAATCTGGCGGGCAGGGAGCAGATAGTCGGGGGAGGTCATGCATAGCCGGTCGCCAAAACGCTCGACCTTGCCAGATACGGCAATATGCGCCCCGGTTAACGCCTGTTTGGCCTGCCATGGAGAGAAAAAGGCAAGCTCCAGCACGCCGGTTTCGTCCGATATGGTGGCCCGCCAAGGCTGGCGGGTGCGGGGTGCTGGCGGGCGCACCTCCAGCACTGTGCCAGAAACTGTTGCAATGGTGTCAGCCCTGAGTTGTGCAAGCGAGGGACGCAGGCGCCTGTCCGTTACACTTTCCGGCAGACAGAATAGGAGGTCCATAACGCGTGACCCACCTGCAATTTTGGACAAAAGGCGGGCACGTGCCACATTGACACCGCTCAGACTGTCTAGCGGAGCCTGCAGGGCGGAGAGGGCAGGTGCACCAGCCCATTGCGGAGCCGAAGCGGATGTGAAGGGCGGGGGGCTGGACACGGACGGTATACAGGCCTCTGTTTGCAGGCTGACAGACAGGAACAGCACCGGTATAGGACAGCAAAGCCATGCAACACAATTTCACAACATCTTCCAACACCCTTTCTTCCAACGATTCTGATGGTTCGGAAGATTCCCTCGCCGCCCGGCGCCGTCGGCTCAAGTTCCGCGCCAACCATCGTGGCACGTTTGAAACCGATATTCTGATCGGGGGATTTGTTGAGGAAACGGCAGATACCCTGAATGCCGAGCAACTGACGGACATGGAAGCCATACTGGAAATGCCCGACCCCGACCTGACGGACTGGCTGTTCGGCCGTTTGGCCTTGCCGGAGGAAAAAGCAACCCCCATGTTGCGGCGCATGGTGAACGCATGCCGTGCAAAGTGCGGAAAATAAACTCATCTTCCTTGGTTGGAACACGGGCAGGACAAGAGAAATACGCCAGATGACAGCAGACACAGGTGCCCCTTTACAGCGTCGGATTGCCACCATTTGGGGCGTGCCGGAGGGGTATGATGCCCTTTTGCTTGCACGCCGCGCGCGTGAGTACAAAGGGCCTGTGCTGCACATAGCCCGCAACGATGCCTCCATGGCCCGGCTGGCGGACATACTGGCTTTTGTTGCGGCCGATATGGAGGTGCTGCGTTTTCCCGCTTGGGACTGCCTGCCATACGACCGTGTTTCGCCCAACCCCACCATTGTGGCCGAGCGGGTTGCAACCCTGACCCGGCTGCTGGAACCATCAGGCGGCAAACCCCGCCTTGTGCTGACCACAGTCAACGGCGCCATCCAGCGCGTTGCTCCGCGCAAGACATTCGAGGGGCAGTCCCTGAACATTCGGGCGGGGGAAAGTCTCGACCAGTCCCTGCTCATCGAACTGCTGATCGCCAATGGCTACACCCGTACGGATACGGTGATGGAGGCCGGGGAGTTTGCAACGCGCGGTGGTATTTTTGACCTCTACCCCGCAGGCGCGCCCGAACCGGTACGCCTTGATCTGTTTGGGGATGAGGTCGAAAATATTCGGGCTTTTGACCCCGGCACCCAACGCTCCACCGAGCAGCGCGATGGTTTGGTGCTGTGCCCTGTTTCTGAATTTTCGCTCGATGCGCCAAGCATCTCCCTCTTCCGCACGGGCTGGCGGGATGCCTTCGGCCCTGCTGCCGCGTCCGACCCGTTATACGAACATATTTCGGACGGTCGCAGATACCCCGGTATCGAACACTGGCTGCCCCTGTTCCATGACCATCTGGAAACCCTGTTTGATTACCTGCCGGGTGCAGCCCTCTCGCTTGATTATCAGGTCGAGGAAGTGTTGTCCGCACGGTTGGAAATGATTGCCGACCACTATCAGGCCCGTAAGCTGCCGGTCAGGGAGGGCGAGACACCCTACCGCCCTTTGCCGCCCCATCTGCTGTACCTGGACCACAAAGGGTGGGAGGCGGCTGTATCGCGCCTGCCAGCCGTGGCCTTTAGCCCCTATGCCCAGCCCGATGGGGCGGAGGGCGTGGATGTTGGCGGCAGACCCGGCAAAATGTTCTCCAAAATTGTGCCCGGTGCGCAGCGCGAACAGGTGTTTGGCCTGTTGGGTGAGCAGGTGCGGGAGTGGGCGCAGGTTAAACGCCGCACATTTGTGGCGGCATGGACCAAGGGCTCGCGCGAGCGGATTGGTGTTTTGCTGCGTGAGCATGGCGTGTCGACAGAGACATTCGACACATGGGAGCAGGCACGCAAGGCCAAGGCTGGCCCCGTAGGGTTGCTGACCCTTGGGCTGGAACGTGGCTTTGTGGCGGATGATCTGGCTTTTGTTTCCGAGCAGGACCTGTTGGGGGAACGTATAGGCCGCCCACCGCGCCGCCGCCGCCGCGCCGATGAACTGATTGCCGAGGCCAGTGAACTTTCTGCCGGAGATCTGATCGTGCATCAGGATTACGGTATTGGCCGGTATGACGGGCTGGAGACGGTCAGCGTGGGTGTGGCCCCGCATGACTGCCTGCGCCTGCTGTATGATGGGGGAGAAAAGCTCTACCTGCCGGTCGAAAACATTGAACTGCTCAGCCGGTTTGGTTCAGATCAGGCCGGGGTATCGCTCGACAGACTGGGCGGTGTTGCGTGGCAGAACCGTAAGGCGCAGATGAAGCGCCGCATACGTGACATGGCGGGTGAACTGATCCGTACTGCTGCGGCCCGCGCCTTGAAGGAAGCCCCCGAACTGCTCCCCCCCGAGGGGATGTGGGACGAGTTTTGCGCCCGCTTCCCGTTTGTGGAAACGGACGACCAGTCCCGCGCCATTGCTGACGTGCTGGAAGATATGGCTTCCGGCCGCCCCATGGACCGGCTGGTGTGTGGTGATGTGGGCTTTGGCAAAACGGAAGTTGCCCTTAGGGCGGCGTTTGTTGCGGCGATGTCTGGCGGGCAGGTGGCTGTTGTGGTGCCAACAACGTTGCTGGCCCGGCAGCATTACCGCACTTTCGCGGCCCGGTTCGAGGGCTTCCCCATCAAGGTGGCGCAGCTCTCCCGCATGGTGACGGGTAAGGAAGCAACGGAGGTCCGCAAAGGGCTGGCCGATGGCAGCATCAATGTTGTGATTGGCACACATGCCCTACTGGCCAAAACGGTCAAGTTTGCCTCGCTCGAACTGTTGATTATTGATGAAGAGCAGCACTTTGGCGTGTCGCATAAGGAAAAGCTAAAAGCCCTGCGCGAGGATGTGCATGTGCTTACGCTGTCCGCCACGCCGCTCCCCCGCACGCTCCAGCTTTCTCTCTCCGGCGTGCGGGAGATGAGCCTGATAGCGACGCCTCCTACGGACCGTCTGGCTGTGCGGACCTTCATTATGCCGTTTGACAGTGTGGTGATCCGTGAGGCCATTCAGCGTGAACGCTTCCGAGGTGGGCAGATCTTCTGCGTAGCGCCCCGAATTGAAGATCTGGACCGGTTGGCCGAACGGTTGAGCAGTATTGTGCCCGATGCGCGGGTGGTGCAGGCGCATGGCCGTCTGTCTCCCACGGAGCTGGAGCGGGTGATGACCGAGTTTTCGGACGGTCAGTATGATATTCTGCTTTCCACCAATATTGTGGAAAGCGGGCTGGATATGCCTGCGGTGAATACGCTTATTATCCATCGGGCGGATATGTTCGGGCTAGGCCAGCTCTATCAGCTGCGTGGCCGTGTCGGCCGGGGTAAGCAGCGCGGCTACGCGTATCTGACATGGCCACAGACTCATGCTCTCTCACCTTCGGCGGAAAAGCGACTGGAGGTCATGCAAACGCTCGACACATTGGGCGCAGGCTTTACGCTGGCATCGCACGACCTTGACCTGCGTGGTGCGGGTAACCTGCTGGGGGACCAGCAGTCCGGCCATGTGCGTGAAGTGGGGATAGAACTATACCAGCAGATGCTGGAAGACGCCGTGGCTGACATGCGTTCCGACAAAGGCCGTAATGCGGAAAACGATCGGGACTGGACGCCCAACATTGTTATGGGCCTGCCGGTACTTATTCCCGATGCGTATGTGCCGGATCTGCCGGTAAGGCTGGGTCTTTACCGTAGAATCAGTGCGTTGGCGTCCGATGCTGAGCTGGAGGCTATGGAGGCGGAACTGGTGGACCGGTTTGGGACTGTTCCGGACGAAGTTAAAAACCTGCTCAACATTGTTGATCTTAAAAGACTTTGCCGTCAGGCAGGCGTGGAGCGGGTGGAAGCGGGTCCTAAAGGCATGGTGCTCCAGTTCCGGAACAACAGTTTTGCCAACCCTGCAGGGCTTGTGCAGTGGATGGGCCGTTGGAAGGATGGCGTAGTCAGGCTGCGGCCAGACCATAAAATGGCAGTGGTGCGGGAACTGACCAATGTTCAGCGCATAGACCTCGCCCGTAAAGTGCTCAAAGACCTTGCGCATATGTGCGAGCGTGAAATGGCCTGACTCACCTTGGGTGGTCTGCCCCTGCATGGCCAGAATATGCAGGGGCCGGTCTGGTTATTTGATGGGGAGCGGAAAGCCGTTAACCGTTAGCACGCCACCTTCCCACGTGGTGTCCCATGTGTTCTGTTCGCCAGAGTGGTGGCTGACCAGCCTGCCTAACACAAGCCCTGCGGCCAGCTTCATCTGATGGGCGGCGCGGGCTTTTTCAATTAGTTCTTCCAGATTGGTAATTTCCAGATGCCCAGAGGCGGATGTGGCGGCCACGTTGCCGGTCAGGGTTGCCTGCCCATGCCCCTGTAGGCGTGCATGTCCTTCCGATGCCTCAAAGTTGCTGATGGTGGCATGGACGGCAGGCGCAGCTTCGCTCTGTCCCCCAATGGCGCTCATGAGCGCTGGAAGCTCTGTGGTTGGGAGCGAGAACGCAGCGCGTGCGTTTGAAGGCAGAAGTTGCTGATTAGCGACGTTCTGGAATGTCAGGCCACTCATGTTCAGGGTTGCTGCACTGGTCTGCGCGGTGCTGGAACCCTGCATCTGGTAGTGTGCTGTTGTGACGCTCACATGGGCCGAACCATGCACAACGGTGGCGTTGTTCCATGTCAGATCATAGGCTTTGCCGGATTGTAGGCCAGTAACAACCAGTTGCCCCTGTGCTTTAAGCCACTGGGTACAGGCCGCATTGTGCTGCCCGGTCATGGCGGAAACCAGAAGTAATGATGCTGCCTGCGCCAGATCCTGCATAGCGTCTGCATTAGGTGCAAACCCGGAAAAGACCAGTTTTTTGACATGCAGACTGGTTACTCCGTTGGGGGAGCTGACTGCTAGATCATGGTAAATCAGGCCTTTGGCAGTAGTTTCCTCCGACGTGGCGCTTATTGTTGCGCAGCCCGAGGGAGGAGCCGCGGTTGCGTTTTCTGCGTGGGTGGCAGCGTAAAGACTCACGACCCCGAGAAGAAAGAGGGAAAAAGGAGAGTTCTGCTTCATTTCGTAATGAAGGTGCCGTAAGTAAAAATGGCAGGCAATACAAGATTACCATGGAAGAGGCAGAGCTGTGCGGTTTTTGAAGATTGACCCCTTTTTGCTGGGGCTGCTGGCCTCTGTTCTGCTGGCGACCTTTGTGCCGTGTCACGGCGCTGCCGTACCGGTTTTTCACTGGTTATCGGTCGGGCTGATCGCCCTTATGTTTTTTTTGCAAGGGGCGCGCCTTTCCCGCAAGGCCGTGCTGGACGGGGTGGTGGCATGGAAGCTGCACCTGCTTATTTTAAGCTGCACGTTTGTCCTGTTTCCCCTGCTGGGCCTTGCCGCCCATGCTCTGTTCCCCGGCCTGTTGCAGCCTGATGTGTGGATGGGGGTGCTATTCCTGTGCTGTCTGCCTTCCACAGTACAGTCTTCCATCGCCTTTACCTCTATTGGAGGTGGCAATGTGCCTGCGGCCGTGTGTGCGGCTACCGCTTCCAACGTGTTTGGTATTTTTATTACACCGGTGCTGGTAGGGCTGGTGTTAAGCCAGCATGGGCAGGCTACGGGTAACCCGTTGGATATTGTTTACCAGCTTCTTCTGCCGTTTATTCTAGGGCAGGTATTGCAGCCATGGCTGGGTGCATGGGCCCACCGGAACAAGAAGGTGCTCTCTTTTTCTGACCGAGGGTCCGTTCTGGTGGTTGTGTACACAGCGTTTAGTGATGCCGTCATGCAGGGGTTATGGCACCGTCTGCCAGCAGCCGAACTGGGGATGATTGCCGTAGCGGATACGGTTCTGCTGTTTAGCGTGCTGGCCCTGACCATTTTTGGCGGCCGTCTGATTGGTCTGCCCCTGAAGGACGAAATTGCGGTGGTGTTCTGCGGCTCCAAAAAAACGCTGGCTTCTGGCGTGCCCATGGCCAATGTCCTTTTCCCCGCTTCCTCTGTAGGGGTTATTGTTCTGCCGCTCATGATGTATCACCAGATCCAGCTTTTTGTCTGCGCCGTACTGGCCCGCAGGTTTGCACGCATGGGGCAGAAGCAGGATGATGCAGCCAGAACGCCAGCCTGACAGGCCGGTCAGGGCGCATCGATATTGAAACCAAACGCAAGGAGAGTAGGGTGTGGCGGGTCTGGATCCTGAAAACTGGGAAGAACTGAAAGCTCAGGGGCACCAGATGCTGGACGCAATGCTGGAGAGCATTCGCCACGTCTCTCAAGGTCCGGTCTGGCAGCCCATGCCAGATACCGTGCGTGAGAGTTTTAGAGCAGCTCCTTTGCCGGTTGCGGGGCAGGAGCTGGAGGCCCTTTACCAGCAGTTTACGGCTACGGTGCAGCCTTATGCAGTGGGGAACCGCCACCCTCGCTTTATGGGCTGGGTACATGGTGGGGGCACGGCGCAGGGCATGTTGGCCGAAATGCTGGCAGCAGGTCTGAACGCCAATCTGGGTGGGCGTGACCACGCGCCGGTTGAAGTGGAACGGATGGTTATCCGCTGGGCGGCGGATATGTTCGGTTTTCCACCAGATGCCACCGGCGTACTCGTGACCGGGTCCTCCATGGCTAACTTTATTGCCATCCTGACCGCTACGCGCAATGTGGCCAATGGGCAGGCTCTGCGGCAGCAGGGGGTTGGCGGGCGCAAGCTGGTTGGCTACGCGGGGGAGAGTGCGCACGGTTGCGTTGCCCGTGCGTTTGATATGGCAGGCCTTGGTGAGCAGGCGTTGCGTCGCGTGCCGCTTGATTCTGCATTCCGCATGGATATTGCGGCTCTCACACGTATGATCGCGCAGGACAAAGCCGCCGGGTATGAGCCGTTTCTGGTTGTTGGTACGGCGGGTACAGTGGATACGGGGAGTATCGACCCGCTGAACACGCTGGCGGATATAGCGGCGCAGGAAGGCCTCTGGTTCCATATGGATGGAGCCTTTGGGGCGCTGGCGCGCCTTGCGCCCGATCTTGCGCCATTGCTGGCGGGGTTGGAACGGGCCGATAGTCTGGCTTTTGATTTTCATAAATGGGCACAGGTGCCCTACGATGCGGGTTGTGTGCTGGTGCGCGAACCGGGCAGGCAGGCTGCGGCATTTGCGCAATCGCTCGCCTATCTCTCGCGCGAGGATAGGGGGCTTGCCGCCGGGGCACCGTGGTTCTGTGACTTGGGGCCAGACCTGTCACGCGGGTTCCGCGCGCTCAAGGTCTGGTTCGCTCTGGCCGGGTTCGGCACCCAAAAACTGGGGGATGTTGTAACGCAGTCCTGCACTTTGGCGCGTTATCTGGCGCAGCGTGTGCAGGATACGCCGCGGCTGGAACTGCTGGCCCCGGTTACGCTGAACATCGTGTGTTTTCGGGTTGTGGTGCCTGATGTGGATGATCTGGACTGGCTGAATGGTGAGCTGGTGAAGGATATGCAGGTCAGCGGCATTGTGGCGCCATCCACAACCCGGATCGGCGGTGTGTTGGCTATTCGCGCAGCTCTTGTAAACCATCGCACAACCGAGGTGGACATCAATATCCTGCTTGAGACCCTGAGTTCGTTTCTGGATGTGCGTCTGGCTCAGGTGCAGATGATCAAAGCGATGGAAGGTGTAGCGGGGGCCTAACCCCGCTGGCCTCGCCTGCGGGAGCGCTTTTCATCAAACAGGGCGGAGAGTGACTGGAGCATGGTTCCCCCCAGCTCCTCCGCATCGGTAATGGTGACTGCACGCTGGTAATAGCGTGTTACGTCGTGGCCAATGCCGATGGCTGTCAGTTCCACGGGGCTACGATTTTCGATCATGTGGATGACTTCCCGCAGGTGGTCCTCCAGATAAGAAGCAGGGTTGACCGAGAGTGTGCTGTCATCCACCGGAGCACCATCGGAAATAACCATCAGAATTTTGCGGGCTTCCGGGCGGCTTTTAAGCCTGCGCCAAGCCCAGAGCAGGGCTTCACCGTCAATATTTTCTTTCAAAAGCCCTTCGCGCAGCATCAGGCCCAAATTGGTGCGCGCACGCCGCCACGGCGTGTCCGCCCCTTTGTACACAATGTGCCGCAGATCATTCAGGCGACCGGGGTTTTCAGGCTTGTGGTTCTGCACCCAAAGCTCGCGGCTTTGTCCGCCTTTCCATGCGCGTGTGGTAAAGCCCAGAATTTCCACTTTTACGCCGCAGCGTTCCAGTGTGCGGGCTAGAATGTCCCCGCAGGATGCGGCAACAGAAATGGGCCGACCGCGCATGGACCCCGAATTGTCAATGAGAAGTGTGACAACGGTATCGCGGAACTCGGTATCTTTCTCCTGCTTGTAGGAGAGAGAAAGGCGGGGGTTAACCACAATGCGGGACAGGCGGCCAGCATCCAGCATCCCTTCCTCCAGGTCAAAGGACCAGGAGCGGGTCTGCTGCGCCATAAGACGCCGCTGGAGCCGGTTGGCTAGGCGGGAGACAACACCATGCAATGTGGCAAGTTGAAGGTCCAACTGGTGTCGCAAGCGGGAAAGTTCTTCCGGGTCGCACAGATCCTCGGCCAGAATTTCCTCATCAAACTGTGTTGTGTAGGGGTGGTAGCCCTTGGCGGTCTGACCGGCTTCTATGTCTTTACGGTTGCCGGGACCTGCGGCATCGCCCGTACCTTCTGCTGAACCAGATTCCTGCTCCACCTCGGGCGTATTGTCCGCAGTATCTGCGCTGCCCGCCATAAGCTGAGGTTCGGACACGGCGTCGGACTGGTCGGGGGCAGCTCCGGAGGTATCATCCTCCTGTTCGGGGGGCGGCGTTTCGTTATCGTCTTCGTTTGAGTCCGGTGCGCTGCCAGATTCGTCTTCTTCCTCCTCCTGATCGGAGAGGGAGTCATCATCTGTCAGTTCACAGGCGGCCAGCAGTTTGCGCGCTGCGCGGGAGTAGGCCTTCTGACTGTCCTGATCAGCGACCAGCGCGTCCAGCGCGTCCAGCGCGGTTTGTGGGAGTGTCTGCTTCCACTGGTCCATAATGGCGCGTGCGGACTCTGGTATGGGGTCACCAGTCAGTTTTTCCCGCGCCAGCAATTCCAACCCAACTACGGGGGAAAGCTGGGCCGCATCGGTCATACGGTCCAGCCCTGCGGAGCGGATTTCCTGCTCCAGACGGGTGCGCAGGTTGGCGGCAACGCCCTTCATATGGCGGGCGCCTACGGCTTCTACACGGGCCTGTTCCAGCGCATCATATACCTCGCGGGCAATGGTATCTGCTGGGCGGCGTGCTGCGTGCAGGTTAAAGTCATGGTGTTTCAGCCGGAGCGCCTGTGCATCGGCCGCGCCACGTAGGCGCTGCGCTTCCTCCTCGTTCAGGTTGAGGGATGGAGCAGACAGGCGGATTTTCTCACCTAGGCCGATCGGTGTCATGGGCATGTTGCCACTGTGGAAGGAGACGTCAGTCTCCTTCCGCCCACCAAGGGCGCGCAGTGTTGCCTCCGTTGCCTGTTTAAAGGCATCGGCCCGTTTTTCCGCCTCTTCGCGCGAGAGACGGACAGGTGAATTGCCTATGTCTTTTGCCTGATCAGCCATGACGCCCCCGGTCTGTTTTAGAATGTGCTCAGGTGGTGCGTTTGGGGAGGGGACTGCTGTTGAAGCAACGCTGGTAATATTCCGCCACCATGCCGCGCTCTGCCTCGTCACATTTATTCAGGAACGTAACGCGGAAGGCAAAGGTCAGATCCTTGAAGATCCGTTCATTTTCTGCCCAGGCAATAACCGAACGCGGAGACATGACAGTGGACAGATCGCCCGCCATAAAACCAGCCCGCGTTAACCCTGCCAGCGCAACCATGTTGTCAATTTTTTCACGCTCGGCCTTGTCATTTTCCCCAACGCCCAAGCGGGAGCAGACAATGCCCACTTCCTGTTGATGGGGCAGGTAGTTGAGGGAGGTGACAATGTTCCAGCGGTCCATCTGGCCTTGGTTGATCTGCTGCGTCCCGTGGTACAGGCCCGTTGTGTCACCCAACCCGACCGTATTGGCGGTGGAGAACAGGCGGAACCAAGGATTGGGCGTGATAACCCGGTTCTGGTCAAGCAGCGTCAGCTTGCCTTCCACTTCCAGAATACGCTGGATGACGAACATGACGTCCGGGCGGCCCGCATCGTATTCGTCAAACACAAGGGCGCAGGGGCGTTGCAGGCACCACGGAAGCAACCCTTCCTGAAATTCGGTAACCTGCTGGCCATCCTTGACCACAATGGCGTCCTTGCCGACCAGATCAATACGGGAGACGTGGCTGTCCAGATTAATGCGGATGCACGGCCAGTTGAGGCGTGCGGCAACCTGCTCCACGTGGGAAGATTTACCAGTGCCATGAAAACCCTGCACCATAACGCGGCGGTTAAAGGCAAAGCCCGCCAGAATAGCCAGTGTTGTGTCGTGGTCGAACAGGTAAGCAGGGTCAATGGGAGGCACGTGGTCGGTGCGCAGGGAGAAGGCGGGAACCTTCATGTCGGAATCGATGCCGAATACATCGCGGACGCAGACTTCCACATCCGGTACGGAAACCGCCGAAATGGGCGGGAGATCAAGGGCTGCTGTCTGGGTGCTGGAGTCCGTCATGATTATCCGTCTGATCGTAAGTGGTTCAAAACAAAACCGGCATGGTGTGTGCGGGCAGGATACATGATCAGCCTGCTTTTTCGAGTTCTTCCGCCTGCAGGTGTGTCTTCACAACAGTGAAAGCAACGTTGATTTTTTTCAGACGTTCTTCCGCTGCAAGGTCGCCCTGATTGGTATCGGGGTGGTGTTTGCGTGCCAGCGCACGGTAATGCGCCTTGGCATCCGCTAGGGATACCGGCCAGTCCATACCCAGAATGGCCAGCGGCTCACGTAGATGGCCGGGCACCCGTGGTTCGGCCTGTGATCGGGCGCGTTCGGCACGTGCGCGGCGATTCTGCCCCAGTATGTCCAACGGATCCAGAATGTCTTCTTCATTGGGCATGGTGCGTTTGCCGGGGTTGGGGCCCTGCCCAAACGTCCATGTCGGGCGGTCCCAGCTCATATCGGCGCGCAGGTGGGCCTCAATCTGGCCGGGGGACATGCCTTTATAGTAGTCCCACCGCGCATTATATTCCCGTACGTGTTCCAGACAGAACCAATAATACTGGTTCAGGCTATCGCGGGAACGAGGCGCGCGGTATCCTGCCGGACTTGTGCAGTTCGGCATGTCGCAGCAGCGCTGCGGCGCGTCAGGATCAGGATCAAACGCGCGGGGACGGGTGTTCCTTCGCTTCATCATTCATCGTTATTTGCGTTGCAAATGCTTTGGTCGCAAGAGGTGAGTTGTCATATGACCAGTCTTTCAGAGTCCACAGCCTGTTCAGCGCCGGGTGTTACACGCGCCCAGAGGGTCCGCAAAGTGCTGGAAACTGCCCTTTTTCCCACAAGGTTGGACATACAGGACGAAAGTCATCGCCATGCCCACCATGTGGAGCAGACGCGCGGCCCACACGCTGGTGCGACCGAAACCCACTTCCGTCTTTATATTGTCTCTCCCACATTCGAGGGCATGAGTCGCGTAGCCCGCTCGCGAAAAGTGCATGAACTGCTGGCGGGGGAACTGGCCGATGGTCTGCACGCGTTAGCGCTCACGCTACGCACTCCAGCGGAAGAAGAGGCCGCCGCATGAGTGGCGGTGCGCTCAAGCGGCGATACCTGCTAGCTTTGGCCCCGCTGCTTTTTGCAGCCTGCGCAACCCCACAGCGTAACAATGGGGCGCAGCAGAATGAGGCCATCAGCCGGGTAGAGGCGTATTTCCGTACGGTTAACCTGCAAGGTGAACCGTTTATGCAAAAGTGGCCTAATGGTAGCACCGGGGGCGGGCTTATTACCTATAGGCCCGGCTATCTGGATATGCGCTTTACGGCTCCGCATGAGATGGAACTTAAAGCGTCTGGACGGTCGGCCGTCTTTACGGATGCGCAGAACGGGTCGGAAACGCATATAGGGTTGGGCCATAATGCACTGGGGCTGCTGCTGGGCAACCCCGTGCGTCTGTCTGACCCGGTTATGGTTACAGATGTGCAGCAGTTGCCGGGAGTGCTTCAAATATCTCTGACAAGGGCAGATAATCCTTCCCAAGGGTTGGTGACGCTCCGGTTCAGGGATGCAGGTGGCGCATTGACGCTACATGAAGTGCAGATACTGGACGAACGGCGCCAGCTTACGCGAATTCAACTGGACCCTGTGTAACGTCCACGGTGTTTACGGGGGCTGGTGTGCTGCCAAACACGGTGTGCCAAGCCGCCATCAGTGCCTGATCCAGGTCCTGCATGGTGGCTTTGACGCCCAGTTTTTCAAAGCTGGTTACGCCGTATTCCCGAATGCCACAGGGTACGATGCCGTCAAAATCCGGCAGGGCAGGGGCCAGATTAATGGCCACGCCATGCCAGCTTACCCAGCGGGAAACGCGGACGCCAATAGCCGCAATTTTTTCTTCCTGCCCCGTGTGCGGGTTGGTTATCCAAACACCTACCCGGCCTTCGCGCACTTCTCCCTTCAGGCCAAATGAAGCCAGCGCGGTAATAATCCATGTTTCCAGCGCCTGCACATAAGCGCGCAGGTCCCGCGCAGGTGTGTTGCCGTGGGCGCGTTGCAGGTCGAGCATAACATAGGCCGTGCGCTGGCCCGGCCCGTGGTAGGTCCATTGTCCGCCCCGGCCCGCATGGTAAGTGGGGTACCCAGCGGGGTTGAACAGGTCTTCCGCCCGGGCGGACGTGCCAGATGTGTAAAGCGGCGGATGTTCCAGCAGCCATACCCGCTCTGCGCTCTCTCCTGCTCGTATGGCTTTGGCAATCTGTTCCATTCTGCTTAGTGCCAAGGGGTAAGGCACCAATTTTTTGCTAATTTCCCATAAAATTTGTTCTTTGGTCATTGCCGCCTGCTTATGGTTCGGTTATAGGGCTTCCTATCACACGGTATCGCTTTTTTTGGTACCGTTTGTCACGTGCGGTCGTGGCGGAATGGTAGACGCGCAAGCTTGAGGTGCTTGTGGGGGAAACCTCGTGGAAGTTCGAGTCTTCTCGACCGCACCATTTTCTTTCATAACAATTTAAGCGTTATGGACGGCAAAAGGCTGAGGCCTTGAGCCGTTTTTTTTGCATTTGCACGTCATTTTTCTGCGAAATGGGACGGGTTTGACATATTCACGCCGTTCTTTTGCGGTTTGGTGCGATGTAGAAGCATGGTTACAGTTATGTAAAAAAGATCATGCCCACCGGCCACGGGTAAGGGCATAATGCTAGATAAGACTGGCAGTGCCTTTATCTTTTTTCGGCTTGTCCCAAGCACCGGGAGTTCCAACCCTGTGTTGGGGACATGTCGGTTTGAATGGTCTTAGGTTTAACTTGATTTAAAGGTGTTTTATTCGTGTCCAATCCCAAGCCTTTACGTAAAGCAGTCCTGCCAGTTGCGGGGCTGGGAACGCGCTTTTTGCCCGCCACCAAGGCGATGCCAAAAGAAATGCTTCCGGTCGTGGATAAACCTCTTATTCAATATGCCATTGATGAAGCACGGGCCGCAGGGATTGAGGAATTCTGCCTGATTACCGGCCGCGGAAAAGATTCCCTGATCGATTATTTTGATATTGCCTACGAGCTGGAAAGCACGCTCAAGGAACGTAACAAGGTGGATTGCCTGGAAGCGCTGGAACCCAGCAGCATTCAGGCCGGGTCTCTTATCGCCGTGCGTCAGCAGGAACCACTTGGGTTGGGGCACGCCATTTGGTGCGCGCGGTCCTTTATTGGGGACGACCCGTTCGCCATTCTGCTGCCTGACGATATGGTGATGTCGCAGAAAGGCTGCCTGAAGCAGCTGGCAGACGCTTACTACGAAACTGGGGGCAACGTAGTGGCCGTGTCCGAAGTGCCGCGCGAGCACACCAACCGCTATGGTATTCTGGCCACAGGCAAGGATGATGGGCGTTTGGTTGAAGTGAAGGGACTGGTTGAAAAGCCCAAGCCCGAAGATGCACCGTCCAACCTCTCCATTATCGGGCGCTACATTTTGACACCTGATGTCATGCCGCACCTCTCCAAGCTGGAAAAAGGTGCCGGGGGTGAAGTGCAGTTGACGGATGCCATGGCTAAGACCATCGGCCATGTGCCGTTTTTTGGTCTGCGCTACGAAGGTACGCGTTATGACTGCGGTAACAAGCTTGGCTTCCTTGAAGCGCAGGTTGCCTTTGCGCTGGAACGCCCGGAACTGGCTGATGGGGTGCGTGAGTTCCTTAAAAAGTATACCGAACAGAATTAATGTCTTTTGTTCATGGCTTTGATGCCACCAGTCTGCGCGAATACGATATTCGCGGCATCGTCGGCAAAACACTAACTGCCGACGATGCGTTCGCCATTGGCCGTACCTTTGGTAGTTTGGTGCGCCGTAATGGCGGTAAAACACTGGTGGTTGGGTATGATGGCCGCCTGTCTTCGCCCATGCTGGAAGACGCACTTATAAAAGGTGCTCTGGAGTGTGGGCTGGATATTACGCGCGTTGGGTGCGGGCCATCCCCCATGCTGTACTACGCATCTGCCACGTTGAATGCCGATGGGGCTATTATGGTGACGGGTAGCCACAACCCGCCCAATTACAATGGCTTTAAAATGGTGCTGGCGGGCAAGCCGTTCTTTGGCGCCCAGATTCGTGAACTGGGAGAACTGTCAGCCAAAGGGGATGTGGTCCCGGCTAAAAAAGGGACTATTCGCACGCTTGATGTGCGGGACAAATACGTCAAGCGCCTTGTTAAGGATTACGACGGTGGCGCGCGTAAGCTCAAAATTATCTGGGATAACGGCAACAGTGCCGCTGGCCAGATTTTGGAAAAGCTGGTGGCCGTACTGCCGGGCGAGCACATTGTGCTGAACGCTGCCATTGACGGTACATTCCCAGCCCATCACCCTGACCCAACGGTTGCCAAAAACCTTGAGCAGCTCATTGCCGCCGTCAAAGACAACCATGCGGACATTGGCATCGCTTTTGACGGGGATGCCGATCGTATTGGTCTGGTGGACAATAAGGGCGAGATTCTGTGGGGGGATCAGCTTCTCGTTCTGCTGGCGCGCGATGTGCTTAAAAGCCATTCAGGCGCCACCATTATTGCCGATGTAAAGGCCAGTCAGACCCTGTTTGATGAGGTGGCACGCGCAGGCGGTAAGCCGCTCATGTGGCGCACAGGCCATTCGCTCATCAAATCCAAAATGGCGGAAACCGGCTCCCCACTGGCAGGGGAAATGTCGGGCCATATTTTCTTTGCGGATAAATGGTTCGGGTTTGACGATGCGCTTTACGCGGCTGTGCGTGTGCTCGGCATTGTTGCCCGGTCGCATGAACCGCTCTCTGCTTTTCGTGAGGCATTGCCCGTCTCGTTGTCCACGCCGGAAGTGCGCTTTGACTGTGACGATCATCGCAAGTTCAAGGTGATTGAAGATGTGGCCGAACGTCTGCGCAAGGATGGCGCGGATGTGTCTGAAATTGACGGGGTGCGTGTTCATACAGCGGATGGCTGGTGGCTGTTGCGCGCATCCAACACGCAGGCCGTATTGGTTGCGCGTGCAGAAGGCCGGGATAAGGCCGGGCTGGAACGCCTGAAAGGTGCTTTGGTAAAGCAGCTTGAGTTGTCTGGACTCGCTAAGCCGGATTTTTCAGGCAACAACGCGGGTCACTAAATTTCTGTTTGCAGCTTGTCTGGTGCATACGGCCCGCTTAAAGCGGGCCGTATGTTTTTTGCAGGGCAGAATGTTGTTTCCGCCCTGACTGGATAATCTTTTGCATTTTAATGCGGCAGGGATTTCTGATATAAAGTGTACCTATGTTGTCCTCTTTAACGGACCCCGCCGGAAGGCGGATTTCCTACCTCCGTATCTCTGTAACAGACAGGTGCGACATGCGGTGCGTGTACTGCATGTCCGAACACATGTCGTTTTTGCCGCGTGCGGATGTGTTGGATTTTGATGAGCTCTTACGCCTGAGCCGGGTGTTTGTGCGCCATGGGGTGCGCCGCTTGCGCATTACAGGTGGTGAGCCACTTGTGCGGCGGGATATTGGTTTTTTCTTCAAGGAACTGGGGTCATGGCTAAAACAGCCAGAGCAGTCCGGCCGATTGGATGAGCTAACGCTCACAACCAATGGCAGCCGCCTGGCCCAGTATGCGGACACTCTGGCGGAGGCTGGGGTCAAGCGTGTGAATGTTAGCCTTGATTCGCTGGATGAAGCGCGGTTTGCAAAGCTAACGCGGCGGGGCAAACTGGCCCTGACGTTGGAGGGCATACGCGCCGCCCGTGCGGCAGGTCTGGCCGTAAGGGTCAATACCGTAGCCATGGCCGGTGTGAATGACGATGAGTTTGATGCGCTGCTGGCGTGGTGTGGTGAAATTGGTGCCGATCTTTGCCTGATTGAAACCATGCCTATGGGGGAAACGGGCGAGGACCGTGTGGGGCAATACCTCTCGCTGGATGTGGTTCGTCAGAGTCTTTCTCAGCGCTGGACTCTGGAGCCTCTGACTTATCAGACGGGTGGGCCGGCCCGTTATGTGCGGGTGGCGCAAACAGGCCAGCGTCTGGGTTTTATTACGCCCATGAGCCACAATTTCTGTGCAACATGTAACCGTGTGCGCCTTTCCTGCACTGGGCGGCTTTATACCTGCCTTGGGCAGGAAGATGGCGTGGACCTACGCCACCTCATGCGTGACGGTGCGACTGATGGCGCTCTGGAAGAGGCCATACAGTACGCCATAGCCCGCAAGCCTACAGGGCATAACTTTCTGCTGGATGCTCAAACAGGGGCCATATCAGGCCCACAAAGGCATATGAGTGTAACCGGGGGCTGACCTTTAACGTTTAGTCTGTTCGGTCTCCTGCTGAGCCAGAACGTCATGCAGTGAGTGCTCGAACTGTCCCGGTTGTAAGGGAACAGGTTGAGTCGGGGCAGGAGCCCAGCCAGACAAAACGGCCATATGCAGAGGCATGGAGAAGCTCTCTGTATCCGGTTTTTCCAATTCAGCGGCAGTTGCCGGGAATAACATCCGTGGAGCCAGATGGCGTGTGCGCTGGACGAGTGCATTTGTTTCTCCCGCAGCGCGCAGGTCAGCCATAAGAGCGCTCAGGGAACGGTAGCGTAGGTCCAGTTGCTCAGTATCAATAACGGGGAGGGCAAACCCGGCCCGCTGCATAAGCTGTGCACAGCTTTGCTGGGTAGGAAGCGGCGAGACATGGGGGGAAACACCATCACATAACGCGAGCTCCGTTGCCTCCAGAGCTGTACGCAATGGGCGCAAAGTCGGCAGAATGGGCATACTGGCCAAAAATAGCCCGTCAGGGCGGAGCACATGCCGGATCTGGCTGAATACGCCTGGCAGGTCATTGGCCCAGTGTAAGGACAGGTTGGCAATGACCAGGTCAAAGCTATGTGGCGCAAATGGCAACCACTCCTCATCCGCGCACACGCGTAATCCACTTGCACGGGCTACTAGCTGGGGGGAGAGGTCCATGCTGACAGTACCAATGCCGCGTGCGGCAAGGCGCTGGCTGGTTATGCCGCGCCCGCCAATGTCCAACGCGCAGGAAAATGTCCGCGCCATGTCATCCAGACGATCGAGCAGAATATCAGTTGCCGCATCTAATACGGGGGTCACGCTATCCAGCGTCCGTGCGGCACGGTCCCTATGCTGTCTAACGGCTTTGCGGTCAAAAATAACAGGTGTATCCATACGTCAGATGTGCGCGTATCCACACTTTTTGCCAAGTTGCCTGCCATGACAAACCTGTGTTTGCGCTAAGGCGGCATATGACCGGAGGGCCGCGGTCCTTTTGGCAGTCGGCCCTACAGGTGCTTTACCCGCCAGCCTGCCTGCATTGTGGAGCGGAGGTGGTGCAGCACGGGACCGTATGTGCGACCTGTTTCCTTCATCTTCAATCCGTTGTCGCACCTTATTGTCAGGCCTGCGCCGTACCGCAGGTCAGCGTTGAAATGCTGGGGGCCGATGGGTTGTGTCCGGCATGTGAGCGGCATCACCCGGCATGGGGGAAGGCGCGTGCGGCTTTTGTGTATGAAAGCGTGGCAAGGGAGCTGATTCTAAAGCTTAAATATGCCGATAGAATCGACAATGCCTCGTTTCTTGCCCAGCATATGGTGCGCATAGGACAAGATATTCTGGTGGAAGACGCCCTTGTTGTGCCGGTGCCTGTGCATCGTTGGCGTCTGTTCAGGCGTCGCTACAATCAGGCGGCGTTGCTGGCGCATGGGGTGGCAAAGCTGGCAGGCTTGCGCTGCCAGCCAGATATGCTGGTCCGTGTCCGTCCTACTGCGCCATTGGCAGCTTTTTCGCGTCAGGCCCGGCAGGATGAAATGGCGCAGGCTATTACGCTGCGGGCTGCCCGCAAGCCAATGGTTTGTGGCCGGGATATTGTTGTGGTGGATGATCTGCTTACGACTGGGGCCACAGCTACCGCATGTGCCAATGCATTGCTGCACGCTGGTGCGCGAAGCGTCAGTCTTCTTGTCGCAGGAGTGGTGCCTGCACGCCCAGATGTTGATATGGATATGCCAACATAGACACGGCGGGCCAACACCATAATATGGTCAGCTAAAGTGGATTGAACCGATAACCCATACTCAGCAAGGACAGTTTATGCCTGAAATTAAAATTTATACCCAGCCCGGTTGCCCATATTGCATGCGTGCAGTGGCTTTGCTGGAAAGCAAGAAGGTTCCGTTTACCGAGATTAACGCACCGCGCGGCACAGCAGAGCGCGATGAAGCCATAGCTCTTTCTGGTGGCCAGACAACGGTGCCGCAGACATTTTTGGATGGAAAGCCTCTGGGTGGGTGTGATGACCTGATGCGTCTTGAACGCACCGGGCAGTTAAATGGTATGCTGGGCCTGAGCTGACTTTTTGTCACAATTAAAAGGCCATATCAGGATAAGTTAACATGATCTGCTACCGTCTGCGTTGTGCCCACGACCATGTGTTTGAAGGCTGGTACAAGGACAGCAGTACGTTCGTCATGCTCCGGCAAAAGGGGCTTCTCAATTGTCCGGAGTGCGGCACGTCCGAGGTGGATCAGGCCCCTATGGCCCCGGCCATTGTTGGGCGCGGTCGTGCACGCCCTGTATCGGAAGAATCTGAGCAGGAGACGGAGGCCGATGCGGCTCCCGTTGCCCCAGTCGCGCCCTCTGGTCCGGCGGTCTTACCTGATGTTGTGCTGAGTGCCATGCGCGAGGTCAGGCGCACGGTTGAAGACAACTGCGAAAATGTGGGGCGGCGGTTTGCAGAAGAGGCCTTGCGCATTCATTATGGTGAGGCCCCTGAGCGCGGCATTTATGGCGAGATGTCTGAATCCCAGCGTGAAGAACTGGAAGAAGAAGGTGTCGCCTTCCAGAATATTCCCTGGGTGCGTGACACGGACAGTTGAATGTCTGGTCTGACCATATACAAATGGGGGTGGTGTGTAAGGGAGTGATCCCCCACATCCTTGAGGGCTGGATGGCCCGGAAGCCATACCGCTAGCCCGGTTGAGGGAGAAGCAGATATGAAAAGAGACAGAGCGTCAGGCATGGTATCTAAAGCCAAAAAGGGTGTGGCAGCCCTGCTGGCTGTTTTTCTGGCTGGTGCGCCTGCTGTGTCTCTGTCTGCTGAATCCTTATCGAATGAAAACACTTTAAGCGGGTACTGGCTGAGTCAGGACCATGATGGTGTTTTTAAAATAGATCGGTGTGGTCAGAATTTGTGCGGGCATCTGGTTGGCCTGCGCTACGAGGGGACAAATGTCCCACATGGGCATGACGGCAAGTCCGAATGTGACCTGCTCATGCTGACGGATTTCCGCCCTATGGGGGATGATAATAAAGGGCGCTGGGCCGGGCATATTCTGGACCCCGATACGGGGCATTTATACGATGCCCAGATATGGTCCAATCAGCCGGACGTTCTGAAGCTGCGTGGTTATCTGGGTCTGCCTATTTTTGGCGAAACCCAGACATGGACCCGCTATAATGGCCCACCTATGGGGCCTGTGTGCAAAATTCCCGACTCAGTTAAATAGCATCGGGTTAGGGG
This sequence comes from Acetobacter ghanensis, assembly GCF_001499675.1. Lineage (NCBI taxonomy): Bacteria > Pseudomonadati > Pseudomonadota > Alphaproteobacteria > Acetobacterales > Acetobacteraceae > Acetobacter > Acetobacter ghanensis. The sequence goes on from NZ_LN609302.1 coordinate 1,547,466, forward strand.
CTGGAGAAATGTGCTCTCCAGCCCGTTAAAACTTTTATAATCAGTATTTTGTAAACGCTGCGATGTAGTTGATCCCAAGGTCACGCGTTTCCTTCCAGCCCGTGGGGCCGGGCATCATGCCTGCAATGTCGATCATGCGTAGGCCTGCCGCTCGGGCATATTGACCCAGTTCGGATGGTTGGATGAACTTGCGCCATTCATGCGTTCCCACAGGGAGCAGGCGGAGAATATATTCCGCGCCAATTTTTCCCACGGCAAGGGACCGCAGGGTACGGTTCATGGTGGAAACAATGACCGTACCCTGCGGTCCTACAAGTTGGGCTAGCATGTCCATAAATGCCGCAGGATCAGTAACATGCTCAATAATTTCTAACGCGACCACGGCGTCAAACTGGCTGCCTTCGGCAACCAGATCTTCCGCGCTGCCATTGCGGTAGTGCAGAGGGCCTGCGTGTTCAGGAAGCGGGCAGGCAGCTAGGTGCTCTTTGGCTGCGGCAATGCCATTGGCCGAGGCATCCAGCCCCAGCACATCGTAGCCAGCTTTGGCCAGTGCTTCGCTCGCCAGCCCGGCGCCACATCCGATGTCCAGAATTTTTGCGCGGCGCGATGTGCGGCCACGTAACGGCAGGTGCCGGCAGGCCCAGTCTATGCGCAACGCATTCATGGCGTGCAGTGGGCGCATGGGACCAGAAGGATTCCACCATTGCTCCGCAAGGGCGCTAAACCGTGCGATTTCTTCATCAGAGACCGAAGAGGCCCCATGTGGGCTGGTGGCGTTCATGCAACAAATTCCTTTCCTGCTGGTCTCCCCGCTGGACGAAAGGGGGCCGGGAAGGTTATGTGACGCGCCTTGTAAAGCTGTGCAACCGTTCCTGTTCGTCTTTTCTGGCAGAGCTGGGGTCGAATTGGGGTTGGTGGCATGTTCTGCGGCTTGTCTGGTGGAGAATAAAGCTATGTCCGGTTCCGCACCCCGGATTGTCATGAAATTCGGCGGAACGTCTGTCGGCGACCTTGATCGTATTCGGGCCGTGGCCGAGCGCGTCAAAAAACAGAAAGACGCAGGATGTGATGTTCTGGTTGTCGTTTCCGCCATGGCGGGGGAGACAAACAGGCTCGTCGGCTTCTGTCAGTCTCTCTCTCCTTTGCATGATCCCAAGGAATACGATTCCATTGTGGCTACGGGAGAGCAGGTGACCAGTGGTCTGCTTGCCATTGCATTGCAGAAGCTGGGTGTGCCTTCCCGCTCGTTTGCCGGCTGGCAGGTGCCTATTCTAACCGATTCGGCGCATGGCAAAGCCAGCCTGGATACGATAGATGGCGCACGTCTGCTGGGCTGCATGGCCGAGGGCATGGTGCCGGTTGTGGCGGGCTTTCAGGGCGTTGCGCCAGATGGGCGTGTGTCCACTTTGGGGCGAGGTGGTTCGGATACGTCCGCTGTGGCGCTGGCTGCGGCCATTAAGGCGGACCGGTGTGACATCTACACGGATGTGGATGGCATTTACACAACCGACCCGCGTATTGTGCCGAAAGCGCGCAAGCTTGATAAAATTACCTATGAGGAAATGCTGGAACTGGCCTCGGTCGGCGCCAAGGTGCTGCAAACCCGCAGTGTAGGGCTTGCCATGCGTGAGGGTGTGCGGGTTCAGGTGCTTTCCAGCTTTGCGGATGGTCCGGCTGTTATGGAAGGGCATCTTCCCGGGTCTTTGGTGGTGGATGAGGACGAAATCGTGGAAAAGAAACTGGTTACCGGCATTGCCTACTCGCGTGATGAAGCCAAGCTGTCGGTTCGGCGTATTCCGGACCGTCCCGGCATTGCCGCAGCGATCTTTGGCCCGATGAGCGAAGCGCACGTGAACGTGGACATGATTGTGCAAAGCACTGGCGCGGACGGCACCACCAACATGACCTTCACAACCAGCAAGAGCGACCTGCCGCAGGCGATCAATGTGCTGGAAAGTGTTCGGGACTCCGTGCAGTACGAAGAACTGGCGACTGACCCGGATATTGTTAAGATCAGCGTTGTCGGCACGGGCATGCGTTCGCACGCTGGCGTGGCTAGCACCATGTTCCGCACTTTGTCTGAGCGGTCGATCAACATTCAGGCTATCTCTACCAGCGAGATCAAGATTTCTGTTCTGGTGGCGGCGGAATATGCAGAACTTGCCGTTCGTGCCCTCCATACCGCATACGGGCTGGACAATGTCTGAGCAAAACCAAGTGGTCACGCCGAGCGATGCCCCCACGGATGCGGAGCTGCAACGCGCCCGCAAGCGGCTGGATGCCCTGTGGCGGCGTGGAACCGAGTTTTTGGGGGCGCAGTATGCCATTCTTGGTGGCGCCATGTCCTGGGTCAGTGAGCGCAATCTGGTTTCGGCTATTTCCAACGCTGGTGGGTTTGGCGTCATTGCCTGCGGGGCAATGGAACCGGCCCGTCTGGCGGAGGAAATTCAGGCCACCCGCGCTCTGACGGACCGCCCCTTTGGCGTGAACCTGATTACCATGCACCCGCAGTTGAATGAGCTGGTGCAGGTCTGTCTGGATGCAGGCGTGGGGCACATTGTGCTGGCGGGTGGTATTCCCCCCGGCGCAGCCATCAAGGCCATTAAGGAGGGAGGGGCAAAGGTTATTGCGTTCTCTCCGGCTCTGGTGCTGGCCAAGCGTCTGGTCAAGATGGGCGTGGATGCGCTGGTGATTGAAGGCGCGGAAGCCGGTGGGCATGTTGGCCCGGTTTCGCTAACCGTTCTGGCGCAGGAAATTCTGCCACATATCCAGAGTGTTCCGGTTTTTGTTGCGGGCGGTCTGGGTCGGGGCGACGCTCTGGTATCCTACCTTGAGCAGGGAGCCTCCGGCGGGCAGTTGGGCACACGCTTTGCTGCGGCGGAAGAAAGCATCGCTCACGAAAAGTTCAAAAAAGCATTTGTGCGTGCCGCTGCGCGTGATGCCGTAACCTCCGTTCAGCTGGATGAACGTTTTCCGGTCATTCCCGTGCGTGCTCTTGGTAACGAGGGTGGGCGGCAGTTTGTCAGCCATCAGGCCGATGTGATCCGTCGTTTTCAGGCGGGGGAACTCACGCGGGAGGCTGCTCAGCTTGAAATCGAGCATTTCTGGGCTGGTGCGTTGCGCCGTGCCGTGATTGATGGCGATGTTGAGCAGGGGTCTGTTATGGCAGGCCAATCTGTTGGTATGGTAACATCTGTCCAGCCCGTGGCGCAGATTATTGAAGATCTGGTCGAGCAGGCTACTGTGGCACTGGTACGTCAACAACGTCGTATGGATGCGGATGGCTGAATACGCCCAAGGTTCTGATCAGGAGCAAGGTTCGCCTTTGCCCCCGCTGCCAGATGCTGCGGCTCTGGGGGTAGGCGAAGCTTTGCGTAAACGCCGGGAGCAGCTTGGCTGGGCAATTGAGGATGTTGCCGCCTGGCTGCGGATCCGTGGCGTTTATCTGGAAGCGTTGGAAAGCGGTAATGCCAGCGTTCTTCCCGCCGAGGTCTATGCACTAGGTTTTTTACGCACATATGGGCAGGCTCTGGGCTTTGACCCGGAGCAGTTGCTCAAGCTGTACCGTCAGGAGGGGCGGCTTGGGGTGCGCAAGCCAGAACTGGATTTTCCCGATCCTCCGCCTGACCGTCGTTTGCCGCCCTCTGTCAGTATTTCGTTGGGGCTAATTGTTATTCTGGCCAGTTATGTGGGGTGGTACTGTTTTGTTGGACATGCCCCGCCTGTGCCGGAAAGGGTGCCGCCTGTAGCGACCCTTATGCCCGGTGAGAGTGCAAAAAACGCACCGTCCCCACAGGTTGCTTCCATTCTGCCTGACCATAACATCGCACAGGTCCCAACCGTTCCTCCGACTGTTATTCCCTTAGCGCCCCCCGCACCACCAGAAGGGGGCGAGCCCCCATCGTCCGGCAATGCGGCCAGTGTTGCGGATGCCGGTGTTGCAAATGCAGGGGGAAGTACTGCACCAGTTGGTGCACCTTTGCCAGTGCCGCCGGCTCACAGTGAGCCGGATGCGGTTGTGCCCGCAGTGGATGCACCGCTTATGCTCAAGGCAGTCGCGCCAAGCTGGGTTCAGGTAAAGAACACCGCAGGCAAAGTGGTGTATGATCACATTCTGCAACCGGGTGATGTTTGGAGCGTGCCTGCCGATAACGGGCCTTACAGCCTTACTGTCGGGAATGCCGGTGGGATTGTACTGGCGCAGGGGGCGTTGACAACACCGCCTTTGGGACGGAATGGGGCCGTGCTGCGGCATATAGCCCTCACGCCAGATGTCATGCAGCAGGCTCAGGCTGGTGGGGTTAGCCCCACACCTGTAGCACCTGTTGTGCCTGCCGGATCAGCGCCGGGGGCTGCATCCTTACCAGTCAATGGTGCAAAGGACGTTGCGCCCGTTACCACTGAGGGTGGGCCGCCTGCACCGGCACCGGCACAGGCTGAGGCGGCTAAACCGCCGCCACGCGGCAATACACCCCCCGCCGAGCCGAGTGCGGACGACCTGAACGCCCGCCAGCTAAATGGGCTTGGCACGCATTGAATGGCTCTTTCCATGCTTTATGTATAGCCAACAGGGCTTGATTTTGGCAGGAAAGCAGCAAACTTAAAGCGGGAGACGCCGCAGCGCCGAAATGCGGCCCACCTCCCTCAACTGTCGTCTCGACAAAAGGATGTAAGATGAGCGGCTACCGGCCATACCAGCATATCGAGCGTCGGAAATCTCGGCAGATCCACGTCGGCAAGGTAGCCGTCGGTGGGGACGCCCCAATTTCCGTCCAGACCATGACCAATACGCTGACCAGCGACGCACAGGCGACCATTGAGCAGATTCGCCGGGCGGAACTGGCAGGCGTTGATATTGTTCGCGTGTCCTGCCCAGATGAGGACAGCACGAAGGCGCTTGCTGAAATTGTGAAGGAAGTGAACGTGCCCATCGTGGCGGACATTCACTTCCATTATAAACGGGCCATTGAGGCCGCCAAGGCCGGGGCTGCCTGCCTGCGCATTAATCCGGGCAACATTGGTAGTGCAGACCGTGTGCGCGAAGTGGTGCAGGCTGCCAAGGATTATGGCTGCTCCATTCGTATTGGCGTGAACGCAGGCTCGCTGGAAAAGCACCTGCTGGAAAAATATGGTGAGCCCAACCCCGAAGCTCTGGTGGAAAGTGCGCTCGAACACGCCAAAATTCTGGAAGATCATGACTTCCGTGAATTCAAGATCAGCGTAAAGGCGTCGGACGTGTTCATGGCAGTTGCGGCTTATCAGCAGCTTGCCGATGCGTGCGAGTATCCGCTGCACATTGGTATTACGGAAGCAGGCAGCAAGCGTGCTGGTACCGTCAAGTCTTCCATTGGTCTGGGCAATCTGCTGTGGGCTGGTGTGGGTGACACCATGCGTGTTTCGCTTTCTGCCGCACCGGAAGAAGAAGTGCTGGTGGGCTGGGATATTCTGAAGTCCCTTGGGCTGCGGCATCGTGGTGTTAAAATTATTTCCTGCCCGTCCTGCGCACGTCAGGGCTTTAACGTGGTGGAAACGGTCCAGACTCTTGAAGATCGTCTGGCCCATATCAAAACCCCGCTCACGCTTTCCATCATCGGGTGTGTGGTTAACGGACCGGGTGAAGCCCTTATGACGGATCTGGGTGTGACGGGTGGTGGTTCCGGCCGCCACATGGTCTATTCAGCCGGTAAGCAGGATCACACCGTGCCCGCAGGGGACATGATCAACCATGTTGTTGGTCTGGTGGAAGAACGCGTGGCGGCCATTGAGGCTGAAGAAGCGCGTGCCAAGCAGGAAGGGGCGGCCCCGGAACTGCCAGACATGGCCTCCGCCAATTAAAACTTGCATACCATCCGCCGCACGTAACCCGGCCTGTTCGGGGCGTGTGGCGGCTTTTTGTTCAGTACATTTCATATATCAGGACGCCAAAGCCCCTTGGGGTTGCCCGTCAATCAGGAAAAACAGGCCGTGAGCAGCATTCAGCCCGTAAGAGGAACGCACGATCTTATTGGAGAAGAGCAGCGCCGCCATGCGCGCGTGGTGAGCACCGCCCGCCATATTGCTGGACTCTACGGGTTTGATGAATGGTCCACCCCTATCTTTGAAGAAACCCGCGTGTTCTCCCGTTCTCTGGGCGATACGTCGGATGTGGTTTCCAAGGAGATGTACTCCTTCAATGACCGGGATGGAGAGAGCCTGACTTTGCGGCCAGAAGGGACTGCTGCGGTCTGTCGTGCGCTGGTTACCAATGCGCTAACCCAGTCTCTCCCGCAGAAAGTGTTTTATACGGGGCCGATGTTCCGGCACGAGCGGCCGCAGAAGGGCCGTTACCGCCAGTTTCATCAGATCGGAGCGGAGTTGCTTGGTGCCGCCGAGCCTCTGGCGGATGCCGAGGCCATTGCCATGGGTTACGCTGTGTTGGAAGCCTTGGGTGTTGCGAATTGTGTAACGCTTGAACTGAATACACTGGGGGATGCTGCCAGCAGGGACGCATGGCGGCATGCGCTCGTGGCATATTTTTCAGCACATGGAGACAAGCTGTCAGAAGATAGCCGTGTCAGGCTGGAAAAAAATCCGCTGCGTATTCTGGACAGCAAGGATGCAGGCGACCGCGAGCTTGTTGCCAACGCGCCGATGATGGCTGAATTTTTGACCCCAGAGGCCCGTACATTCTGGGATGAATTGCGCCAGAAGTTAGATCTGTTTGGCATTGCGTACACCGTCAACCCCAGCATTGTGCGTGGGTTGGATTACTACAACCACACTACGTTTGAGTTCGTGACCAACCGTTTGGGCTCGCAGGGTACGGTGCTGGCTGGTGGTCGCTATGACGGTCTGGTCAAGCAGATGGGAGGGCCGGAAGTGCCCGCTATTGGCTGGGCTGCAGGGGTGGAACGTCTGGCCATGTTGTTGGAAAGTGCCCCAGAGGCTCCACGTTCTGTCGTGCTGATTCCGGTCGGCTCGCCTGATGAAAAAGCCGTATGCCAGATCTTGCAGGGCTTGCGTCAGCAAGGCGTCCGTACGGAAATTGGCTACAAGGGGTCACTGCGTAAGAGGATGGAACGGGCAGGCAAGCAGAATGCAAGCCATGTTCTGTTTTTGGGCGAGGATGAACTGGTCCGGGGCGTATTCCGCGTCAAAAGCATGGAAAGCGGGCAGGAAAGCGAAGTCGCATCTGCCGCCCTTATGTCTGATGCACGGAGCATTTTTGCGTAATGAATCTTGATGAGCGGCTGGACCGGATTGCCAATCGGGCGCTGGAACTGGAAGCGCATCTGGCAAGTGGGCTGAGCGGAGATGCCTTTACGCAGGCATCCCGCGAATATGCGGAAATCGAACCAGTTGTTGCCCGGATTAATGAGCTGCGCGCAACAGAGCAGGGCATTACACAGGCTGAAGCTCTCTTGTCCGACCCGGAAATGCAGGAGCTTGCGGGGGAAGAACTAGCAGAGCTTCGCCAACGCCTGCCCGGGTTGCAGCGGGAGGTCCGCTTGGCGCTGCTGCCCAAAGACGTGGCGGATGAACGCAGCGCTATTCTGGAAGTGCGTCCGGCTGCTGGGGGGGATGAAGCCGCTTTGTTCGCGGCTGAACTGTTTGACCTGTATCGCCGTTACGCAGACCTTAAGGGCTGGCGCTTTACCGTTATGGATTATGACGAGAGCGAGCTGGGTGGCCTACGGTGCGGCATTGCCGAAATTAATGGCAAGAGTGTTTTTGCTCGCCTCAAATACGAATCTGGCGTGCATAGGGTCCAGCGTGTTCCGGCAACAGAGGCTCAGGGACGTATTCATACCTCCACGGTTACGGTCGCCGTGCTGCCAGAGGCAGAAGAGGTGGATGTCACAATTAACGAGACAGAATTGCGGATCGATGTCTTTCGTGCGTCCGGTGCTGGTGGTCAGCATGTGAACAAAACCGAAAGTGCGGTGCGTATCACTCATTTGCCGACAGGCATTGTCGTGTCCATGCAGGAAGAAAAAAGCCAGCATAAGAACCGTGCCAAGGCGATGAAAATTCTGCGTGCGCGTCTGTACGAGCGCGAGCGTGAGCAGGCTCATGCCAGTCGTGCGGCCGATCGGCGCTCTCAGGTTGGTACGGGGGATAGGTCTGAGCGGATACGGACGTATAATTTTCCACAAGGGCGGGTTACAGACCACCGCATTAATCTGACGTTGTATAAGATTGACCGCGTGATGCTGGGTGAGCTGGATGAATTTGTGGATGCGTTAACGCAGGAGGAGCAGGCGGCTCTTCTGGCGGACGCTGGATTCTAGTTTTATTCAGCTAATGGGGGCGGAGCACACTTCGCCCCGACCGGGCAGGCGCTCTGCTGCTTCTGGCGCCTGAGGGTCGATCAGGAAAAAGTCGGTAAATCCATCGGACCCCAACGCATCAAAATGATGTCCGTCCGGGTTATGTAAAATGCCACTACTGCTGACCTCATGGGTTTCTGCCCGACCATCTGGCGTGCGAATGGTAATTTCTCCACACAATGTGTAGGTATGGTCCAGTCGGCCCTGAGGGGTGGCAATGCGCACGGTTTTGTAGCGTGTGCTGTCATCCAGCCGAAAGACGGATGCCAGTCTGCCGTCCAGATAAATGCGGGAGACTTCGGAAATTTCCATGTCAGCTTTTTCGTCCGTCACCGTAAACTCTCCCGCCAGAGCAGGACGCACGGACATAGACAGCGCAGAGATGGCTGCCATGAATGCAAAAGTCCGAAGAGGCAATAAAAAGCTGGAAATAGGCATTGATGTGCGGATCAGGTAATTTGTTGAAATGATACTTCAAAGCAAAGCAGAAAATGCGGCTTCTCACCAGTCAATACAGGACCTACTGGTCCGCGGGACGGCACTTTTGCGCGATGCTGGGGTGGAAAATCCGCGTAGGGAGGCGCGTCTGCTGCTGCAATACGCATTGGGCCTGACGCCAGAGGCTCTGTTGGCCATGTCCCCGCGGGAGGTTGTCGCGGCTGAACCGTTCTTGGCGTGGGTCGGTCGGCGGGCGCAGCACGAACCGTTTGCGTATATTACTGGGAGCAAGGGCTTCTGGAGTCTGGAGCTTGGGGTGTCCCCTGCATCTCTTGTGCCTCGTGGAGATACGGAAACGTTGATTGCCGCTTTGCTGGACCATTGCCCGGACCACAATGCGGAACTGTCATTTCTGGATATGGGGACGGGGTCAGGGTGTATTCTGCTTGCGGCTTTGGCGGAGTATCCGAACGCTTGGGGGCTTGGCGTGGACATTCATCCCGCTGCCGCCATGCTGGCACGTAGTAATGCCCAGCGTTGCAATATGGCGCAGCGGGCATTGATTATGGCCGGGCAGTGGGGCGAAGCTCTGCGTGCAGGAACTCGCTTTGACGTCGTATTTAGCAACCCACCTTATATTCCCACCGCAGACCTGGATGATCTGATGGAGGAGGTGAGGGCGCATGAGCCCGTGCGTGCGCTTGATGGTGGGGCGGATGGTCTGGATGCCTATCGGTATTTGTGCAGCCAACTGCCACTATGGCTGAGTGAACAAGGGATTGGCATTTTTGAAATCGGCATAAGGCAGGATGCGGCATTGCGGGCCATTGCCGGGCAGAATGGGCTGGATGTTGTGCAGATTGTGCCAGATCTGGCAGGTATTCCGCGCAGTGTTGTGCTGCGTCAGAGTGAGCCATCTGCCAGAATATAAAAAAACCGGTTGGCTTTGTGGGTTCGCGTTGTTATTATCGCAAAGCTCAGTCCTGCGGCAGAATGCAGATTAATAAAATCTGCCACGGTGGATGAGCGGTAAGGGCTTTTCTTCCGGCGATAAAAACAGATTGCCTCCAAAAGCCCATTCCGAAAAAACAATTCGGCCTTCATTCAGGAACATGCCTTTTGTATCGGACTGTTTCTTCATGCAAAGTGCCATGAACAGGAAAGCACTGTGATAAACCCATGAATGTAAAACGGATGCGTACCAGACACCATCGTTCCAACGGGAGCAATGGAGCGTCCAGGCAGTTGAATGGCCAGATTCCCATGAATCGGAATCATGTTTTTGACAGTCATGGCCCCGATGTGCGGGTCAGAGGCACAGCGCAGCAGCTTTTTGAAAAATATCTTCAGCTTGGCCGCGATGCAACGGGCAGTGGTGACCGTGTTGCGGCAGAAGCGTACTTCCAGCACGCCGAACATTATTTTCGTATTCTGAACGCTATGGCGCAGGCCGCGCAGCAAAGCCAGCAGGAACGCGCAGAGCGTCAGGCTGCCCGGCAGCAGCGGGTGGCAGCGACGACTTCCGAGGATGAGGAAGCCGGGCAGGCAGACACAGATAATGAGGCCTCTGGCGAACCCAAAGACCTTTCTTCCGAGCCGCAGCCGGAATTGTCAGAAGGCTGATTCTGGCGCGTCCTGTATTCGCTCTGTTGCCATGACACGTATGGCGCAGAGTGGAGCAGGGTGTTTTATGTTTTAAAACAGAACGCACAAATTCCCTGCTTGGGAACGCCCAAGAGGTAAAATGATTGCCTGAATTTTCAAGGGAATTGGTAGCGGCGGAAGGATTTGAACCTCCGACCAAGGGATTATGATTCCCCTGCTCTACCACTGAGCTACGCCGCCATTGGTTGGTGGCGGTTATGTATCCGTTTCGCAGGGGGGCGTCAATCCACCTTATTCGTTTTTTTGCAAAAAACTGAATGTTTGGTGGGGATTGGCTTATTCGCTCAGGTTGCCCGCTCCAAAAATATAGTTGCTGACCTGCTGTTCCAGGCTGGATGGTTCCAATGTGTGGGGCAGCATCTGCCCAGCCTGCGCAAAGGTGGTGGCCTTACCCGGTTCAATCATCAGAGCATTCTCGGAGGAGAGTGTGCTGCTGCTGATTGTGAGGGTGCTGTCCGTGGGGAGGTGTAGCGCACCATCCAGTTGGAAGCGAACAATGGCCATTTGTGAGGCGGGGTCGAGGATAATGGCCGCAACACGCCCAACTTTTACACCGGCAATGTCTACATCCGCACCGCGTGCCAGACCATTGGCGGAGACAAATCTGGCTGTGAGTTCGTACGAAGTTTTCCCCGGTGTTTTTTGCGTGTTGCTGGCATAAACACCAAACCCGGTTGCCGCAGCCAGAACCAGAGTGCTGCAAATAATCGCGCCTATATGGTTTTGTCGGCTCATGGAGCGTTACGACCTCTTATCAGAAATGTGTGCGTGCGTAGAAAGTAAAGAAGACGAAATCCTTGCAGCACTTAGGCGCATGGTGCAAGGACAGCAGTAAGATTTCAGACAGTTTGGAACCCTACACCTACATGTCTCTTTTTCAGGCACTTATCATGGCCCTGCTTCAGGGCGCTACAGAACTGTTTCCTGTCAGCAGCCTTGGACATGCTGTTGTCCTGCCAGCTTTGCTGCACTGGTCGTATGACCTGCATGACCCAACATTTCTGCCGTTTCTGGTTATGCTGCATATGGGGACCTCTGTCGCCCTGCTGATTTTTTTCTGGCAGGACTGGCTGGCTCTGTTCAAAGGCGCATTCGGGTCGTTTGGGCATCGCATCCAGTTGGAAAGTCTGCATATTTTATGGCTGATATGCCTTGCTACCGTTCCGGCGGTTATTATTGGGGGCGTGTTTGAACATTGGTTGCGCAGTGTTTTTGGTTCCGCATCGTCTGCTGCCTTATTCCTGTTCCTGAATGGTATCCTGCTGCTGGTTGTTGAAAAGCTGCGTGGCAGCGTGGTGCGGCGGGAGGTGCGGTACCTGGCCAGCCTGACATCGCGGGATGCTCTGTTTATCGGGTTTTTTCAGTGTTTTGCGTTTTTCCCCGGTCTTTCTCGTTCCGGGGCCACGATCTGTGGGGGGCTGCTCCGTGGTCTGCACCATGATGCGGCCGCAAAATTTTCGTTCCTCATGGCACAGCCGGTTATTATCGCGGCCACCGTGCGTGAGGCATTTAAAATGCGCCATGCCCCTATAGATCCGGCACAGTTGCACATAGCCATGCTGGCGGCGGTTGTGTCTGGCGTTACAGCATTGGCGAGTACGGCGTTTTTGATGCGTTATTTCCGTCGGCACGATAGCTGGGCGCTGTCTCCATTCGCCTGGTATTGCATGGTTGCAGGAGGGGCAGCATTCCTGATGTTCCACTTCGCAGGTTAAGCGGGTGGACAGAATGAAAAAGGCCAGCGCTCCCGTGCGCCGCAAGACGCTTGCGCGCATAAAGCTAGAAAACGGTCGGCAGCGTCTGAAAAAAACGCTGGGCCCCTTGCAATTAACCATGCTGGGCGTGGGGTCCACCATTGGTGCTGGCATTTATGTCATGACTGGCACCGCGGCCGCAGATTATGCGGGGCCGTCCATTCTGCTGTCTTTTATTGTTGCCGGGGTTGCCTGCCTTTTTACCGCACTGTCTTACGCAGAGCTGGCGTCTGTCATGCCTGTGTCAGGCTCTGCGTATACTTACGCTTATGTCTCCATGGGGGAAGGCTGGGCGTGGGCTGTTGGTTGGCTGCTTTTACTAGAATATGGCATTTCGTGCGCAGGGGTGGCGGCAGGATTTTCCGGCTATGCGGCCAGTCTGCTGGAAGACTTGGGTGTGCATGTTCCGCCCGCGTTGCATACCACAACCCTCGGCGTCATTTACGAAGGTGCTAACCGGCACATAGTGGGGCACTGGCAGGGCGACCTGCTCGGAGCATTTTCCATTCTGGTTGTTACGGCCCTACTGATTGTGGGGGTGCGGGAATCTTTTAAAATCAATTCCCTTATTGTCGCTCTTAAGGTCGGGGTGCTGGCAATTTTTGTTGCGCTGGGCATCTGGCAGTTGCACCCGGCTTACTGGGTGCCGTTTATCCCGCCTTATGAGGGGGGATTCCGGTATGGTTTGCCTGGTATTTTTCGGGCTGCTTCAGTTATCTTTTTTGCATATGTCGGGTTCGAGGCCGTTTCCACCGCAGCGGCAGAAGCCAAAAACCCCAGACGGGATGTGCCAGTGGGGATCGTGCTCTCATTGGTGATCTGTACAGCGGTTTATATGGTGGTTGCTGCGGTGCTCATTGGGGTTGTGCCGTGGCAGACGCTGGATGTGGCGGACCCCTTGGCTGTTGCAGTTAATGCCATGCATCAGCCGTGGCTGGCTCTGTTTGTCAAAATTGGTGCGGTAATTGGGCTTTGCTCTGTGCTAATGGGGCTGCTGTATGCCCAGAGCCGCATCTTTTTCGCCATGGCGGAGGATGGGCTGCTATTTTCCGTTTTTTCTCGTTTGCACGCTCGGTATCATACGCCATGGATTGGCAGCATTGTGCTGGGGGTGGTTGTGGCTCTGGCAACCGCTACGCTTCCCATCGATATTATTGGGGATCTGGTCAGTCTGGGTACGGCCACAGCCTTTGGCATTGTCTGTTTTACCGTTATTTGGATGCGCAATACCGCGCCCGATTATGAGCGGCCTTTTATGGTGCCGTTTGGCGGGTTTACTGTGCGCGGAGTGTGGATAGGCTATGTGCCCCTGCTAGGCATGGTCTTTTGCGGCTTTATGGTCGCGCCTCTGTGTGGTGACATGTTTCTGGCGCTTAAGGGCGGAGACCCGGTGCCAGCATTGCTGTTGCTGGTTTATACGCTGTGCGGGTGGGGCTGCTACCGCTTTTACGGCAAGCATAACTCCCGTCTGGGGCGGGAGCAGCGTGGCTGACGGTTTCAGTCGTTGAGGGGGTAAGAGGCCAGAAGTTTTTTCTGGGCACGCCACAGGCGTAATCCGTGCCACAGGTTTGTCGGTTTCCAGCCAGCAGCCTTGTTTTTGGCCCCAATGCGGTAGCTTTCCCGATAATGGTGGAACTGCGCCACATAGGCCTCGCGTAGGGTGGTTTTGGCATCCCATATATGAATGGCTTCTGCCCCCACGCCATTGATTTCTATGATTTCAAAATTTTTGCCGAGGGACAGGTCTTCGACCGAGCGGAATTTAAGATCAATGCGCCCGAAGTAAAAATCGGGAATGTCCTGCATGATCCGGTCAATCTGTGCGGTCAGTTCTGGAGTAATGTCCGGGATACCGTTGCGAAAAACCGCCCCCTTGCAATGATTGCCAGCAAAGACAAGTTCCAGCGTTTCGCCCTTGGCGGGGATGGTGTTCAGGCAATGTTGCAGGCGCGGAGTGTAAATGTGCAGCACCTTACTTGTACGCACATCCTGTTTAAGTAAATCCAGAACGGTATCCCGCCCGTTGCCGGTTAGAAAAGGGATGTCTTTGTAGGTGAGGGAGGTCAGGCGGCCTGTGGGTTCGTCTGGATGGCGGATGTAAAAAAGTCCGGCTTCGTGTGGCCATGTAATCAGTTTTTGAACAACAAGGCTGATATTGCGGGGGAAGGATGCGCAGACCTGCGCCAGTTCCTCCTGTGTGTGTACCAGCTTAACACCCGTGCCGTTGCACCCGATGTCTGGTTTTACAACAACGGGAAACGCCAGATTTTTGGAGCGCATGGCACGTGTGGCATCCGCCAGATCATTGCTGCCAGTTGTAAAGGTGGCATACGGCGCAATCCACTGCTGTGCATAGGGGCCAGCCATATCTAGCAGTTCGCTCTTTTTTTCTCCACACAGGCCGCCGGTTGTTATGCGTGGGTTGGCCGCCGTAGGGAGTGTGACATCCCGATAGCGCAGCCCCAGCAGAATCCAGTAGGCGACAACAGGGGTGTAAAAAACCCAGCGAGGCCAGAATTCAAACAGGGAAAGCGGGTTGGGCTGTTTGTCGTGTGGGGAGGCAGGGAGCATGGTCACATCTTGCGTTTTTGGGTGCGCGCAACCAGTCGCCCCATAAGAATGATAACAATAACAAAACCGGCAATACCAACCCAGCGCCATGCACCAAGGTGAGCCAGCAGCACACCACCAATTCGGAGGGAGAGCATGAAGAGCGCAGTCGTCCAGATTAACGTGGCGCAGGTGGTTGCCGCCGTAAAAACAGGAAGGCCAGCCCGAAAAAAACCGCAGGCAGTATAAAGCGGCAGGCGTGTGCCCGGTACAAAGCGGCTGATGAATACAACCTTAAACAGGTTTTTGTTGAGCCAGGATTGTTGAGCCTGCGCGGAGGGAACCGTAATCCACCGTTGTGCGGGTGGCCATTTGGCAGCGAGTGCACCCAACCCATAAAGCCCCACATCGCCTACAACAATGCCACAATAGAGGGCGATCAAGGCAACTGGAATGCTGATTGTGTGGAGGTGGACCTGAATGGCGGTAATGACGGTTGCCGCATCTTCCAGCACAAAAGTGGCCAGAATAACAATCAGAACCTGCAGGAGGGGTTGTGAAGCTGTGATTTCCAGAAAATGGTCAAGCACAACGGGGCCTAGTCTCCAATGCGGCAGGTCTGTTCAGTTTACGCTCAGAACATGCGGCAACAGGCTCTTTTGCGCGGCGTCTGTCAAGCATTGGGGCTTTATGTCGCCCAAAAAACGCACTCTGCGGTTAGCTCAATTGAGGCATGGATTAAAGAGTAAAGCACAGCCTGACAGACGTGCAAAAGCAGGATACGCTGTATATCCCGTGTCGTCTGCAAAGCGGATTTTGCCTCATGTTACGTAGAGAACTGTTGTTGGGAGGAGGCGCCGCACTGGTGGCCTCGCCGGTTTGTGCGCATAAGGCGGCTCATGCTGGGCATGGTGCGACCGGCGAATATGCCACGTTTCTTGCCGGAGTGCGGCGGGACGCCATAGCTCAGGGTGTTTCTCCCTCCGTAGTGTCTCAGGCTTTGGCGTTGACATCCACCCCCAACCCCAAAGTGTTGCAGGCAGACAGGCACCAGCCGGAATTTACCCTCACATGGGCGCAGTACAAAGATCGCGTTCTAACCGAAAAAAAATGAACGATGGTCTCTCCGCTGTTCAGCGGCGTACGGACCTGATCGGGCAGATCAGCGGGCTTTATGGCGTCAGTAAGGGCGCTATTGCGGGGATCTGGGGGCTGGAATCCGCTTATGGCACCCGGATGGGGACGTTCTCGGTTATCGATGCACTGGCAACCTTGGCGTATGATGGGCGGCGGGCCAGTTTTTTTCGGTCTGAACTGCTCAAGGCGCTGCATGTGGTGGAGCAGGCGGGGGTAGCCCCTGCCAACATGCTTGGCAGTTACGCCGGGGCCATGGGGCAGCCGCAGTTTATGCCCAGTGCGTACCTGCGTTATGCGGCTAGTTACCCTGCCGGGGGACGGGCAGATATCTGGCGGAACGAGGGGGATGTTTTTGCCTCTATTGGCAATTACCTTGCCCGTTGCGGCTGGCAGGCCGGTCAGCCTTGGGGGGAGGGTGTTCTGGTCCCCGATACGGTGAGTCAGTCCCAACTGGGGCGTGGTCAGGTTAGGCCAGTTGCATGGTGGCGGCAGCAGGGGGTAAGGCCTCGGGCCGGATCATTTGATTCGTCCGTCAGTGAAGGAGCGGTTATCCGTCCGGATGGAGCCGGCGGTGAGGCGTTTATTGTTTACCATAATTTCAACGTGATCCGGCGGTACAACCCGTCAGATTTTTATGCATTGGCCGTAGGGCTTCTGGGTGATGCCATAACGTGAAAAAAGTCGTTTTTGGGTGCTGTCTGTTGCTGGCCTCGTGCTCTCCCGCACATCCGCCGGGTCATCCAGATGTGCATTATACCGTTGGCGCAGCGTGGAGCGCGCAGGGGCAATGGTTTTACCCGCGTGAGGAATTTGCCTGGCAGGGGACGGGGCTTGCTGTCCGCCAGACTGACCGCGAAGGGGAACTGACTGCGGATGGTGAGGTGCGAAGCATGGCAACCATGACGGCCAGCCACCCCACACTTCAGTTGCCCGCCATTGTTACCGTGACAAATCTGGAAAATGGGCGACAGGTGCGTGTGCGTGTGAATGACCGGGGACCTGCCCAGCCGGGACGCATCATTGGCTTATCCACGCAGGCGGCCAACCTGCTGGGCATGGGGCGCGACCCGGCACAGGTCCGTATTGTGGAAGATGAATTGGCCAGCCGACAACTGGCGGAATCTTTACCCGGAGGTGTGGCGTTGCAAATTTCGGCCGCCCCCAAGGAGCAGGTTATCCAGTCCAGCCTTGGAGGTGCCGGTAGTGCTCCAGTCGGGAGCAGTACGGGGGGAGAAATTCCCCCCTCATCAGGCGTGCAGATGTCTGATATGCCTGTTACCTACGCGCAGGGATACGCATCCCCCGGCATGCTTTGGGTCGAGACCATGGATTTTACGTCTCGCTACGCCGCTATGAGGCAGGCGGGTGGGCACGGTGGGGTGGTGCGGCCCGTTATGTCTGGCCAAAGCATGATGTGGGCTGTCCGGCAAGGACCGTTTGCGACTATAAGTGCGGCAGACGCAGCCCTTAAGCGGGCATTGGCAGATGGTTTAAATGGTTCTCACATCGTCGTCGAATAGGGAATAGCTTTGCAGACTCGACGGTTTTTACTCGCAGGGGGCGCAGCCCTTTTTTCTGGTGGGCTGGTGGTGGATGCGTTGGCGCGTCCTCGGCACGGGGCTGCACCTTCTTCCTCGCCCGTGGCATCAGCTCCGGCTGGTGGCATGACGCCAGAAACACCGGCCACCACGCCCGTTGGACCGGTGGATACAATGGCGCGCTGGGCCTGCATTCTGGATTATGGTAGCGGCGCTGCCGTGCTGGAAAAAAATGCGGATGAGCGTATGCCTCCGTCATCCCTGACCAAGATGATGACGGCGTATGTCACATTTGGCATGTTGCGGGCTGGGCGGCTCAAGCTGGACCAGATGCTGCCGGTTAGCGAGCGGGCATGGCGGATGCAAGGGTCCAAAATGTTCGTGCCACTGGGGCAGAGCGTTGCCGTGCAGGACCTTATTCAGGGTATGGTCATCCAGTCCGGGAATGATGCCTGCATTGTTCTGTCCGAAGGAATTTCCGGTTCTGAGGAACAGTTTGTCGCGCTGATGAACGATACGGCCGGTAAGCTGGGGCTGACCAATTCACACTTCATGAACGCGACCGGCTGGCCTGCGGAAAACCATTATATGTCTGCGCGGGATGTGGCTTATCTGGCGTTGCGCCTTATTCATGACTTTCCGGAATATTATCATTTCTTTTCGGAAAAAGAGTTTGTTTTCAACAAAATTCACCAGCAGAACCGTAACCTCCTTGTGGTCAAGGGGCTGGCAGATGGTCTGAAGACTGGCCACACGGATGCAGGTGGTTTTGGTCTGTGCGCCTCCTCCGAGCGGGATGGACGCCGTGTGGTTATGGCCATTAACGGTCTGCCATCAGATGGTGCCCGTGGGCGTGAAGGTGAGCGCCTGATGGGGTGGGCATTCGCAAATTTTGAAAATGCCCAGATCGTCAACAAGGGCGAGATGGTTGAACAGGCCCCTGTTTGGATGGGAACAAGCCAGACGGTGCCTCTGGTTGCGGCGCAGGACTTCAAGATGCTGCTGCCTCACGGCTGGAAAAACAGTACACATGTGGGGGTGGATTACGACAGCCCGATTATTGCCCCAGTGCAGGAAGGGCAGGTTATTGGCCAGTTGACCGTGGTGCTGCCCGGCGGCAGGCAGGCTACCATTCCGCTTGTGGCAGGGCAGGCGGTGCCTGCCTTGGGTGTGCTTGGGCGAGCAGCCAGACGGCTTCATCTGTAATTTATGATGTCTGGCCAGTTCATAACGTTGGAAGGCGGAGAAGGTGTTGGAAAATCCACGCAACTCCGTCTGCTAAGGGATGCTCTACAGTCACAAGGGTATAGGGTTCTAGCAACACGGGAGCCGGGTGGCTCTCCAGGTGCCGAGGATTTGCGGCAGCTTTTGCTTTTTGGACAAAACCCTTTGTCTCTGCGGGCAGAAATTCTGACGCATTTTGCCGCACGGTTTGACCATGTTGATCAGGTTATCCGTCCGGCGCTTGCAGACGGACAGATTGTGCTGTGCGACCGGTTTACGGATTCTACCATGGCGTACCAAGGGTACGGCAGGGCGGAGGGAGACCCTGCTATTCTGGCACTGATTGGTGAGTTGCAAAAACAGCTTGGCCTAATGCCGGACATGACATTTCTGCTGGAAGCACCAAGAGAGGTCACGCGGCAGAGGCTGGCTGTGCGTGGTGTGCCAACAGACCGTTACGAGCAGGCGGATGAAGGATTCCACGCCCGTATTGCCGCAGGGTTTAAGCAAATAGCCCGCCAGAACCCTGAGCGTCTGCACTGTATTGCCACGGCCAACCATAGTCAGGAGGCGGTGAACAGCCTGATCATGAAGGAAATTTTGTCCAGATTATCCAATGTCTGACAGGACTTTCATGTCGCCACGTCTGGCGTCATTGCACTTGCAAGGCCATGGCGCGGAACTGGCCCTCTTCCGCGAGGCGCTAGGTAAGGGGCGTATGCCCCATGCGTGGTTGGTGACGGGGCCTCCGGGCATTGGCAAGGCAACATTCGCATTTGCGTTGGCCCGCATTCTGCTGGGTGGTGAGGCGGAAGAGCTGCCCGCAGGACGCCGTATTTCCGCTGCGACCCATGCTGATCTGCTGGTGGTCGAGCGTGGCTATGATGAAAAAAAACAGCGTTATAGGCAGGAAATCGTTGCCGATGACGTCCGGCCGATTAACGCATTTTTACGCCGGACCGCAGCCGAGGGAGGCTGGCGGGTGGTTATTGTGGATGGTGCGGAATGGATGAACCGGAGTGCCGCGAATGCGGTTCTTAAAATTCTGGAAGAGCCACCACCCGCCACGGTCCTGATTCTGACCAGTTCCGCCCCCGGACGTCTGTTGCCGACCATACGCAGCCGTTGCCGCAAGCTGGAGCTTGCCCCCCTGCCAGAGGCCGATATGCGTAAGGTCATGCATACGCAATGGCCGGATCTGCCAGAGCAGGATTTTATGCGTATTCTGGCACAGGCACATGGAGCGCCGGGCAAGGCTGTGGCATTGTTGGCGGATGCTGGCGGTAGTGTAGCCGCGTTGGTAGCCGAAGTATTGCAGGGTGTGCCCGCGTTGCGGGGGTATGAAATTGCCGAAACCATTTTACGTAAGGATTATGGTTTCAGCCTCTTTTTCGCTCTGTTATCAGACCAGTTACAAACCACAGCGCGGCAGGCCGCCAAGGCGGGCAGCGCCCAGTGCATGGCCATTGCCGCCGCGTGGGAACAGATTATGCGCGTTCATACCGAGACGGAACGCTTTAATCTGGATAAACAGGAAGCTCTTATTGAAGCCATGACGATTGCGAGCCCAGAATGACCCGTCGTTTCTATGTGACTACCCCTATCTACTACGTAAATGGAGCACCGCATATCGGCCACGCCTATACGTCCATCGCAGCGGACGTTATGGCGCGGTTTCATCGTCTGGCGGGAGATGATGTTTTTTTCTGACGGGTACCGATGAACACGGGCAGAAAGTGGAGCAGGCCGCGCAGGTCGCTGGTGTAGCTCCTAAAGAATTTGCGGATAACGTTTCCGCCAATTTCCGCGCCATGGCGGATGCCATGGCTATTTCATACGATGATTTTATCCGTACAACAGAGCCGCGCCACATTGCCAGCGCGCAGGCCCTGTGGCGGAAAGTGGCGGGAAATGGTGCCATTTATCTGGATGCGTATGAAGGCTGGTACGCCCTGCGGGATGAATGTTTTTACGGTGAAGATGAACTGGTGGATGGGCCAGACGGCAAAAAGGTTGCCCCCACCGGTGCGCCCGTTGAGTGGGTCAAGGAGCCTTCCTACTTCTTCCGTCTTTCGGACTATCAGGACCGCCTGCTTGCTCTGTATGAGCAGCACCCAGAATTTTTGGGTCCGCATGGTATGCGGAACGAGATTGTCAGCTTTGTTAAGCAGGGGCTGAGGGATCTGTCCATCAGCCGTACCAGCTTCAAATGGGGTATCCCCGTACCGGGGGATAACCAGCACGTTATGTATGTGTGGTTCGATGCGCTGGCTAATTACCTGAGTGCTCTGGGTTACCCGGACCCGGATGCGCCGCGCATGGCATTCTGGCCTGCCAGCCTGCATCTTGTCGGCAAGGATATTGCGCGTTTCCATGCCATTTACTGGCCAGCTTTCCTTATGGCGGCTGGGATTGAGCTGCCTAAAAAGGTTTTTGCCAACGGCTGGTGGACCATAGAAGGCCAGAAGATGAGCAAATCTTTGGGCAATGTGGTTGATCCCAGAGAACTGGTTGCAGAATTCGGGCTGGATGCCGTGCGGTTCTTTGTCCTGCGTGAAGTGCCTTTTGGTGGGGATAGTGATCTGTCCCGCAAGGCGCTGATCATGCGGAATAATGTGGAGCTGGCTAACGATCTGGGGAATCTGGCCCAGAGGACGCTTTCTCTGGTTGCGCGTAACTGTGGTGGCATTCTGCCAGAACGCCGCAGCCTGACGGAAGATGACCAGAAGCTGCTTGGTCAGGTTACGGTGCTACCACAACTGCTGGCCGCCCAGTTTGAACGCTGTGCCCTGACCGACGCACTGGAAGATGTGTGGAAGGTCATCCGCGCCTGTAACGCCTATATCGATCATCAGGCACCATGGGCGCTCCGTAAGACGGACGTGGAGCGAATGGCCGACGTACTGCGGGTTCTGCTGGACGCATTGCGGGGCATTGCCACCATGCTTCAGCCCTTTATGCCGCACAGCATGGCGCGGATGCTGGACCAGCTTGGCGTAGCGGAAGACGAGCGGACATTTGCTGCACTTGAGACACCTTTGCCCGGTGGTCGGCAGTTGCCTCCACCGCAGGGTATTTTCCCCCGTTATGTTGAACCGGAGCAGGTATGACTGTTGTTACCATGCCGGGATTGATCGACTCTCATTGCCATCTGGACCATTTCTCGGATGAAGAGCTTCCGGGGCTGCTTGATGCAGCACGGGAGGCAGGTCTGAGTGGAATGGTTACAATTGGCACTCGCCTGTCTCATGCTCCAGAGCAAAAGCGTCTGACGGGTTTTGGCCAGCCAGATATGCGCATATGGTGCACCGTTGGCACACACCCGGACCATGTGGAAGAAACAGAGCTTCCCTTGGTGCAGGATATTGTCGCCGTTGCAGAGGCCCCGGAGGTTATCGGCATTGGGGAGACGGGGCTGGATTATTTTCATGGCCGGGAAGAGGTGCGACCACTCCAGCAGGCAAGTTTTCGCCGGCATATT